>DHWR01000251.1:0-8869 GCA_002413265.1 Chloroflexi bacterium UBA5177
GCGATGGCAATGAAGAGCGCCACGGGCACCTGGGCGCCGACCGCGCGCGCGCTCTGAGGCGCCTCGAAGTCGAGTGACAGGATGCCGGGGAGCATCATGGCAAAGAACCACAGGAGCAGACCTGCGTATACCGGCCGCCGCAGATGCCCTATGGTCCAGGCGATACCGAGAACGAAGAGCAGCGCACTAATCTGATCGAGCTGCGGCTGGCCGGGGATGTTGTGACGTCCGTTCTTGTCGCCCTGCACGTTGAACATGAAGAAGTGCGCTCCCAGGTTGTTCTTCAGCGCTTGCAGCGGCGGACTGGTGTTGGCGCTGGAGAAGATCGACACCGTTTCGGCCCGCCCGCTGTACGAGGAAGGATCCTGAATTCCCGCCTCTAGCAGTGGACCGTACGCGAGCACGAAGCCCAGGAGCGCCAGGCCCGCCAGTGCGGGCTGCAATCGTGGGCGGCCAAACAGCGCGTAGACCAGCGTCACGATCACCATTCCGGTCACCGCGATAGAAGGCAGATAAATGTGCATGGTTAGTCCGGTGAAGACTCCCGCCGCCGCGAACCAAATCGGCCGTCGATAGGTCAGGGCGAGGGTCAAGGTCACCGCAACCGCCAGCTCGAAGCACACGAACACCATCTCGTTCATGCCGATTCGACTGAAGTCCAGATGCCAGCGCATGGAGCCGAGGATGACCATCGAGAGCAAGCCGAGCTTGCGGTTCCAGATCGTCGAGGTCAGAACGCCCATCAGAGCCACACTCAGGATCCCGGACACCGCCGCGACCAGTCGCGTCGCCGCCGCCGTGGAGCCGAAGAGCTGCTGCGTGATGGCGTGGAAGTACATCTGTAGCGCCGGATCCGAGAACGGAGTGATGAAGGGCCAATTTGCCTGCTGGCGGACGATCTGCTGGGCGAATAGGGCGAAATTGGCCTCGTCAAACCAGACACCGAATGGAATGTTGTCGAGTCGGAACAGCGAGATGATCGCCACGCCGGCCACGATGGCCGCGAACAGCGGCCAGTAGAACTCATCGGGTAGGTCTTGACTCGCCCGCGATGCCCCCTCCCGAAGCTCTCCAAACGGATACGCGAAGGAAAGGACATACCAAATGAGGATTGCAACCCAGAGGAAGAAGCAAAGCTCTCTCTGCTCGTTGCTCCAGAACATCACGAGCACATAGAGAAACGCCACGAGGATAGCTCCGAGATTTATCCACCGAAAGAGGGCGTTGGGCTTGATTAGCCCGCCGTCGCCGGAAACCCTGGCGGTCACCATCCGAGTGCGCAGCGCTTCTTCGGGCACCGCCACGGCAAAGAGCGCCCCGGCCGCGATGTAGGCGGCAAGCTGCCACAGCGACACCACCTGCTGGGCGAGCTGATACTGGGCGATCGAGGCAAGCACGACCCCCGCGATCAGCAGTCCAGCCCGCTGCACGGCTGTCTCGTTGAGGCGGACACCTGAAATCGAAACGCCAAGCACGGAAGCGGCCCGAGGTGCGTCGACCTCTGGCGCGCGTCCAGCAGCGTCAGTTGCCGGCCGAAGTGCCGCTGGGCTCTGACTGACTCTTTTGGCGTGAAGTGGCAGAAGAACGAGCGTGCCATACGCCGTGAGGGCGACCCCGGCGGCGAGCAGGATGACGGTTAGTAGCACGAGCGCTCGCTCGATTTACACTCCGCCGTGGAAATCCACATCACGCCGCCCGCCATGCTATGCCCTCGGAATGGAGACGACCAGAACTCGATTTCCATCGGTATCGGTCACCAGCACCTGGCCGGCACTGGTCAGGGAAAGGCCGAGCGGGGACTGCTTGCCGGTGGCTTGGCCCGGCGTGCGCAAGGTCAAGCGGACCGCGGTAGCCCCGGGCCGTTTGTAAAGCAACAAGGACCCGGTAGGGTCGGAGACCAGCAGACGGCCCTTAGGTAAAGCAAGGACGTGGGCCGAATCCAGGGTTGTTGACGGTGGCGCGGGCCAGTGGGCGATTGGGTTGCCCGACTGACTCATCTCTTTCACTTCAAAATTGTTGTTGTCCAACACATAAATAGAGCCGTTCGGCGCCACGTAGACATCGGACGGCTGATTAAACGTCGCCGCACCTACTCCAACCGTGCCCGCGAGGCGGCGGAGCACCTTGCCCGATGAATCCAGAACAACCACGCTATTGCTGCCCGGGCTCGCCACGTACAGGCTGCCGCCGGGTCCCAGGGACATGCCTCGCGCTCTGGAAAGGATTGGATCGTGCGCCAGCTCTGCTTGAAAATGCCCGGCGATATCGTACCTCTCGATGCTTCCCCGCTCCGCATCGAGCAGATAGATACTTGTACCGTCCGTGGCAACCGCGTATGGCTGGCGAAGGCGTTGTTTACCGGTGCGGATGGCCTTGAGCAATTTTCCCTTGGAGTTCAGAAGCACCAAGCGCGCGTTCCCCGTGTCGACGACCGCGACGTTCCCTCCGGGCAGCTCGACTGCCTCCTGGGGCGAGGCCAACCCGGCGCCGCTGCCCAGGACCCTGGCGGCCTGAACCCCTGTGCCGGTCGTCGATGTAAGCACGTTTGGAGACGGCACCGAGCTGGTGGCGGGTGAAGACGGACTGGCGGTATTCATCGACCCGAGCAGGCGCGTCAGGGCGAACAGCAGGATCAGGGCACCGGCGACAACTGCCAGAAAGCCACGCTTACGTTGCCACACCGGTGGCCCCGCGGGTCGGCTCTTTCTCTGTTGCGGCCGGCGCGGCCGCCACTTGGCCGAGCCGGTTGCCCGTCCGCCAGACGCTTGCGGTTGCTCCTTGTCAGCCGCCGCAACCGGCGACTCCGCTTGTTCAGGCAGCCTCTGATGAGGCGATGTCGGCGTCGCGGCGTCTCCGGCCAACGGTGTCCCGCATTGACCGCAGAAGCGGCTTCCAGGCTCGTTCCTCGCGCCACAAGCGGGGCATGAGCTGGGGAGAGGGTTGCCACAGACGACGCAGAAATGGCTCCCAGGTCGGTTCTCATGGTCACATTCCGGACAGTGCACTTCATGCACCTTCCCCGCTGCGCGCGACTCTTGTTTCAGGTACTGGTCGGCTCCCTCGCTAAAGTCAGGGAGACGTGACGGTGCTCACCTAACGTGGTTTCGCACTTAATATACTTTCGTTCGGTAGGGTCCTGGGGCCGGCGGGAGGCAATCTGAACACCAAACCATCCGATGCGTGACAAGCTGACCCGGCCACTTCAAGGCTGGGCCGCGCCCGGCAGCCGGCTCCTCACCTGGCGGCTCGTGGCCCTGGCCCTCGCCGGCGGGCTGGCAATATCCGTACTTCTCGAACGCCGGCTCCTCTCGTCCCCAGAGTCGCAGTGGGCCCTGAGCTTCGCCCTGCTCGCGGCCTTGGGCATCGCCATCGCGGTTGCCCTGCGGCTCGCCACGACTCCCGCGGCGTCGACCCCGATAAGAGCTAGCTCCGGATCCGGTGTGTGGACACCCCCGCTGCTCGCTATCGCCGCGCTGTCATTGGTCGGCTCCCTGTGGAGTGCGACACTGCTTCCGGGTAACGACTGGGCCGCGCAGTGGCTCTGGCTGGCGACCATGGCTCTTCCGGTGCTGGCTCTCGTGACCCAAAAGGTAGCCCGCCGGCGCAAGTCGTCGAGAGAGCGCCTCCCTGCTCGCTGGTCGGAGGGCGCGGTCATCCTGGCCCTCTTCGCCGGATCCTTGGCGCTCCGGCTGCCCCTCTTGACTAGCGTCCCTCCCTTCGTGCACGGTGACGAAGCGACGTGCGGCCTCATGGCCAGGAGTTTCCTCAACGGCGCTATCTCCCTACTTCAACTGCCGCAGTGGGGTTTGCCGACCTTCGGCTTCGCCATAAATGGCGTTGGAATGCGCTTTTTTGGCGATAACCTGCTCGGCTTGAGGTTCACCAACTGTCTCGTCGGATCTATCGGGGTCGTCCTAACCTACCTCCTGGGCAAGGAATGGTTCGGGCGTCGCGCGGCACTGCTTGCCGCCCTTCTGCTTGCGCTCTCATTCCTTGACAACGATCTCAGTCGAGACGGCATTCACTACATTCAGGGTCCAACCTTCATCACGCTGAGCCTCTATCTCCTGACGCTCTGGCTCACTCGAGGATCGTCGCTCGCGGCCCTATTTGCAGGGCTCTCGATTCCTCTGAATTTGCAGGTGTACTTCTCTGCACGCGCTGTTATCGCCCCAACAGCGGTGATGGGCGCCTATATGCTCGTTCAGCGCTGGACCGCGGTACGAGACCGATGGCAGGAGATCCTGTGGTTCGCCCTTGGCCTGTTTGTAGCCGCGGTACCGGTCGTCGCCCTCTTCGCCACGCAGCCGACGTCCTTCAACGAACATCAGAGTTCCGTGAGCATTTTTAGTCGCTCTGCCGATATGGCAGCGCACCTGAGATCCGAGTATGGTACGAGCGCGCTGACAACTGTATTGCGCGGTCAGATTTGGCGCACGATCACCACATTCAACGTCCGTGGAGACTCGAGCCTCCAGATCGCCTGGCGGGGACCGATGCTCGACTGGCTTACCTCCGCGCTGTTGATCGCTGCCATCGTCCTCGCTCTGTTGCGGTGGAGGCAGTGGACCTACGCTGCGTGTCTCACCTGGTTTTTGGCGGTGGTTGGGGCGGTCGCCATCACCATCGATCCGCCCTGGTGGCCACGCCTTGCCGCAGTGTTGCCCGCGGCAATGTTGCTGGTCGGTGCATTCTTGGATGCTGTCTGGGCTGTGTTTGAGCGGGCCTTTCCGCAGCGGCGAGTGGATGTCGTCCTGTCGGGAGTCCTCCTCGCCGCCATCGCCATTCTCAATCTTCAGACTATCTTCGACGACTATCCATCGCTCATGCGTCAAACAGGCAACATGGGGCCCACCCTCGTTGGTCAGTTCCTGGCCGGTAGGAAGGCCGCCTCGAGAACCGCGCTGATCTCAGATGGCTCATTCCTTTTGAGTCATGAAACCATTCGCTTCCTGGCGCCCAAAGCTGCTGGATGCACGATTCTGCCTCATCAGCCCTGGTCATCCTGCCCAAATCTGGCCCGCACGCGCCTCTTCGTCGTTCTTCCCGGAGCCCTAAAAGCCTTGACACGATTGCAGCGGACCTACCCGCAAGGCAAAAAGGTCCAGGTGGGAACGTATTTCAACGGCGCTGCGACTGTCGTGGCCTTCGAACCCTAGTCCGTGCTAACCCCCGTAGCCGCACCCCTTTAGGGGTGCCATTCTCGCTAACTCGTAGGCTAGAGACATGCACAGGCTGTTCCCCCTCGAAGATGTCTGCCGGATGGTCGGCGAGGACTAGGTCGCCTTCACTACGTTCTCTTCCGGCTACTAGGACTCTGAGGCCATGTCTGCAACGCTCGACCGACGCACCGTCCTCGGGAGGCCCTCATGACCGGCAAGAAGCTGACGGTGACGCGCGAAGCCGCGCGCCGCTTCTTGGTTGCGCGCCACTTCCTGGCACCGCCGCGATCGCTGCAAGGCGGGCCGGACGCCGTGATGGAGGTGTTCCGACGGCTGGGCTCGATTCAGTTCGACCCGCTCGCCGTCGCTGGCCGAAACCACGACCTCGTCCTGCACGCCCGCGTCGCCGGCTACGACCCGGCCTGGTGCGACGAGCTCCTCTACCGCCGGCGTGAGCTGTTCGAGACGCAGAACAAGGCCCTCTCGCTGCTTCCAACGACCGAGCTGCCCTGGTACCGGGTCTCGTGGATCCAGAGTCGGGAGTCGCCGCGCATGTTCCATGCCGCCGGTCAGCCGGTCGACCTGAGCGAGAATCGCGAGCTGGCGACGCAGATCATCGACCGGATCCGGGCCGACGGACCTCTGACCGCGCTGGACTTCGAGAGCGGGCGCACCGCCAACTGGTTCGGGACGCCGATGAGCCTCGCCAGCGCCGTTCTCGACGCGCTGGCCGCCACGGGCGTGCTGGGCCTGGCGCGCCGGGAGGGGAATCGGCGCCACTATGATCTGATCGAGCGGCTATTCCCAGCGGACCTACTCCGTCGGGAGGTCCCACTACGCGAGCAGCTCCGCCACAAGATGCTCTCGCGCTTCCGCGCCCACGGCCTGCTGGGCGTGTACAGCCCGGCCATGGCACGCATCGCACCGGCAAAACCCGACCCCAAGCGGCCGGAACTGCTCTCGCGGACCGAGCTGCGCGACGAGCTGGTCGAATCGGGGGAGATAGTGCCGGTCGAGATCGAGGATGTGCGGGGTGCACGGTTTGTCGTGGGCGACGAAGTTGACCCGCTCATGGCGCCGCCGGAGCCGGCACCGTCGGTCGCGCTTCTCCCGCCCTTCGACCCGCTCGTTTGGGACATCGCCTTCCTCGGGAAGCTGTTCGACTTCGAGTACGTGTTGGAGCTGTATTTCCCCGAGCCCAAGCGACGCTGGGGCTACTACGTGCTGCCGCTCCTGTTCCGCGATCGGTTGTTGGCACGGATCGAGCCCAGGATCGACCGCGCCGCGGGCCGCGTGAGTGTGCTGGGTCTCTGGTGGGAAGAGGGGTTCGATCCGCAGCGGGAGGAAGGGTTCGTCGACGCGATGCGGGACGCCCTACGCGCCTATATGCGATTCGCCGGCGCCACCGAGCTCGATTGGGCGCCCCATCTCAGCCGCGAGAAGCGTTTGTTCCTCAGTCGACCGTGATCATTTACGATGTTTGAAACCACCGGCCGGGACGTGGTTCGGACGGCCGCCCTAATCCGCTTGCGTACCAACCACGATCTATGACCCCCATCCAGCCAATAGCAGACGCCCTCGGCACCTTTTTCGACCCAACCCCCGTAGCCGCACCCCTTTAGGGGTGCCATTCTGCGTCTATGACCGCGATGCATGCACTAACAGACGCCCTCGGCACCTCCTTCGCCCCAACCCCCGTAGGCGCACCCCTTTAGGGGTGCCATTCTCCCTTCTATGACCGCCATGCATGCACTAGCAGACGCCCTCGGCACCTCTTTCGACATGTTCTGGGAGGTCCTCTGGCCACTGGCCCTCGGCTTCCTGCTCTCGGCTATCGTCGAGACCGTGGTGTCGAAGCGCGCCGTGACCCGCGCGCTCGGCACCGATTCGGCAAAATCCGTTGCGGTTGCCGCTGCTCTCGGGGCGGCCTCGTCGTCCTGCTCGTACGCCGCAGTCGCCGTCGCGCGATCCCTCTTCCGCAAGGGCGCCACCTTCGCGAACGCCATCATCTTCGAGTTCGCGTCCACCAACCTCGTATTCGAGCTCGGCCTGGTGCTGCTGATTCTCCTCGGCTGGCAGTTCCTGGTCGCCGAGATAGGCGGCGGAATCCTGATGGTCGTCGCGCTGGCCTTCGTCTTCAGGCTGACCCTTCGCCGCTGGCTGGTAGAGGAAGCCCGAGCTCAAGCGGAGCTCGGGCTGCCCGGAAAGATGGAGGGCCACGGCGCCATGGACATGTCCATCACCGACGGGCCGTTCTTGCGGCGCCTCTTCTCGGATCGCGCCCTGACCGCGATCAGCCACTACTTTTTCATGAACATCTACAGTCTCTGGTACGACCTGCTCCTCGGCTTCCTGATAGCTGGAGCGCTGGCCGCCTGGGTCTCGAATTCTGTCTGGACGAAGTTCTTCCTGACCGGGCACGGCGCCGCCACCGAGGTGTGGGGCGCCTTCGTGGGTCCCCTGATCTCCGTCTTCAGCTTTGTCTGTTCGGTTGGGAACGTTCCGCTGGCAGCGGTGCTGTGGCGAGGGGGCATTAGTTTTGGCGGCGTGATAGCGTTCATCTTTGCCGACCTGATCATCATTCCGATCCTCGACATCTATCGCCGCTACTACGGCAAGCGCGCCGCGATCTACCTGGGCGTGGCCTCGTACGCCACCATGAGTCTTGCCGGGCTCGCCGTGGGCGCTGCCTTCCACGTGCTTGGCGCCGTTCCGACGAACCGCAACGTAACGATCCTCTTTTCACATCCCGCCTGGAATTACACCAGCTTCCTGAACCTCGCATTCTTGATGCTGACTGCCCTGCTCGGGATCCGCTTCCTCCAAACCGGAGGAATTCAGATGCTGAAGGCGATGGAGGTACCCCCCGACGAGCGTCGCGATGCCACCGTCGATCCGGTCTGCGGAATGTCGGTCGATCCGAGTACCGACCAACGACTGAAGCTCGACGGTGTCACCTACCTTTTCTGTTCCTCCGGCTGCCGCGCGCCCTTCGAGAAAGACCAAGCCCGCTACACGACTCGTCCCCAGAACCGGATTTCGTCGTAGGGGGCGATCTGCGCCCTCCTCGCAACCGCCAATACCGCCCCACAACACCTCTCCGTCCCCAATTCGGCATCCGCCGTAGGGACGAGCCGCTTCGCCCTCCTCCCAATAAGCAAAACCGTCCCGCCTCCACCCCTACCTTTCCCCATCTGGCGTAGTGACGGCTTCAGCCCGTCGTAACTCTTCCAACCTCCAACACCGCCCCCCGCCACTTCGCCACCCCCGTTCGAAATCCCGTACAGCGGGAGTCCGGTCCGGGAGGACCTTCTCGACCACGTTGTTGAGCTGTCCCGGACGATTCATTGCTACTCGTCCGATTCCGCGATCAGCGCGCCACGGTTTCGACTTCCCGTTCGTGCGACGTCTCCTCGACGCCCGCATTGTGTGCACCTGGGTCGTCGAACCGCAGCATCTCACGCTTGTGCGCGTACTCCCGGTCGTCGATCTCGCCTCTGGCAAAGCGCTCCGCCAGGATCGTGTCTGGCGACTTGCTCCGCTGATCAGAGAAGGCTGCCTGCGGTGCTGGTGTGGTCAGATAGCGCGCCAGTACCACGATTCCCCAGATCACAAGACCCCAGAAGATGACCATGGACACGCTCATGCCCAGCCATCCCCACGGGCCCCATCCGGTGTGCCAATTCCACATCATGACGTTTTCCTTC
>DHWR01000251.1:9137-11310 GCA_002413265.1 Chloroflexi bacterium UBA5177
TACGGGGTATGAATTACCCGCGCCGCATAGCGGGAGTGGCTGCCGCCGCGCCGACGCGCACAGCGTCAAAATGCATCGCGGAACCCAGCGACCAGGATTATCCGACGGAGCCGCGGCCGCCCGCGTCCCAACCCTCCAACCCCATCCGGTCAACCACTACCGCACTCGCAAACACCGCCACCGCCGAAACTGGTCCTAATGACAGGCCTTACCCCATGACCTCCACCAAACCGCAAGACCCCTCAATCCAGACCCGAATCCGCCGCGAAGGCCTGGTCTGGCTGCTCGCCAACCTCACAGTCGTGCGCCTCGGCGGAACCATCATCACCCTGATCTTGCGCCGCCTACTGGGCCCCGGAATCAGCGGGATCTTTGACCTGGCCCTCACCCCCTATCGCTTTTTCGACAGCGTGCGCAATTTCGGTGTCGGCCCCGTCCTCGTGTACGAGCGGGATCTCGATCGCGCCTCGGCAGATGTTGGCTGGACGTTCAACATGCTTCTGGCGTTCGCCCTTCTCGTGCTCGCCAATCTTCTCGCCTATCCCATAGCCCAGTACTACCACCATGCAGGCATAGAGCGCCTGATCCGGCTTCTGTCGCTCGCCTACGTGATTACCGCCGCCGGCTCCGTCCACGGCTTCCTGCTTCTCAGGAGGCTCGATCTCCGGTCTCGGAGCATCCCGGGAGTGGGACAGATCCTCATCGCGGGCTCGGTGGCCGGGGTCGCGGCTACCTGGTCGACTGGAGAAGGCCCGTTGGTTTTGCGGGAGCTGCTGAGCACGACGGTCGGCACAGTATTGCTGTGGCTGGTATGCCCGTATCGGCCGCACATCCGCCTCGCTTCCGCGCTGCTGAGCCGGCAGCTTCGATACAGCTTCTGGATCGGTTCTGGGTTGATGAGCCTCTACATCGCCCAGAACGCGGACGTCTTCATCGCAGGGCACGTCATCCGCAAAGCCGCCGACGTGGGGTTTTACACCACCTCCTGGAGAATTACCTTCATCGTGGCCGGCATCGTAGGCATCGCCGTCAGCACGGTAGTTTTCCCCGCCCTCAGCCGGGCGCATGACTCCGCGCTATTCGAAAATCTCCTATTGTCCGCTCTTCGGCAGACCGCCTTCGTCGTCATCCCGGCTTCGTTGACCTTGGCCGCGGTGGCGCCCGTCCTGATAGTTCCCGTCCTCGGAGAACGCTGGGCCCCGTATCGAAGTGATTTCGGGATCCTGTCTGTGCTGGCGCTGTATGGCGGCGCGAGAGCGCTGGTGGCGGTGTTCTTCGAAGGGTACAAGGCAGTGGGAAGGCCCTGGCTGCTGTCCGGCTACAACCTTGTGAAAGCCGCCGTGATCGTGCCCGCGATGATCGTAGCGGCGCCCCACGGCATACGCGCCGTTGCCGCGGTTTACGTTCCGTTGATGTTCGTCGAAGTGCCGGCAGCATTGGTCCTCGCCAAGTACATGCTTGCGATTCGCATTTCCGAGGTTTGGGAGGCGATCCGCATGCCGGCATTCGCGTCGGCGTGCACGGCGGCCTTGACTATTGCGGTGGAACAGTGGCTCCGAAGCAGCCTTCATGTGGCCAGCACGGCCGTGCTTCTCGTTTGCATCGGCGCCGGGGCCTTCGTCTATCTGGGATTGATGCGACTCCTGGCCCCGCAATACGCCGCGGAGGCCCGAGAGCTTCTGGTATCGGGTTTCGTACGGCCCCTTGAGAGGGGGAAATAGGTGCCCGCCAGCCTTTAGGCCGATCGAAGGCGAAACCTCAACAACGCCTCCTTGCCCCCGAGCACCTCGGAAGCGATCATTCAAATGTGTTTAAGGGTTATTCCAGTTAAGAATTCACATCCAAAATCGTTGTATACCATGATGGACATACGCATTGGGACGGGACTTGCCTCAATGCGAAAGGTGCCTCACGGGCACCGCCTGGGGATGGGGCGCATTGGAAAATACCGAATCGTTCTGGTCTCGTGCGGATGCACGAGGATGACGGTCGGTGCCTGACGCAATCTTATTCCCATCTTAAACAAGGACAATAGTGAGAAAAGAGGAAACCATATGGGTAGAAAGCGACAAACGCAGCGTCGTCGGGAACAGAGAGCCAAGGCCGAACAGAAAGTAACACCGTCGACGTCGGCCGGGCAGCCGCGAAAGGCCTCCTCGGGCCCCCGGGTTCA
>DHWR01000251.1:11572-17984 GCA_002413265.1 Chloroflexi bacterium UBA5177
TCCGGTCGCAAATCAGATCAAGGTCGGAAAGACGGCACCAAACTTTACGTTGAAAGACATCAATGGACACACGTACACGCTAGCCGCGCAGCACGGGCATCCGGTAGTGCTCGAGTTCTTCGCCGTGTGGTGTCCAATCTGCCAGGCCGAGGCTCCGGCAATTGCGCAGATCGAGAGTAGCTACGCTTCGAAGGGCGTACGAGTTTGGTCGGTCCTTGCCAATCCATACGGGAAAGATTATGAGACAAGCGGCAACACAGATACTCGGCTGGCCCAGAAAAGCGACATGACCTGGTTCGCTCAGCACTTCAATGTGCATCACCCGCAGCTCGTCGACCCCAACTTTCACGTGGTGAACGAGTACGGCATTGGGAACTATCCGGGCCTGTACGTAATCGATCCCAAAGGCAAGATTATCTTCTCCAATGCCGGAAAGTACCCCTACAACACGCTCGCCAACGAGCTGAATACCGCGCTGAAGCCTGCTTCGTGACCAATGTGGCTTCTGAGTCAGGAGAAGAACCCCTAGCCAGGCTTACATTCACGGACAGCGAGTGGTGGCTCACGATCGAGCCGGCAGTTCTCGTGATTGCGCGTCTTGTCGTGGGCGGGATATTCCTGGTCGCGGGGCTCACCAAGGTAACGACGCCGGGTCTCTTCGCGGAGGCAGTTCGTGCCTACCATCTGATGCCGGTGTCCCTGAGCTATCCCTTCGCGCTGGCGCTTCCCTGGCTGGAAATCGTCGCCGCTCTATATGTGCTCGTGGGCTTCATGACCCGCATCGCCTCGGCTGCCTGCCTGCTGATGCTCGCCATGTTTGAGTTCGCTCTGATGCAATCGCTGGTCACCGGCCACACTCATCACTCGTGCGGTTGCTTTGGGAGCGGAGCAGTGAACCCAGTCCTGGCCTTCCTCGAGGGCGGAAACGTCATCACGTCGTGGGACGTTATACGCGACCTGCTTCTGGTCGGCCTGACAGCACTCATATTCTTCTTTGGAGCGGGCCCTTTCTCAATCGAAAATCGGCTGCAACCCGAAGACGAAGACTGAGGCATCCAAACCGAAAGAGCCGAAGCCAAACGGCCTCGGCTCTTTGTTGCGCCGTCCCTGGTTACTACTGAATAACGGTAGAGCAGTAGGTAGTGTTCGGTCCGAACGGACTGGGACAGTTCGTATTCTGATCGAACTGCAGGGCCTGTCCGAAGTCCTTGGTCGTCCCCGGGTAGTCGCCACCGTAGGTGAACGTTTTACTCTGGCTGTTGTAGGCGTACCACGGGTAATAGCAGAACGGGGCGCCGTATCTCGGACAGTACTGATTCACCTCGGCCACCCCGCCAAAATCGCTCACCACAGACCAGTGCGACGGAGTGCTGCCGTCGCCAAAGGTCACGCCCTTGATCTGAAGCGGGTGGAACTTGAGCCAGGTGGGAACGTCGTACGAATAGCACGGCGGCTTGGTGGCACTTCCAGGCACGCAGTACTGTCCCGCGGGCTGCGTGTAGTTGCCGGTGTGGCCGATCTCCCACACCAGAGAATTCGGAGCGTCGTCGACGATCCCCCAGCCCAGAGCATTGCCGAGCTTCTGGACGCTGAAGGCCGGCATCAGCGGGCCATCGATCTTGCTGTTCAGCACGATGGTGCCGGAGTGTCCGGTCGTCAGGTCGGTGACCGTGATGTGCATGCCATCCTGTGCAGCTGTGATGAACTGGTGGTCCGTGATGGTGTCGCCGGCATGCATGACCAAGGGACCGCCGCTGGCATTGTCCGTCAGCATGGCATTGAAAGCAGCCGACTCGGAGCTGCCTTTCTTGGACACCTCCCACACCGGTGAGCATGCCGTGTACACGCCGGGGTCCTGCACGACGTTGTAGCCGCCACCCGAGCTGCAACCCTTGACGAGGCTGTTCG
Organism: Chloroflexi bacterium UBA5177; assembly: GCA_002413265.1. Classification (GTDB taxonomy): domain Bacteria; phylum Chloroflexota; class UBA5177; order UBA5177; family UBA5177; genus UBA5177. The sequence goes on from DHWR01000251.1 coordinate 13,481, forward strand.
GATAGAACTGAAGCTCAAGGAAAGCCTGGCCAACCAGACTGTTGGGGTCGGTTACGGCGCCGCCGATCCAGAAGGTCGGGCCGACGGAATCCACGGGCGTGGACGCGCCATTGGTGGGAAGCACTACGGTCCACGTGAGATTCTGCGCCGAGCCGGGGTTATTGGACAGGGGGTCGATCTCAGGCTCGTCGTGTCCGGTACAGCTATGCGTATACCAGACAAAATCCTGGGGATGGTGCGCGATGCACAAGGACTGAGCGGTGCTACTGGCGGCATGGACCGCCAGGCTCGAGCGCTGCTGCGGAACCGCGAAGAGAAAGCCTGTGATGCAGAGAGTCGCAAGCAACCGGACATGCAAATGCTTCAATCGGTCCATCCTTCCCCTGCGGGCTTCCCCGCGCTATCCCAAATGGTTGGTAGCCATAATGATAGCGCTACGGGCAGACATCGACAGGCAGGCCGCTGAGCAAAATTGGTTTAACAGTTTTTCGTGTGGTACCCATCGGGCTTTCACGAGTCGGGAGCACTACGGAAGTTGAAGGCATTCCTAGTTGTCGTTCTCTTGGCTGCTGGCATGCTGAGCAGCGGCCTTCCCGATGCGCGGGCCGCGGGCCACGCCGCGTCGGCCCGTCCACCGCTGCCCCCTCTGCCGCCTAGCACCAATTTGGCTCCCCGCACGAAAACACACGGCTGCTTGCCGAGAGGTGCGCTGCCCGATCCCGCTTGCAGCCCCGGAGCGGTGTTCAGCAACGCTACCCAGGCAGGCATCTGTGTTCGCGGCTACTCGGGTCGAGTGCGGCGCGTCTCTGAAAGCACCAAAGCGGCGGTTTATAGAGAGTATGGAATCGCCTCACACCGTCGAGGCGAGTTCGAGGTCGACCACCTGGTAAGCCTTGAGCTTGGTGGCTCGAACGCCATCTCGAATCTTTGGCCCGAGGCGGCCAGCCCCAGTCCCGGTTTCCACGAGAAGGATAGGGTGGAAAACTACCTGCACGCCCAGGTATGTGCCGGCCAGATGAGCCTCCGACGGGCGGAACACGAGATCGCGACCAATTGGCTGGCCATATACAGGCAAATGTCGCCCTGACGATCTTCGGGCTGTATGCCTGCGGCTCCCTGGAAAGGCGTCGAAAGTGTCATCATAGGCTGAGTGGCTATTGAAAGAAGATCGACTATGTCAGCCATGGATTTAGAAACTCAGCACCAGGTCGATGGCCCGTCTGGCAGCTCACCCACGGGTTCCGACAGCGTAACCATCAAGGACAACCGTACGGGACAGAGCTACGAGCTCCCCGTTGTCGACGGCACGATTCGAGCCATCGACCTTCGGCAGATCAAAGCCGGCTCGGGCGACTTCGGCCTCATGTCCTACGATCCCGCCTACACCAATACCGTCGAGTGTCGGAGCGCCATCACCTATGTCGATGGCGACGCCGGCATCCTTCAATATCGCGGCATCCCGATCGAGCAGCTGTGCGAACGCTCCACCTATCTGGAGGTCGCCTACCTCCTCATCTATGGACGCCTGCCCACGGAAACCGAGCTCGAGCTCTGGGTCGACGAGATTACTCACCACACGTTCGTGCACGAAAACGTCAAGACGTTTATGCAGGGTTTTCGGTACGACGGTCATCCGATGGGAATCCTTCTGGCGTCGGTGGGCGCTCTGTCCACCTTCTATCCAGGCGGAAAAGATATCGATGACGAGCGGGAGCGGCGGCTTGCCGCGGTGCGGCTCATCGCCAAAATGCCGACACTGGCCGCCTATGCCTACCGTCATATGCGCGGCCTGCCGTACATCTATCCCGACAACCGGCTGAGCTACCTGGGCAACTTCCTCTCCATGTTGTTCAAGGTTGGAGAACCGACCTACGAACCGGATCCGCGTCTGCAACGCGCCCTCGACGTCCTCTTCATCCTTCACGCTGACCACGAGCAGAATTGCTCGACCGCAGCGGTGCGCGGTGTGGGCTCCTCCGGCGTCGACCCATATTCCGCTCTGGCAGCAGGCATCGCCGCGCTCTACGGACCGCTGCACGGCGGAGCGAATGAGGCCGTCCTCAAGATGCTGCAGCGCATCGGCACTAGCGACAACATTCCCAGCTTCCTCGAGCGCGTGAAGAACAAGGAAGAGCGGCTCATGGGGTTCGGGCACCGAGTCTACAAGAACTACGACCCTCGTGCCCGCATCATCAAGAAACACGTGGACGAGGTACTCGAGATCACCGGCAGCGAGAACCCACTGCTGCAGGTGGCGGTCGAGCTCGAAAAGCGGGCGCTGGCCGACGAGTACTTCACCGGCCGAAAACTGTACCCCAACGTCGACTTTTACTCAGGACTGATCTACGAGGCCATGGGCATCCCCGCCGAAATGTTCACCGTCATCTTCGCCATTGCCAGGACGTCCGGCTGGGTAGCTCAATGGCTCGAGATGATCAACGACGACGAGCAGAAAATTGCCCGACCGAGGCAGATTTACACGGGACCAAGAGACCAGGACTACGTGCCGATAGAACAGCGCTCGTAGCGTCTAGCCAGTAGAAGAAGTCTGGCCACGGGATGATGAGCCGCAATTTCAGAAATCCTCGTGTGTGGCTGCCTCTCTGCGGCGTGGTGGCCATCGTTCTGGCCGCCTCGATCTTCGTCATACTTCGAGCAGGTTCCGGATCGAACGCTCGAGCGGCCACGACTCTCAGTGAGTCGACTTGGTTCACGGGCACCCAATGGCAGACTGAGCCGCGTATATTTCGTGCGCCGACCTTCACCCTGCCCGATCAATCCGGCCGGCCCATCTCGCTTCGCGGACTTCGCGGCAAGGTGGTCCTTCTAACCTTCACCAGCTCGGTTTGCAAGGGTCAATGCCCGCTGATCGGCCGAGCTGCCGCGGCCGCCGAGCGAATGCTCGGCCCACTTGCATCAAGAACGGTTCTCGCGAACATCAGCGTCGATCCCGAGGCCGATGCACCGTCCAGCGTCGCCCACTTCATCCAAACTATCGGCTGGAACCAGTACGGCGGGTACTATCTCTCGGCCCCTCGCCCTCGCTTGCGGCCAATATGGAGAGCCTACGGCATCTACGTCCCGACGCCGCGTCCAGGCAAGGGGGGAGACCCCATTCACACGGCCGCGCTCGCCCTGATCGATCAGGCCGGTAACGTGCGTGGCTTCTTCTCCTACCCGTTCCGCGCGCAATTCATCGCGCGTGGCGCCCGGGATCTTCTTACGCGAAGAGCCTGAACAAAAAGTCGAGAGTATTTCTCGGATCCGCCTCGACCGCCCTGAAATGGACATCCGTATCTCGGGCCCAGTCGGTTCGACTTCTTCTTCACCAAGTCCATCCGACAGTGTTGAGTTCCAAAGCCGGCGCTCACTCTCGATCTCCGCCCACTGCTCTGGATCGTCTCGTAGCGCCGCAAATGCCGCATTAGTGTCGCCGATCAGCCTGTACCCGTAGTACCCATCGATCGCGCGGAACAGCGCTCCTTCGACTGAAATGCCGTCCCATTCGGCCAACTCGAGGATCTGGTCTGAGTTGATGATCGACGAATAGGTCTTTACAGCCCTCGATAATGCCTCCATCAAGGTGACGTGCTCGTGATCTGCCAATTCTCGAACCGCGGCGCGTGTGTCCTTTGGCACCCGCATCAATGTTGTTGCCGTAATGTCCTCCTATGTCCGGTAAACGGCTCGATATCGCGAGCCCTAGCGGCCAGGTTTCCCTGCCCGATTTCCGTCTGCGCTCGAATGAAGGATGTGTGTTTGCGCTTACCTCTTGATTCGCTCAGCTATCGAGAGCCACTCACCGCGCGTTTGCTGTACACCAGAGGATTGAGTTCACCGGCTGCAACATCGCCCGGTCCAAGCCCCTGGAACCAGGTGTGAAGATCACTGCGCTGCCCCTCGCTCTCCGGCGCGGTTACATGGGCGCCGTCCCCAAAGTAAATGATGGTCATCACCTCGCGCATCATGGGGGAGGTGTTCGCCTGGGCCCCGTGGAGCGTCCAGCCTGAGTGGAACGTAGCATCTCCGGCATTAATGGCGCCCGTTTCAACCAGCCGGAAGTTCCGCTCTTCGATCAGTTGTTTCAGTACCTCCTCCGACCGATCGGAGATGGGGAGCTCGCCAAGGTACCCGGCGTTCTGCGATCCGGAGGCGAACCGCATTCCACCTACCTCGGCCGGCAGGTCAACCAGTGGCATCCACATGGTGATGGTTTGATCGGTGTCGAGGGGCCAGTAATAGTGGTCCTGGTGCATCGGCGTGTAGCCACCCCCGCTTTCCTTGAACAGTGCCTGGTCGTGGTAGATCCTGACGCCGTCTACACCCATGAGGTCGCCGGCAATCTTGCCAAACCGGCGCGCCAGGACGAACCTCCGTACTATGTCGTCTTTTGTCCAGAGATTCATCACTTGGAGGAACGCCTTGGAGTAGGTATCCCGTTCCTCGAGGGCACGCTTTTCCTGGTTGTGCCGATTCGTCGCCTCGACGATGGCCGGCCTGTAGA
>DHWR01000116.1:0-713 GCA_002413265.1 Chloroflexi bacterium UBA5177
CTCATCGCGGCCACCATCCCGGTCGTGGTCCTCGGCCCGCTCGCCGGCGTGTTCGTGGATCGCTGGGACAAACGTCGAACCATGCTCGTCATGGACGTGCTCCGCGCTGTCCTCATCGGCATGCTTCTGGTCTTTGTCCAGGTCGCCCCTCACCTCTTTGGCTCATCCACCGCTCGATACGCCGATCTGGCCGCGGTATACGCAACTGTCTTTCTTGCCGCGACCTGCGCCCAATTCTTCAATCCGTCGCGCCTCGCGCTGATCGGCGATGTCGTCTCTTCGGAAGACCGCAACAAGGCGAGTGGCATGGGTCAAACCACCATGTACCTCGCCGGTATCATCGGTCCTCCACTCGCTGGACCGCTCTTTTTCCACGCAGGTGCTCGGTCTTCGCTGTTCATCAACGCACTCTCGTTCCTCGTCTCATTCTTCGCTATCCTGCTCGTCGACCCGCCGGTGAAGGTCGTGGAAAGCGCATCGAGAGCCGCCCCGAACGTCCTGCGCGAGTTCCGGGAGGGTCTGGCCTTCTTTGGACACAACCGGGTGTTGATGACGCTGCTCGTTTCGCTGGTCATCGTGATGTTTGGCGCCGGCGCTCTGAACGCGCTGGACGTCTTCTTCGTCACCGTAAATCTGCATACCTCCGCCAGCCTGTACGGCGTGCTGTCGGCAGCCATCGGCAGCGGTGCCGTGTTGGGAGCCATCGCGGCGAG
>DHWR01000116.1:927-3885 GCA_002413265.1 Chloroflexi bacterium UBA5177
CCAGCTTCTGGCCGGCGGTGATCGCGCTGTTCGTCACCGGCATTCCCATGGCCGCCTTGAACGTTGCCATCATGCCGCTGATGCTCGACTCCACTCCGCGGGAGATGTTGGGCCGGGTAAGTTCCGTACTGATGCCGGTCGTCAACATGGCAACCCTGGGATCCATCGTTCTCGCGGGCTGGCTCGCGGGCACCGTCATGGCTCACTTCAGAGCTCAGACCCTCGGCTTGAGCTTCGGGCCGGTGGACACGATCTTCTTCGCCGCCGGCGTCCTCGGTCTCGTCTCCGGCGTCTATGCCATGGTTGGCCTTCGCGGTGCGCAGGATGAACATTCCGTTCCTGAATCAGAGACGCAAGAAAGCATAGGCGCCACTGCATAGAAGCGACGGTTTTTTTCTGTAACGCACGGATGCGTAGGGGCGAGCAGCGGTCGCCCGCGGTGGTTGACCAGCGGTGCCCGTGCTTTCTCCACCCTTCGCACACGATCCGCGACTACCATTGCTAATGAACGATTCGCGCCACATATCTCGTCGCTCCACGCGCCTAGCAGGCTACAATTACGCTTCGAACGGCGCCTACGTCGTGACTCTGTGCAGCGCTGACCGTCGCCCTCTCTTCGGACGAATCCGGGACGGTGAAATGCATACCTCCCAGATAGGTGCAATTGTCGAACGGGAATGGAGGAGAACGGAGGAACTCCGACCCGGCGTGTTACTGGACGCCTTCGTTCTCATGCCAAATCACTTGCACGGGGTCCTACTTATCGATTTGCCCGGCAACGATCAAATGAACGAGAAGTCCGCGGGTTTCCTGGTCCCATCGAGGAGCGTGAGTGCGATCGTGAGCGGGATCAAGGCAGCCGTCAGCTCCGTCGCGGTCAAACAGGACTTGCACGGCGTCGAATCGCTGTGGCAGCGAGGCTTCTACGATCGGATCATTCGCAGCGAAACGGAACTCCTGCGGTTTCGCGAGTACATCACCAACAATCCGTTGCAGTGGGAACTTGATCGTTATTTCGAGCAAGACGTTGGAGGCGACCTGATCTAAGAGGGTAGCTAACGCTGCCTATTTTCGAGCAGGGCGACCGCTGCTCGCCCCTACGCGGACTCGCTCGGTATTGCGGGCAGGAGGTAACCGTCCGGCGTTTTGCTTTGGCCGACGCTTGCAAGTATGATTAGAACAGATGTTCTCACTTGCACCTGAAAAAGAGGAGCCAGCCGTGAAGAAGGAATACATCATCAACTGGCAGGGCAACGACTTCGTCAAGTACGAAGGTCTGCTCGACGAAGCGCATCAGCAGGGCCTCTGCCGCGTCTCCACCACCCTGGTCCAGATTCCGGAAGACGAAAACGGCAACGTCGCCATCGTCGCTGCCGAGATCGAGACCTCCAAGGGCACCTTCGGCGGCATCGGGGACGCGTCTCCGGAAAACGTGGGCCGGATGATCGCACCACACATAATTCGGATGGCGGAAACCCGAGCCAAGGCACGCGCCCTGCGCGACGCCGTGAACATTGGAGCCACGGCTATCGAAGAGCTCGGTGATCTCGATGCCGACGGCGCCCGCTCCTCTAACGGCATTGCCGCCATCCACGAGGACGGCCGATCCTACCGCCCGGACGTGCCCAAAGCCTCACCCAACCGGCCCGCCAGCGCCAACCAACTGTCTACGATCGCCAAGCTGTCTCGTCTGCTCGGTCAGTCCGAGGAGCCGCGAGAAGATCTGACCTCAGCCGAAGCGTCGGAGCGAATCACCGATCTCTCACGCAAATACAACGACCTCAAGGGGAACACGCTGACCAAACGCTCCGCTTGACAAATGGGTGCCAGCCGAGCCGCCGTCACGCCTGGCGCGGCGGTGGTTCTTTCACTACGTCCGGCGGCCGCACGGTGGCTGGGCTACCGGGTTTCGGTGCCACTTCTAAAGGAGTGCAGCTACGGAAGTAGGCGGCTTACCAAAACCCCAGCTCGAGCTTCGCGTCCTCGCTCATCATCGAGGGGTTCCAGGGCGGCGTCCAGACCAGGTTCACGTCAACCGCCTGCAGCGACGAAAAAACCTCCAGCGCTTCCTTGACCGCCTGGTCGATGTATTCGCTCAGCGGGCACATCGGGGTCGTCAGCGTCATGGTGATCTTCACCTCGTCTTCCTTCATGTCGATCCCGTAGACCATGCCCAGATCGACGATATTCACGCCAATCTCGGGGTCGATGACCTCTTTGAGCGCTTCTCGCACCATCTCTTCGTTGGGCTTGACTTCTGTTTCCATCGGCTCCTCACTCGGGCGCGAGGCCCTCAGTCCTTCAACTCAAGGTATATCGCATCGTCCTCGACCTTGACCGGAAACGTCTTCAGGGGAAAGATAGCCGGCAGCGAGAGAACCGCCCCGGTTCGCACGTTGAACTGCGCCCCGTGCAAGGGGCACTCGACGACATCATCCCAGAGATCGCCGTCCGAAAGGGAGGTCTCCTCGTGCGTGCAGCTGTCCTGCGTGGCACAAATCTCGCCGCCGACATTCCAGATGGCAACCGGGTAGCCGTCGATCTCGACTCGATAGCCGGCCTCGTCCGGAACGTCGCTGACGTTCGCCACCTTGACCCAATTCCCCACTGCCATCAAACGCGTTCCATCTTCCGGAAGATCATCTGCCGCAGATTGTCTCGGATCGTTTCGGCGGGCTCCCGCTCCAACACGTCTTCGAAGAACCCCTCCACCACCATTCTGGTGGCAACATCTTTCGAAAGTCCACGAGACATTAGGTAAAAGAGCTGATCCTCGTCCACCCGGCCGATCGTCGCGCCATGGGTGCACCGGACCTCGTTCGCTTCGATCTCGAGGTTCGGGCTGGGGAAGGAGGACGCCTTGTTGCTCAGTAAGAGGTTACGGTTCGCCTGGTAGGCGTCCGTTCCGTTTGCCCCCTTCACCACCCGGATGGTCCCGGTGAAGATGGACTTCGCGCT
>DHWR01000054.1 GCA_002413265.1 Chloroflexi bacterium UBA5177
CGCCCTCTCAAGGCGGAGATCACGGGTTCGAATCCCGTATGCGCTACCAGTCAGGCCCCGGTCCAGGTGACACGGGACTTTTGATTCGGCGGCGGTCGTCCGGGCTCGGGCCGGGCGAGGCACGGTCTGTGCCAGGTGCGACTATGGTGCGCACATGACGCGGTCCGCGACTTTTGGCGGGCTCGGAACTGCGTGCTAGTCTGCAGCGCGGTGCCGCCAACTGTGATTGGGGCTTCCATGCGGGCTGCCCCAGATCGCCGTACGACAGTGGCGGCGATGGGGAGTAGGAGGGACGCGCTTGAACGTTGTCGTTTGCATGAAGCAGGTGCCGGACACCACGGCAAAAAAGGAGCTGAGTCCGGACTTCACGCTCAATAGAGAGGCCCTCGAAAAGGTAGTCAACCCCTTCGACGAGTACGCGATAGAAGAGGCGCTTCGGATCAAGGAGAGGTCTGGAGGCGCGGTGACCATTCTCACGATGGGGCCGGAATCGGCGGAGGAAAGCGTTCGCAAGGCGCTCGCCATGGGCGCCGATAGCGCCGTCTTGGTTTGCGATTCGGCTCTCCATGGAACCGACTGGTTCGGAACGTGCGTCGTTTTGGCAAAGGCGCTAGAGTCGATCGAATATGATCTGATTCTCACCGGCATGGAGAGCACCGATGCTCGCATGGGTCTGGTGCCGGCCGGCCTTGCCGAGATGCTCGATCTGCCCCTGGTCACATTGGTTTCAAAACTGGAGCCGCACGACGGTACGGTACGAGCCAATCGCCAGGTCAGCGGTGGTTATCAGGAAGTCGAAACGTCACTGCCGGCCGTGGTCAGTGTCGTGAAAGGGGCAAACGAGCCCCGCTATCCCTCGCTGAAGGGCATCATGGCAGCCAAACGCAAGACGATCGAAAAGCGCGGTTTGAGCGACCTCGGGATTCCCACTGCCCAGGTCGGGCTCCAGGGCGCCAAGACGCAGGTGACCGCAGTGACTCCACGGCCGGAGAAAACGGCGGGACAAGTGGTCAAACCGGAGTCTCCGGAGGAAGCCGCCAGAGTTGTTGCGGACTTCCTCCAAGAGCGGAAATTTATCTAATCGGCTGATCCGGGAGAGAGACGAACGTGGCAGAGAACGTCCTTATCTATGTGGAGCACGAGGGGGGCCGGCCCAAACGCGCGGCTCTTGAGGCCGCGACCAAAGCTGCCCAGCTAGCCGATGGCGGAAAGGTCCATGCGGTCGCGCTCGGCAAGTCGGCTGCGGCGACTGCAGAGAGCCTGTGTCGTCACGGCGTCGACCTCGTCCACGTCTCCGAGGACGCCGTTTTCGACGACTATCTGGTTGACCCCCACGTCGAGGTCTTGAAGCAAATTCTCGACGGCGAAAGCGTGTCCGCCGTAGTGCTCGCGGATACCGGCGACAGCAAAGACGTAGCCGCCAGGCTGGCTGCGAGGCTGGGAGGAGGGCTGGTTTCAGCCGTGGTCGACCTCGCGCCACACGACGGCCATCTCGACGCGAACGAGACGATCTTCGGGGGATCCTTCACGACGGTCGTCGAAACCAAGAACGCTTCGATCTCGGTCTACCTAGTGCGGCCGAACGCCTTCACTCCGGAGGAGAACCCGAAGCAAACAAACGTGACTCGCATAGAGTTTTCGCCGTCCGACAAGGCGACACGCGTCCGCCGGGGCAAGCGCGTCGAAGAGGAAGGAGCCTCCATGCCTCTCGAGGAGGCCGGCATCATCGTGTCGGGGGGCCGCGGTCTGGGTGGTCCCGAGCCGTTCCAGCTCCTGGCCGAGCTTGCAGCTGAACTGGGCGGCGTGGTTGGCGCGTCGCGCGCTGCCGTTGACGCCGGCTGGATCCCGTACGCTCACCAGGTCGGACAAACCGGCCGCACGGTAAAACCTCAGTTGTATCTGGCGATCGGCATCTCGGGCGCGGTCCAGCACCGAGTAGGCATGCAGACAGCCGACACGATCATCGCCATCAATCGCTCTGAAGATGCTCCGATATTCCAACTAGCCGACCTGTCGGTGGTGGGAGATCTCTTCAAGGTGGTTCCGGCGCTTACCGAGGAGCTGCGTCGCCGGAAAGGCAGTTGAGAGGTGGATTTCAGTCTCTCTGAAGAGCAGCTGATGATCCGCGATCTCGCACGGGACTTCGCTCGAAACGAGATCGCGCCGAAGGCTGAGCACTTCGATAAGGCCAGGCAGTTTCCGTATGAAATCGTCGCGAAGATGGCGGAGCTGGGCTTTCTCGGCCTGCCCGTGCCGGAGGATCTAGGCGGGACCGGCGCCGACACGCTGACCTACGCACTTGCCGTGGAGGAGATATCCCGAGGAGACGCGTCGGTCGGCATCACCATGGCGGCACACACCTCCCTCGGTACCATGCCCTTTGTCCTGTTCGGTACGGACGAACAAAAACGAGAGTATGTGCCCCGACTGGCTTCAGGTAAGCAGCTCTGGTCGTTCGGCCTTACCGAGCCCAATGCCGGCTCCGACGCCGGGAACACTCAAACCCGAGCTGAGCTACGGGACGGGTCGTGGACGATCAACGGCGTGAAGTCTTTCATCACGAATTCAGGCACGACGCTCAGCGGCGGTGTAACCATCACTGCCGTCACGGGCAGGCGAGACGACGGCAAGAAAGAGATATCCAATATCGTCGTGCCAACCGGTACCGGCGGGTACCAGGTCGCGAAAGACTACGACAAGATGGGGTGGAGGGCGTCGGATACCCACGAGCTGTCGTTCCAGGATGCGCACGTTCCCGAGGAGAACCTGCTGGGGGTTCGTGGCGAAGGGTTTCAGCAATTCCTTACCATCCTGGACAGTGGGCGCATCTCGGTAGCAGCTCTGAGCGTCGGCCTGGCCCAGGCCTGCTACGACGCCTCGTTTCGGTACGCTCGGGAACGGCAGCAGTTCGGCAAGTCCATCTCGAAGTTCCAGGCAGTTCAATTTCGCCTGGCAGACATGGCTACCGAAATCGAGCTGGCGAGGCTGATGACATACAAAGCTGCGTGGCAGAAAGACCAGGGCCACGACTTCCGCATGGCTGCCGGGATGGCAAAGCTCTATTCGACCGAAGTTGCCACGCGGGCCGCTAATCACGCTGTCCAGATCCATGGTGGATACGGGATCATGGAAGAGTTCCCGGTCGCCCGGTACTGGCGAGATGTAAAGATCGGTGAGATCGGGGAAGGGACCAGCGAAATCCAGCGCACCGTGATAGCCAGGTTGCTGGGCGCATAGGAGAGGGGCCGACAGATGGACGAGGTGGTGCTGGCGGGCGTGGCGCGCACGCCATTCGGAAGGCTGGGCGGCTCTCTAAGCGCTCTGTCCGCGATCGATCTGGGCTCAGTTGTGATCCGAGCATCCCTGGAACGTGCCGGCGTTCCCTTCGATCAGGTCGACGGAGTCGTCTTGGGAACCGTGATCACCGCGGGCCTGGGACAGATTCCCGCACGGCAGGCGGCGCTGAAAGCCGGGCTCTCGAAAGAGGTGTCAGCACTGACCGTGAACAAGGTGTGCGCCTCGAGTCTCAAGGCCATAAACCTGGCGGCGCAAGCGATCAAAGCGGGAGATGCGCAAGTGGTGGTGGCAGGCGGCATGGAAAGCATGAGCGGCGCCCCCTATCTGGTCGATGGGGCTCGCTTCGGCCTGAAAATGGGCGATGCCACGTTCGTGGATTCCATAATGCGTGATGGCCTCAACTGCCCGGTCGGGTGTGTTCCCATGCACGAGTACGGGAGCGATGTCGCAGCGGAGTTCGAGATAAGCAGAGAGGACCAGGATCGGTGGGCTCTATCGAGCCAACAGAGGTGGGCGCAGGCGCTCGAGTCCGGCAAATTTGACGAGGAGGTCGTCCCCGTCGAGGTGCCGGGTAGAAATGGTGACCTTCAGTTAGTAAGCGTGGACGAAGCTCCTCGACCAGACACCACGCTCGAGGCTCTGGCTCGCCTGCGTCCGCTGAAATCGGGGGGAAGTGTCACGGCCGGAAATGCTCCGAGTGTCAACGACGGTGCCTCGGCCCTGGTCGTGTTATCGCGATCGAAAGCCGAGGAGCTGGGGGTGCGACCCCTGGCGATCCACCTGGCGCAGGGAGAGGCTAACGACGAGAATCGCTACCTCCACACTGTCCCTGCCGACGCGATCTGCAATGGTTTGAAGAAAGCGAATCTGCGGCTGCCGGATGTCGGCCTCTTTGAAATCAACGAGGCGTTCGCCGCAGTCACTCTGAAAAGCACGCAAATGCTGGGCATCGACCCTGAGATTGTCAATGTCGACGGCGGAGCCGTAGCCATGGGGCATCCGATAGGCGCCTCTGGTGCCCGGATTTTGGGCCATCTTGTTTTGGAGATGCAGCGTCGCGGGGTGGAGTACGGGGCGGCGGGAATCTGTAGCGGAATGGCCCAGGGCGAAGCAGCCATCGTCCGCCTCGCGCGGTAGTGGCAGGATGGACTTCTCACTGAGCGGAGACGAGGAGGACATTCTCGACCTGGTTCGAGAATTCGCCACGAACGAGGTGCTTCCTCGAGCGGCTCAGATAGACGAGAAGGCCGAGTTTCCGGCGGATCTGGTCTCCAAGATGGGAGAGCTGGGCCTGATGGGGGTGCCGTTTCCCGAGGAGTACGGAGGCGCCGGCCAGAGCTATGTGGTCTTCGCGCGAATCGTCGAGGAGCTGTGCCGCGCCTGCGCCAGCACCGGCCTGATCATGGACGTCAATATCTCACTGTGCGGAGAACCGATCATGGTGTTCGGTTCTGAGGCACAAAAGCAGAAGTATCTCGTGCCGCTGGCGACCGGCGAGAAGCTTGGCGCTTTGGCGATGACGGAGCCCGAGGCGGGCTCCGATGCCGCTTCGATCAAGACCTCCGCGGATCGCAGGAACGATCATTACCTGCTCAACGGGCGTAAGATCTTCATCACCAACGGAGAGGTGGCGGATACCTACGTGGTGACCGCCGTCACGGACAGAGACAAGGGAACCAGTGGCATCACCGACTTCATAGTCGAGAAGGAGATGCCCGGCGTCTCTTTCGCCACCCACTACGACAAGATGGGAATCCGAGGCGCGCCAACCACCGACGTGGTGCTCGAGAATGTGGAAGTTCCGGTTGACAACGTTCTTGGTGGCGAAGGTAACGGCTTCAAGGTCACGATGGACACGCTCGACGCCGGCAGGATTGGTATCGCGGCTCAGGCGGTAGGCATAGCGCGTGCGGCCCTGGAGGACGCGACAGACTACGCCAGGACGCGCCGGCAATTTGGTGCGACCATCAGCACTTTTCAGGGTTTACAGTTCATGCTGGCCGATATGGCGACCCAGGTTCATGCATCCCGGGCACTGATGCTGCGGGCAGCGTACCTGCGCGATCAGGAGATCGCTTGCGCTCGCGAGTCCTCGATGGCCAAGCTATTTGCCGGGGACACGGCGATGCAGGTGACGACCGATGCAGTCCAGATTTTCGGTGGTTACGGCTACATGCAGGAGTATCCGGTCGAGCGCCACATGCGGGATGCCAAGATCACGCAGATCTATGAGGGAACTCAGCAGATCCAACGTGTGGTCATCGCTCGGCAGGTGATCGGGCGATGAAATTCGAGCTTAGCGAAGATCAGCTCATGATTCGAGATGCGGTGCGCGAGTTCGCGCGTGAAGTGGTCGAGCCACGGGCCGAGGAGATCGATCGTGAGAACCGCTTCCCCACGGAGCTCGTGCAGCGGGCGGCCGAGCTTGATCTCTGCGGCATCGTCGTGCCTGAGCGGTATGGCGGGCCCGGCCTAGATCACATCGCCTTCGCAATCTTCGTGGAGGAGATAGCTGCGGTTTCCGGTACCCTCGCGGTCATTCTGGACGTGCATACATCGGTCGGGACGGAGCCGATCATTCAGTTTGGAAGTGAGGAGCAGAAAGAGCGGTATCTGCCGGAGCTGGCCAGCGGCCGCATTCTTGGCGCTTTTGCCCTCACAGAGCCGGAATCGGGTTCAGATGCGGCAAGTCTTGGCGCAACCGGCGTCCGCGACGGCGCAGACTTCGTGCTCAACGGGACCAAGACGTTCATAACCAACGTCGGCCATGCCGGCCTGTACATCGTCATGGCCCGCACCGAAGACCAGCCTGGAGCTCGTGGCATTTCAGCCTTTTTGGTGGATGCAGACACCAGTGGAGTTCGTTTCGGGGAACCGATGCACAAGATGGGACTTCGCGGCTCGGCCACGGGTGAGCTCATTCTGGAAGATGTTCGGGTGCCCGCCGGCAACATGTTAGGGAGACCCGGCGAGGGTTTCGCGATCGCCATGAAGGCGCTTGACAGTGGGCGCATTGGGATCAGCGCTCAGGCAATTGGTCTGGCTCGCGGCGCTCTGGACTACGCCGTCAACTACGCGAAGGGCCGCGAGCAGTTCGGCCAGGCGATTGTCCGCTTCGAGGGCATCCAGTTCATGATTGCCGACATGGCAACCGCTCTCGATGCGGCCAGACTGATGACCTGGCAAGCCGCAGACGCCTGCGATCGTGGCCTTCAGTTCTCGCAGCTCGCATCCATGGCAAAGCTCTTTGCTACGGACACGGCGATGAAGGTCACAATCGACTCTGTTCAAATATTGGGTGGGTACGGATATATCAAGGAGTTCCCCGTGGAGAGAATGATGCGGGATGCCAAGGCGACACAAATATATGAGGGCACGAACCAGATTCAGCGCATCGTGATCGCTCGGGAGCTCCTCAAGGTTGACTGAGCCCCCGAGTCGCGCACCGAGGCCGGCAACGCCGCACACGCATGGCGTCTGAGCCGAGCCTACTGGTCGCGAGTGCGCTGTCCGGCAATCGACGGGCCGCGGGGCGACTGATCTCAATGATCGAAGATGATGCCCCTCAAGTGGAGCAGATCATGAGAGCCGTCTATCCGCATACCGGCAACGCGTACCTCATTGGATTTACGGGACCGCCTGGAGCCGGCAAGAGCACGCTGGTGGACGAGCTCGTGCGCGTAGTACGCACGTCTGACCAGTCGGTCGGCATTATTGCTGTTGATCCAAACAGTCCGTTCACGGGCGGGGCGATCCTCGGAGATCGAATACGCATGATGCGCCACGCCACGGACCCCCAGGTGTTCATTCGCAGCATGGGAGCGCGAGGCCACCTAGGAGGCCTTGCGGTGGCCGCACAGAACGCGAGCTTCTTGTTCGACGCAATGGGAATGAGCCTGGTTCTGGTGGAGACCGTAGGCGTCGGTCAGTCCGAGCTCGAAATCGCAGAGATGGCGGACACGACGGTCGTGGTGATGCCGCCTGGTTTCGGTGACGGCGTGCAGGCTATTAAGGCCGGCATCATGGAGATTGCGGACATCTTCGTGGTCAATAAGGCCGACGACCCCATGGCATCGAAGGCCGTCTCCGATATTCGCGACGTGCTTCGCATGGATCTCGAGCATCGAGAGTGGACGCAGCCGATCGTTAGGACCATTGCGACGTCCGCCGAGGGACTCGAGGACTTGTGGATGCGAATCCAACAGCATCGGGGCTACCTCGAGCAGAGTGGCGAGCTTCGAAGAAGGCGCAGAGCAAGAATCGAGCGAGAGATCATGCGCATTGCCGAGCGGAAGCTTCTGGAGAGGGTGCTGCAGCCGCGTACCGAGAGCCAGGAGTTCGAGACTATGCTTGACCTGGCACTGGAGCATCGCATGGACCCATACGCAGTTGCGGACCACATTGTGTCGTTTCGGGACGGCCGGTAGGGGGAGCGAATGGACAAGGACGGAGCTCTGACACCGGACTTCGAGGAGCGGAGGGACAATCCTGCCGGCCGCGAGAGAGACTTTTCTTTCACCACTCTGTCCGATCAACCGATAAAACCGCTATACACCCTTGGCGACCGCGAGGACGCAGACTTCGCCCTCGACATCGGCTTCCCCGGCGAATACCCGTATACGCGTGGCATCTACCACAACATGTACCGCGGCCGGCTCTGGACGATGAGGCAATTCGCCGGCTTTGGCGCCGCCTCCGACACCAATCGGCGCTTTCACTACCTTCTGGAGCACGGAGTGACGGGGCTCTCCGTTGCCTTCGACAACCCGACGCTCATGGGTATGGACTCCGACGATCCCCGGTCATTTGGAGAAGTTGGCCGCACCGGGGTGGCGATCGATTCACTGGCGGACATGGAGACCCTCTTCGACGGCATTCCGCTGGACCAGGTCAGCACGTCGATGACCATCAACGCGCCGGCGGCGGTGCTGCTGGCGATGTATGTGGCGGTGGGCGAGAAGCAGGGCGTGGCCGCAAGCAAGCTGACCGGCACTCTGCAGAACGACATTCTCAAGGAATACATTGCCCAGAAGGAGTGGATCTACCCTCCAGCCGCCGGCGTAAAGCTAATAGTCGACACCATAGAGTTCACCTCCCGCGAGATCCCCAAGTACAACCCGGTGAGCATCTCCGGCTACCACATTCGAGAAGCGGGTTCGACGGCCGTCCAAGAGCTGGCGTTCACGATCGCAGATGGCATGACGTACGTCGAAAGCTGCGTCAATCGCGGGCTTGCCGTCGATTCGTTTGCCCCGCGCCTGTCGTTCTTCTGGAATTCCCACATCGACTTCTTCGAGGAAGTTGCGAAGTTCCGAGCGGCGCGCAGGATCTGGTCTCGGCTGATGCGGGAGAAGTACGGAGCCAAGGACCCGAAGTCCTGGCTCATGCGATTTCACACGCAGACGGCTGGAGTCTCACTCACGGCTCAGCAGCCGGAAAACAACATTGTCCGAACAGCGCTTGAGGCGTTGGCAGCGGTTCTGGGCGGTACTCAGTCTCTTCACACCAATTCCATGGACGAGGTCCTGGCACTTCCCACCGAGAAGGCCGTGGAAATCGCGCTGCGAACGCAGCAGATCATTGCATTCGAAACGGGAGTGGTGAACACCGTCGATCCGCTGGGTGGCTCGTACTTCGTCGAAGCTCTCACCGATGAGATGGAGTCCGGAGCGCTTGAGTACTTCGCCCGTATCGAAGAGCTCGGAGGGGTGCTTCCGGGGATCGAGCAGGGCTTTTTCCAGCGAGAGATAGGAGAGGCCGCATTCAGATATCAGCAACAGCTGGAACGTAAGGAGAAGGCGATGGTGGGGGTCAACGAGTTCGTGGACTCAGCTCCGATCGACATACCGATCCTTCGCATCGATCCGGATGTCGAGCGGTCACAGAGGGCCCGCCTGGCAGAAGTGAAGACGAGTCGAAACCATCCTCAGGTCGCCGGAGCTCTCGACCACCTGTCGGCGGCCACCCGGCGGGAGGAAAATGTCATGCCCTACATTCTCGACGCGGTTCGAGGGTACGCGACAGTGCAGGAAATCTCCGATGCTATGAAGGTGACACTCGGAAGCTATCGTGAGCCCGCCTTCGTTTAGCGAGCGGGGAGGAGCAGCATTGACAGAATCGGGAAGAATCAGGGTACTGATGGCCAAAGCCGGCCTGGACGGCCACGACCGTGGAGTGAAGGTTGTTGCTCGCGCGCTGCGCGACTCCGGGATAGAGGTGATCTACACGGGCTTACATCAGACGCCGGAGCAGGTTGTCGCGGCTGCGGTGCAGGAAGATGTGGATGCTATCGGGCTCTCCCTCCTCTCCGGGGCGCACATGACCATCTTTCCCAGGATCCTCGACTTGTTGAAATCGGAGGACGCAGGCGACATCGTCCTTTTCGGGGGTGGCACGATACCAGACCCCGATGTTGCCGAGCTCAAGAAAGCTGGCGTTGCCGAGCTCTTCACGCCGGGATCCTCGACCCTGGACATCGTGGACTGGGTGCGAAACAACCTCCAGCACAAGAGCCATGCGAGCGCCTAGGGTTTGTCTGTCTACAGGAACTGGCCGGCCATCACGATCAACAACATCACCCCCAGAGACGCGAAGGATCCGACCACTACCGTGAGCATCGGCGCCAAAGACAGGTATCGCCAGCGAGCCGCGTCTCCCCGCGCGTCGTCTCGGCGAAACGCCAGTATGAGTTGCCGCACAACTGCCACGTACACCAGGACGTAGAAGATCGCTGCCCCGGTGGTCTGCAGCAGCGTAAATCCCAGGAACTTACTGAAAAGGAAGCCTTCCACGAACCAAATTGATCCCGCTAGAAGTAGGTAGAAGGTGGCGCGAAACATCGGCAATCAAAGGGCCCTGCCGGTATAGGGCAGGGCCAAGGTTACGTCCTTCGCAATCTGGTGCGCCCGACTGGACTCGAACCAGCACTCCCTTGACGGGAACTAGGCCCTCAACCTAGCGCGTCTACCTGTTCCGCCACGGGCGCGCAACGCTCATAAGTATACGGGACCCGTCGACGAGACTGTCAACGGAATCTGCCCCGGCAAACGGTGTGGTAGTTTGCCGTACTGGGTGGAGGTGACGGTCATGGCGCGGGTCACTACGAGAACCGGAGACGACGGCTACACCGACCTTCTCGGCTCGGGTAGAGTCCCGAAGTATCATCGCCGTCCGGAGGCCTACGGCACGGTCGACGAAGCGACCTCTGCCCTGGGTCTGGCGCGGGCCCTGTCAACGTCGGCCGAACTCAAAGAGATTGTAGGAAAGGTTCAAAGCGATCTGTACGTGCTGATGGCCGAGCTCGCCACGGCCCCCGAAAACTACGACAAGGTCGATTTCAAGATTAAGCCGGAGGATGTCCACAGGATCGATGCCGAGAGTGAGAGGTTGAAGGGTCAGGTGGAGATCGGCAACCGATTCATCATTCCTGGAGACACGGTGGTCGGTGCTTCCCTGGATGTGGCACGAACCATTGTTCGACGGGCCGAAAGACAGGTGGCGCGCCTGTACCACGAAGGCGACGTCAAGAATGCTGACGCGCTGGGCTACCTGAATCGGCTGTCGGATCTGCTTTTCATCCTGGCCCGCTGGGAAGAAGCCGCCTCGAGCAGCTGAACAGGCGCTCGGCTACGGATTCACCGTATACTGAGCAGAAGCCAGGGCCGGTGGCCGCTGGCTTCGTTAGGCTGGGCGCTGGTAGCGGTCACTTTGCCCAGCTCTTAGAATTCTGTATGAGAAAACGATACTTTTCGACGTCCGCGCGAAAAGTAAGACGGAAAGTCGAGAGCTGAGAATGGCTAAGAATTTTGGCGGCAGGGCACAGCGAGTGCCCGAGGTTTTCGCCCCGGATGACAGGACGGGAGCCGACGCCTTTGTGTATTGCAAGGGCTGCGGGACGCAGCTTGACGGGCATCCGCGGCACATGAGCGGGCGCACGCCGGTGACGGTCATGATGTGCGACGACTGCCGTGAGAAATATGGCCACGATCTGATTCCGCCCGCCGACGTGCCCACCTTCTGCTACCGCTGCGGCGGAAAAGACGAGATCTTTATCAGCCGCGGGCAGGCACCAATCACCTACCACGTCTGCCCGCGCTGCGTGCCGGACCGTGCCGCCCGCTATCGCTCCGGCGACTTCGAAGAGGTCGTTGCACCGGTACCGGAGCCGGCGGAGACCACAGAAACCGCTCAGCCACAGGCCGCAAAGTAGCCGAGCGCTGCCGCCAGGCCCTGGTGAGCCCTGAAAGGCTACGCCGTGGCCGCGAGACCCGGGGACGGGGCTGTGTCCAGCAGCGACGACGCCTGCCGCGCCGCGCGTCTCAACGCCCGCATCCGGTTGGCGGCCGGCATGCCGGACCACGAGACTTTTAGCCTGCGAAGATTGTCACGAAGCGCGCCGACATCGCTCCGTGGCTGATTGGACGTCTCCTTTTCCAAGGAACGCGTGTCCCTCGGCGCCGCACCAGCGCCGGCACGTGGAGACCGGCTCAGAAGCTCCATCTGTCCGGCGACCGACATGAGCACGGTGAGCACGTCCAACTGCAGGTCCCCGTTGAGGTCATCATGCTCCAAGATGAGATCGAGCATATGAAGGCGGTTCTCCATCTGAGCCTTTGACAGAGCCATGGAAACCTCCCTCTACCGAGCTCTTCAGCAAGATATATGCCTTAGTGTATACCGGGAGAGAAGCTTATAGGGACAAGCTCGGGTGGACATCGGGATCCTGGGCAGCGGCTGGAACAAAATGGCCGGCCGAGGCGATCATCGCCCCGTTGTCCGTGCAATATTCGAGTTCAGCCAGGCAGAGCGGGAGCCTCGCGGCCGCCTCCATGCGCCGGCGCAACGCACTACTCGCGGCCACACCTCCGACGACGGCCACAGACGCGGCTTTCATCTCGAGAGCGGCTTGCCAGCATTTTGTAGCGAGAACGTCCACCACACTTTGCTGGAATCCAGAGGCGATGTTTGCGATCTGTTCTCTTGACAGATCCGCGGAGAGACCGACCGAATGCAACGATGCTCCTCGCGACGGCGTCTCACTGCCGTTGGCCGCGTGAACGGTGTGTAGCACTGCCGTTTTCAATCCGCTAAAGGAAAAATTGTAGGTTCCCGGCAGCCAGGCCCGCGGGAATTGCACCGGATTGGTCGCCTCCCTAGATACGGCTTCGATGCTCGGTCCCCCGGGGTACGGAAGCCCGAGGAGTCGCGCCACCTTGTCGAACGCTTCTCCAGCCGCGTCGTCCAGGGTGCGACCGAGCACCTGGTACTCTCCATGATCCGTGACCAGCACAAGCTCGGTGTGGCCGCCAGACACGATCAAGGTCAGCATCGGTAGCTCTGGGCCGGGCTGAGGTGGATCTGCCCGCGTCAACCACACCGAGTGCAGGTGTCCCTCCAAATGGTTTACCGCAACGAAGGGACGCCCAAGAGCTAGCGACAAGGCTCGCCCGAACGTCAAACCTACTAGCAATGCGCCAGCAAGGCCGGGTCCTTGTGTGGCGGCTACGGTGTCGATGTCTTGTTTCTGGATGCCGGCACTAGCCAGCGCAAGCTCGACCACGGGGATGATGGAGCGAACATGCTGGCGGCTGGCGATCTCGGGAACCACGCCACCAAACTCAGCATGCAGCTGTACCTGCGAAGAGACCACGTTCGAACGGACCAGGCGACCGTCCTCGACAACTGCCGCGCTCGTCTCATCACACGAAGTCTCGATGCCGAGAGTCAGAGTCACGCGTCTTTGGCGGCCTCTTCCGAGTGCGCCTCGAGAGAGCCACCTGGAAGGTGAATAAACAGATCACCCGCTTCGCCGAGTCGTTTTTGAAGTTCCGTCACGTGCTCCTCGAACCGTCGCCGATATTGCTCGTCTCGTATGTCGGGCGTGGTCATGATGTAGGCGTCTTCATTGTTGTCGCTGTAGTAACGAGGTCTCAGACCCTCGGTCTCAAATCCGTACTTCCGATAGAGCCTTTGAGCCACGTCGTTAGACATCCGCACCTCGAGGGTCAGGCGGTGGGCACCCATGTCCTGAGCTGCCTCCAGCAGCGTCGCCAGAAGAAGTTCTCCAAGCTTTTTGCCTCGCCACTCGGGACGCACCGCAATGGTCGTGATGTGCGCCTCGTCGATCATCAGCCACATTCCGGCGTATCCGGCTATCTGGCCTGTGCTTTGACGATCTTCTTCGTTGCGCTGCGGTCTAAAGAGAAACCCGAGAGGGAACCTGGGACGACTGGGCTCCCGTGGTACGGGAACCGGTCTCCCCTCCGGAATCTGGCGTAGCACGAAGTACCGCGCGTTGCGATTGTGCAAAATCTCACGCCGGTAGGCGCTTGCCGGCCAGGGAAGGGAATAGCTCAGCCGATCCACTTCCAGGACTTCGGGAATGTCGGCGAGATCCATGGCCTCGACAAGGAGTCTCATCGCTCACCCTTGAGCCGCATCCCGCTTTTCCTCCGCGGCGGAGCGCCGGAGATACAACGGCTCTGCCTCGTGCGATTCGTCCCGTCCACCCTGCGCAAAGTACGCTCTGCCCAATTCTGCCAGAAGGGATGCGCGCCTCAGGCTCGCCCACGGCTCGCGAGAAACGGATATTCCGTTTGCGGAGAGATACTCAGAGACTTCAGGGAGCTCCTCGCCGCAGAGGCAGTCGCCCTCGTAGACGTGCGCGGCCAGCTGGCTCAGTGAAAGCAACAGGTACTCGCTGGAACGCACGACGCGGCTCTGCTGGACCTGGTATCGGGCCAGATAGTATTGGCCGCGCCCGGCCGAAATGAGCGCACAGACGCTGGGCCCGCGAGAGCCCGCGGCCAGAACATCGAGCGTGCTGACTCCAGCCAGGGGAATGTCCAGAGCCAAAGCGAAGGCTTTGCTTGCACTCATTCCGACTCGGATGCCGCTAAACGAGCCCGGTCCAGTGGCAACCGCCAGCGCGCCGACGTCCTTGATGTTTGAGCCGGAAAGTTCAAAAAGCGTGTCGAGAGCTCGGAACAGCTGCGTCGAGTGATGTGATCCGGCGGTCCAGGAAATCTCCGCCTGCACCCCGGACTTGTTACTCAGGGCGACGCTCGCTTGGGCCGTCGATGTATCGATAGCAAGGATCACTCTCAGACACCCTCCCGGTACTCGCGTATGCGCAAGCTGCGTTCATTTGCCGACGTGTGCTGAAGCCAGACGTCCACGAGACGCGATGTGGCCAATCCCCGAAGGTACTCCTCGGCTCGCTCGGGCCACTCACAGACCAGCACGCTCTCTCTCGTGGCGTACTCCTCCAGCCCCAATCCCTCAGCTTCGGCGCCGGTCAGACGGTATAGGTCCGCATGATAGAGACGCGGAGTCGTTTCGTACTCGTGTATCAGCGAATAGCTTGGACTTCCCCGCCACGCAGCCGCGTCAAGCCCGGCCGCGAGACCGCCGGCAAACACGGTCTTCCCCGCGCCCAGCGCTCCATGCAAGAGGAGGATCTCGCCGCCGCCAAGGGTGGCGGCAAGCCTTGCGCCCCAGGATGCCGTCTCTTCTGCCGACACAGTTACGAGTTCGGTCAATGCGCGATTCATTTGCTCGCTCAACCCCTCTGTACTGAACATGGATGTTGAGGTGGTGACCGAATGTCGAGGCCGGTGACGGGGCGACGAAGACGTGGGTTCAAGATTCTCAGTCTGTTTTTCGAGCTGGTTTCCGGCTTCTTTGTGCGCTGGCTCGGTGCTCGCCTGGTGGGCCGCAGCTACGATTTCTTTGGCGACGAGGAACACAATCGGCGGCGCGCAATCAAGATACGAAAAGCGGCACTGGAGATGGGCGGAGTTCTTGTCAAGGTTGGTCAGTTCCTCAGCACTCGTGTCGATCTACTGCCACCTGAATATATCGAAGAGCTCTCTTTACTTCAGGACGAGGTGCCTGGCGTGGCGTTTCCAGAGATCAAGCGCGCCGCCGAAGCGAGCCTTGGACAAAGCCTGGATGCGGCCTTTTCAGATTTCGATCAGTTGCCGGTGGCAGCGGCATCTCTCGGCCAGGTGCACCGCGCTCGACTGCGAACGGGCGAGATAGTTGCCGTCAAGGTCCAGCGACCCGACATTGCTGTGATCGTGGAAGCCGACCTTGCGGCGTTCCGATACATCGTTCGATGGCTCGGTCGCTTCCGCGCGATTCGCCGTCGAGCGAATCTTCAGGCCGTGCTGCGTGAGTTCGAAACAACGCTGCGCATGGAGCTGGACTACGTGCGAGAAGCGCATCACGCGGAGCGCCTTTCGGTGATGTTTTCGAACTCGAAGGAAATCGCCGTGCCTCGCGTCTACTGGTCGCATACCACCACGCGTGTGATCACACTGCAGTTCATGACCGGATACAAGATCACCGATTTTGAGGCATTGGAGCAGGCCCAGATCGACCGAGCCGTGGTGGCTCAGATCCTCATGCGCGCATACCTCTTGCAGGTTCTCGAGGACGGCTTCTTTCACGCCGACCCACACCCGGGTAACGTTTTAGTTCGCCCCGGTCCAGTGGTCGTGCTCCTCGATTTCGGCATGGTCGGAGAGATGACGCCAGCGGTTCGGGACAACATTCGCCGGGTATTCCTGGGAGTGATCCATCGCGATTATGAAGACATGCTGTCCGCGCTGCAGGCGATAGGGTTCTTCGGCCCGAACGCAGACCGTCGAGTGCTGAAGCGAGCCCTCGCCTGGTGCATAGACACGTTCTATGAGATGTCCCTCGGCGAGCTGCGCACCATCGATCCACGCGCCGTGCTGGCTCAAATCCAAGACGTCCTTTACCTCGAGTCGTTCCAAATACCTGCGAATTTCGCTTTCTTGGGACGTGCCCTCGGCACCCTGAGTGGTCTCGCCACCGCGCTGGATCCCAGTTTTCAATTCTTCACCGTGGCCGAGCCCTACGCCCGCAAGCTGATGGGCGCGGAGAGCGGCTGGAGAGGAATGGTAGAGGTGGCCGTGCGGGAGATGCGAACCATGGCGCACACGGCGTACGAGCTACCCCTGTTGACGAGGGAAGCCTTACATGCGGTCAATCGTGGCGAATACGATCTGCGGCAACAGTTTGAAGGCGTTGAGCGCGCAGTAATCCGACTGGACGTGGCGATGCACCGCATGCTGTACGCCCTTCTGGTCCTGACCTTCGTACTGGCCGGCGTCATCATCTTCCCTACCCACTACTCCGCGCTGGCCGTGCTTGCGTTTGTTGTTTCCTTGCTCTTTCTGGGTGGTGTTTTTTTCGGCGGCGGGAGGAGGCGCCGACGCTAGATACAATCTTTTGGGATCTATTCTGAGGAGGAAGCGCTTGAGTCTTCGAGCTCTGATCGACGTGACAACGGCTCTCATGACGGATGGAGACTTTCGAAATCTCCTCGTACATGACCCGGATCGAGCTTTGGATCGGTACAGTCTGACTCCAGAGGAGACAGAAGCACTGAAATCGCGCGATCGGTGGCTGCTCGAAGACTGCGGTCTGGAAGAGTGGACTGCTCGATGGGTGTCTGCTCTGCGCTAAAACCCATTGACTCGTTGCTAAATAGGCGGCTACAATTCGGCGCCGTCATTGCGGCTTTTTCGGGGCGTGGCGCAGCTTGGTAGCGCGCAGCGTTCGGGACGCTGAGGTCGGAGGTTCAAATCCTCTCGCCCCGACCAACAGGTAGGGTCTGTGCCACGTGCACAGACCCTATTTCACTGTAGGGGCTTCTCAGCGGTTGCCGGCGGCAGCCACACCACCGAACTTCTCGTGTCCAGTCGGCGATAACGACGATTCAACCACCGAGCAAACCCCGCGGGAAAACCGCTGCTGGCACCGTGGCTCATGACGACCGCGCGCGCTTTGCGTACCTTCTGTTCCAGGTAGTGTGCATTCACCAGCACGCCAACGTTCCAGAAATAGTCGTCCAACGCCGGACGACGCGCAAGATATTGATACTCCAGCTGATCGGCCAGAACCGGATCTTCTGGACGCGTCGTACGTTCGAGGATGCTTACTGCCGGCTGGACATCAGAGAGATGGGCCGCGGTGACATAGAGCGGACTGGGACCACCAAGATTGAGCAGGCCGGCCCAGAACGCCGTCAGCCCGACGCCGAGCGCCACGAGTGCGCGGAGCGGGATGCGAGAGAGGCGAGCGACAAACGGAGCGCCCAGCAGAGCGGCGAATGGAGCGACCGGCACGAAGTAGTGATAGTAGACCTGAGAGGAGAGGAGGAAAACAGCGCCCGTGAGAAAACCAACCTTGAGCCAGAGGGGGCGCCGGCTCGTCAACGCAAGGACGGCCACTAGATTTACCCCGAGCCACCAGATCAGAGCAGTAAGCAGCCGCACGTCGAGCATCATCTTCCACCTGGAACGCTGGAAGTCGACGGTTTGCTGGTAAAGCAAATTGAGCTGGTCGTGAAAGGGCAACAGGAGGAGGACGAAAGCGGCGCAGGCGCCGAGCACCAGGAGCGGTGCACGGCGCCGAGCCAGCAGGCAAAAGGTCGGCAGAAAAGCGAGCGCAGGGTATTTCATCCACACCGCTGCCGCGAAACACATGCCCGCCACAACCGCGCTAAGGTTCGAGGTGCGCGACACCATCAGAGCGAGACCGGCGACAAGGAAAAAGGTTAGGAGGGGATCCTGACCAACGCGTACGGCGGAGACGAGTGTCAGCGGAGAGAAGGCGTACAGAAGGCCCGCGGTCAGCCCTGACCGGCGGTCATAGATTCGCAGTCCGATGAGGCAGACGAGACCCGCGGTGACCGAGTCCAGGAAGAACATCAGCACCCTGGAGGCAGGCCACCAGAGGTCTGTCAGGGGCTGGACCACCCGAAATAACAAGAGGGCTCCCGGAGGGTGAAAGAACTTGAACTGCGAGTAGGGAGCTGCACCGTGGGCGAAATCGCGACCCAGCTGCAGGAGCACGAACTCGTCGAAGTCGTAGGTGTTGGCTGTGGCGAGCGCAAACAGCGCGCGTAGAGCAAGAGCCGCCGCGAACACGAGGGCCATGTCTGCCAGCGGCGAGCGATCAGGCCCTCCCCAGACGGGAATCGATGATTGAAAACTGGAGTCCTTCATTCCCGGGAGCAGTCACAACTCGCTACAATGGCCCGTCTCCTAGGTGCCGGTAGTACGCCTGCCCGGCACCTATGTTATTGTGCGGACCCGAAACTGGAGAACGCTTGCTCGCCCATTACAGGAAAGCTATGCCGTATGTACTGGGTACGTACATCCTGTTGGTCGCCGCGGGCTTCGTCTTTCTCAACCTGCGCCTTACCGTCGAGTGGGTAGCAATCATTCTCTTCGTGGCAGCGGTTCTGTCTGGTCGGGCGATGCTCTTCCTCCGCGACTGGGGCGTTTTCATCGTGGTGTTGCTGGCCTGGCAGCTCACCTCCCCTCTGGCCACCCGCTTCTCATTCCCATGGCATTTGAAGGAGCTCATAGACGCGGATAAGCTGCTCTTCTTCGGCAGAGTTCCGCCCGTCTGGCTGCAGCAGCACCTCTATCAGCCGGGAAGGGTGCGTTGGTGGGATGTGATGGCGGCGTGCTTCTATCTGTTGCACTTCCTGGCGCCGCTGGCGGCAGGATTCGCCCTGTGGATGGTCAACCGCCCGCTGTTCCGAAAGTACATGGTCACGTACATCGTCGTCTTTCTTGCCGGCTTCGCAACGTACGTCCTTTATCCGGCCGTCCCGCCCTGGATGGCCGCGCAACCTCTCGTCGCTGTGGGACACGAATACCTGTTTCCCTGGGTGGCGGCAAAGCAGGGTTACCCCGGCGGACTTCACGCTGCCTGGCAGCATTCACATGTCTATCTTCCTCACGTGCAAAACCTGTTCGGCATCATCATGAAGAACTGGTACAACCCCTACAACGGCACCATCTTTTTCGGGTTCTTGCACCTCAGCTACGACCAGGTCGCTGCCGTTCCGTCCGAGCATGCCGCCTATCCGCTGCTTTTCTTTCTGTTTCTGAGACGGCAGTTTGGAAAGTGGTCCTATCCGTCGCTTATCTACATCGGGGGCTTGTTGTTCGCGATCACGTATCTCGGGCAGCACTACGTGATCGACGCCATTATTGGCTTCGCGTACGCTGGGATCGGCTATGCGCTCGTGATGCACGCCTGGCCGGCGGTGATGCGGCTCCGTGAAAGTCGTGAGCCTGAAGTCTCCCCTCGATATCTCGCCAGGCCGGAGCTGGAGGAGGCATAGTGGCCGAGGGGAGGCAGCGACGCGCCCGAGGCGGCACGCTGCGGGTCTTCTTTCTTGCGTTCGTGGTTTTTGCCTACTTCATGCCGCAGTGGGCCGACTGGAACATCGACTCGCGGCTCGATCTGGTGCATGCGCTGGTCGATGGGCACACCGTCCGGATCGACCGCTATCAC
Source organism: Chloroflexi bacterium UBA5177 (assembly GCA_002413265.1). Lineage (GTDB taxonomy): Bacteria > Chloroflexota > UBA5177 > UBA5177 > UBA5177 > UBA5177. The sequence goes on from DHWR01000054.1 coordinate 19,645, forward strand.
TTCAACACCTGGGATAAGGCGAAGTTCAAGGGGCACTTTTACAGTGACAAAGCGCCGGGCACAGCCGTGATGGGAGCAGCGGTCTATGGAGCGTACGTCCTTGCCAAGAGTGCTCCTCTCCTTGGTGGAGGAATCAGCGCTCTGCAGGCCAACTCGGCATGGAATACGGCAATTGCTTTGGGGAGAACGGACACCCAGCTGAGTCCGGCAAAAAAGGGCAGAGTGTTGGGCGGATGTCAGCGCTCCGGGATCGCGGGAAACGTGCAGGTCATACCTTGGAACAACCGCTTGTATCCGCCTTTCCGCGACTGGGCGCTTTCGAAGTACGTGACCAGCGTGGGGCTCGTGGCTCTCTTCTCAGCCGTTTTCATAGCGTTATTTTTCTGGTTTCTGGGGAAGTTTGCGATTCCACCGTTGATCCGCTGGGGCGCTACGTCGCTCTACGCCTTTGCCACTGTTGCTCTTCCCTATTCCACGGTCTTGTATTCTCACCAGCTCGTGGCCGGGTTCCTCTTCACCGCCTTCGCTCTGCTCTATTTGAGGTCTCGAGGAGAGGTGGGCGCGTGGTCGCCCCCGGTAGCCGGGCTGCTACTCGGCCTCTCGATCTTCACCGAGTACACGATCGTTATCGTGGTCGCCGCCATCGGCCTATACGCGCTCTGGCTGTTTCGCCGCAGCTACCGCTCCGCAGTGGCTCTCTGCGCTGCGGCCGCCGTTCCCGTCGCCGGCCTGATGGTCTATAACGCTGCTAGCTTCGGCAATCCTTTGGATACCGGGTATTCTCACGACTTCTGCTGGTCCTCGGCGCAGGCCGCCGGCATAGCCGGGTTCACGTACCCGCATCTTGGCCCACTCTGGGATCTGACCTTCGGCTCGTATCGCGGGCTGTTCTTCATGTCTCCGTGGCTGCTACTTGGAATTTCGGGCGTGTACGTGCTGGCGCGCAGCGGGTTCAAGATCGAGGCGGGTTTGTGCGCCGCCATCGGGCTCATCTTCATCGTGACGATCAGCGCCTACTGGGGATGGAACGGCGGGAGAACCGATGGACCGCGTTACCTCGTTCCCATCGTGCCGTTTCTTGCCTTTTTAGGTGCGTTTGGCCTGGAGGCTGCCTGGTGGCGGAAGCGAACGCGCCTTATCGCCGCAGTCCTAGCCGCCTGGTCGGCGGTGGTCACCTGGGCTTTATTTCTGGGGGGCCAGCAGTTCCCGATTTCGTGGCTGAGAAATCCGCTCTTCGACTATTCCCTTCCGGCGTTGCGCCACGGAGTTATCGAGTCAAACGCGGGAATGTTCCTCGGGTTGTCCAGCTGGGCGAGCCTGATTCCTCTCGCGCTGTTGATCCTCCTGATTCTTGCGTGGCGGCCGCCGTCCGAGCTACTAGGACGCGGAGTGCTTTCGGCTCAAGCTTCACGAGCGGGGCACAGCGCGTAGAGTCAGAGAATCGGATTATTGGTTGCCATCCCAACTCTGCGAGGAAACCTGGACGCAGTTTCGCCGCTCTTCTCGTAGACCACCAGCGCCCGTTGCTCACCCAACCCAAGTGAAGTCGGGATGGGTACGAGTGGCCTCGGTCTCACATTCAGCGCTCGAGCAGCGGATTTCGCCTCCAGAAGCTCGTTCTCCAGGGCTCCACTGCGCGGGAAGACAAGAAGGCCACCGGTTCGTACCAAGGGAGCGCAGAGCTCGATAAGAGACGGCAGCGATGCCACGGCTCTGGCACAGCAGAGGTCCATTGAGGCCCTCATCTTCTGCTCCGAAGCGACAAGCTCCGCCCGAGCTGGGAGGATATTCACGCCTGCGATCGACAACGCTTCGACCACTTCTTTGAGAAACGCGGCTTTCTTACCTATCGACTCAATCAGCGTGAGCTTCCAGGCTGGGCAGGCAATCTTTAGGGGGAGGCCGGGAAGGCCGGCTCCCGCTCCGACGTCACAGACCGCGATTGGTTTCGACACCCAGCCGTCGGGAAGTGCCAGCAGCGCGGTAAGCGAGTCGAGGAAGAGCGTGGTCATGGCCTTCTCCGATGTGCGCACACCGGTGAGATTCACATGCCGGTTGCGCTCCAGCAAAAGCGAGCAGTATGAGACAAAGGCTTCCTCCTGGGCTATTTCCAGGCGTATTCCGAGACGGCGCACTCCTTCCAGGAGCAACGGAAGAGCGGCTCGACTGCTCGAGTCATCTCTTGTCAAGCGGCCTCCCATTCAGCCCAGCGTCCCAGCACGTCCAATGAGTAGAGTGAGCGATGAAACCCCTCGGCGAGCCAGAGTATGCCCAATTTTGGCAGCGTGCGGCTGCGTCGCTCGTAGACATCGTACTTTTCGCCGCGCTGGCCTTCGTCGTTTATCTAATGGCCGGATTGACGGTTTCCCTCGTTCTCGCGGGCGCCGGCTACGTCGCCTATTCGGCGGTGCTTGAGGGATCCTCATACAACGCGACGTTCGGGAAATATCTCTTTGGGTTGCGAGTGACCGATCTGGATGGAGGGCCAGTATCGCGCCTTCGGGCCGCCGGCAGGTCACTCGCCAAACTGGTCTCAGTCTCCGTGTTCCCGCTCGGTCATGTAATCGTGAGCTTCACCGATCACAAGCAATCTCTGCACGATCTTCTGGCCGGCACGTTGGTGGTCGTAAGAAAGTAACCGCTCGGCCCGCGCCGGCGTTGCACTGACAAGACTTCCTCGTGTTGAACCGTGGGGACCAAGTCTCCATAATGAACCAATTGTCAGGGAGGCTCATGTGAGTAAGCGCGTCGCGCTCCGGGTGGCCATTGCACTCGTCGTCCTGCTTCTTGCGACATTTTCGACGGCTCGAGCGCGACAAGTTTGGAGCGAGCGCCAAGCCCAGAGCCGTGTGGACGCGGCGAGAGCCGGAGCCCTTGACGAGCTCCATTATTCGGTCGGTATAGGCGTCCTCAATACCGAGTTGGCCGCATCTCGCTCACGACTGCGCCAAATCGAAGGCAGTGGCCCGCCGGCCAGCTCCCCACTGTGGGACACCGAAACGCAGGCTTTTTACAGTAACCAGGCAGGGCGGTATCAACGACTGAGCCGGCAGCTCGAGTTGGTGGTGATCAAGAGTACGGCCACCGCGCGAACGGAGGCCTCGGGCGCGGATTCGCGCCTCAGCCAAGCCATCACCTCGGCACAGAAGCTTCTTCTCGACGTAACGGCCGGCAGAACCGTTCTCGCCTCGGGGGCACGCGCGTCCCAAGCCGCCAAAGAAACCCCGGCACAGCTTCGTACCATGGCCGCGACGGTGACCGCCGCCGAGTTGAAGCTCTCGGCCGCGGCGACAACGAAGCGTCAGATGGTGGAGCAAGTTGCCGCGGCCGTTCACGGCTCTTTGCCAACCTTGCTGGCCCAGGCCGACGCGGTAGCCGCTTCCGCACATGCAAACCTGGACCTGCTCTCTATCGTGTCGAAGCCTGACTCGAAATACGGGGCTGAGGTGGATGCGGCGCTGTCCGCCGTACACGCCCAACCAGACGTGTTCTCGGCTGCTCTTCGAATGGATGCGCTGCAAGGCGAAGCAAACGCCGTCCAGACGCACTTTGCAACCGACCTTCCCGCGAAGCTGGTCGTCGTCTCGACAGAAAGTCAGGAGGCTCGGATGTACGAGGGGGGAAAACTCGTCGATTCCACGCCTGTGACGACCGGAGGGCCCGAGCTGCCCACGGATCACGGCATCTTCCACATATACGCCAAGATCAGTCCCTTCACCTTCCACTCTCCGTGGCCGCCGGGTTCGCCCTTCTACTACCCGCCCTCGCCCGTGAGCTATTGGATGCCATTCGATGACGCCCAGGGCCTGCACGACGCACCGTGGCGGTCAAACTTTGGGCCGGGTTCCAATCTGGCGCCCACAAATCTGGGCGGGCACTACATCCTGGGAACGCATGGCTGCGTCAACATGCCACCCGCGGCCGCGCAGTTCCTATGGGACTGGGCCCCGATAGGAACAACGGTCGCCGTGATCTGACGCTACGACCTAGTCGAGCATCGGAATATCTACGCCCCGCGTCTTCGCCGTTTCGATGGCGAGCTCGTATCCGGCGTCAGCGTGGCGCATGACCCCGGTACCCGGATCAGCCGTTAGCACTGCCCGCAGACGCTCGTCGGCCTCATCCGTACCGTCGGCAACTATGACCATCCCCGCATGGAGTGAATAGCCGATCCCGACGCCCCCGCCGTGATGAACCGAAACCCAGGACGCCCCCGCGGCGGTGTTGACCAGGGCATTGAGGATCGGCCAGTCGGCTATGGCGTCGCTGCCGTCGCGCATCGATTCGGTTTCCCGGTTAGGGGAAGCAACCGAACCGGCGTCGAGGTGATCACGGCCGATGACTATCGGGGCGGAGATTTCTTTGTTGCGGACGAGCTCGTTCAAGGCAAGTCCGAATTTGGCGCGATCTCCGTAGCCCAGCCAGCAAATTCGAGCCGGAAGCCCCTGGAATTCGATCTTCTCCCGTGCCAAGCGAATCCAACGCGCAAGAGGCTCATCGTCGGGAAACAATTCCAGAACCAGCTCGTCTGAGCGGTAAATGTCGCTTGGCTCTCCAGAAAGCGCCGCCCAGCGGAACGGACCCTTGCCTTCGCAGAAGAGGGGGCGAATGAACTCTGGAACGAACCCCGGAAATTGAAAGGCGTCCGCATAGCCCGCGTCAAATGCTTGCTGCCTGATGTTGTTTCCGTAGTCAAAGACTACGGCTCCGGCGTTCATGAGCCCCACCATGGATTGGACGTGCTCGCGTACGCTCTCCTTCGATAGCTCGACATAACGAAGAGGATTTGTCTCGCGCAGACGTGAGGCTTCCGGCACCGAGACGCCGGCAGGGACATATCCATTTAAGAGGTCATGAGCGGAGGTCTGATCGGTGACCACGTCAGGCACGATCTCCCGTTGCACCAGGGCCCTCAAAAGATCGACCGCGTTCGCTTCAACCGCGATGGAAACCGCTTCTCCGCGACCCCGTGCTTCAAGCGCCCTGGCAATTGCGGAGTCGACGCCCACAGCCTTCTCGTCGAGATATCGACTGGACAGCCGTCGATCGATTCGCGCCGGATCCACCTCGGCGATCAGTGCTACGCCCCCGTTCATGGTGACTGCGAGTGGCTGACCTCCGCCCATTCCACCCAGGCCCGCGGTCACCACAAGACGGCCTCGCAACGACCCGTCGAAATGCTGCCGCGAGAGCTGCGCCAGCGTCTCGTACGTGCCCTGCACTATTCCCTGGGAGCCGATGTAAATCCAGCTTCCGGCCGTCATCTGACCGTACATGGTCAGTCCCTTGCGCTCCAGCTCGCGAAAAGTGTCCCAGTTCGCCCAAGCGGGCACCAGAAGTGAATTGGCGATGAGGACCCGCGGCGCCCGCTCGTGCGTTCGAAATACTCCGACCGGCTTGCCCGATTGAACCAGCAGTGTTTCATCTTTCTCGAGGCGCCGAAGCACGCGGACGATGGCATCGAATGCCTCCCACGACCGAGCGGCCTTGCCGGTGCCGCCGTACACGACAAGGTCCTCCGGCCGCTCGGCGACCTCCGGATCGAGGTTGTTCATCAGCATCCGTAGCGCTGCTTCCTGCTGCCAGCCCTTGCACGAGAGCTCAGTGCCTCTTGGAGCCCGGACCGTTCTGACTCGCTCGTCGAGCATGCCTGCTCCTAAGCAGACCTGGCGGGGGAGCGTGAGCTCCAGCGAACGATCGCTCCGACTATGTACACCAGCGAGGCAATGAGACCCAACCAAATTCCAAACCCGCGGCTCGTTCCGGTACCCGCGCAAAGAACGCACGAGTACTTACCAAGCTGGTAATCGAACAGCAGAACCAGCACGATCCCCATGCAGAGGTAAACCAGAGGAGTGGTGAATGGCAGCGGAGGAAGGCCGTTGGTCGAGGCGAGTCCCGGGTAAATGACCAGAAAGAGAGTCGCCAGGAAGAAAACAATTACGACGACCGATGCCGCCTCAGAGTACGTAAATGCCCATTGTGACCCGGGCCCACCAGGAGTATTGCTCACGAACCAGGGCAGGAAGAGACTGACCAGGGTTACCAAACCCGAAGCAAGAACTAGATAATCGCCAAGAGTCACACGGCGCGCGTCGAAAAAGCCGCGCCGCCTGGATCGAACAGCTCGCATCCTTCCCGGACCTCCCAACCACTGTTCGTGGGCGCGGGCAAGCTCAGCTCCTAAGCCCGTTCCGAGCCAGTGTACACGGAGACGACGGGAAGCCATGCGGACAGGCAAAAACAGACCACTATGGTAGTGTGAAAGTAGCTTAAAGACGCCTGAAATCAGCCACTTGCAGCGCGGTCACGACCCGCTCTAAAGCCGAGTCTCTAGTGGCGCGCGTCGGGCGATGGAGTGGGGGAACGGTGATCCAGGCGTACGTACCGCTGCTCATTCTCGCGCTTGTCGCCGGCGGGTTTGCAGCTTCAAACATACTCATCACTTTCGTGGTGGGGCCCTACCGGCCGACTCGCGAAAAGCTTTCTCCCTACGAGTCGGGAATGACGGAGATTGTCCCGCCTAGGCAGCGCTTCCCAATCAAGTTCTATGTGATCGCGATGCTGTTCTTGTTGTTTGACATTGAGGCAGTCTCGTTTTATCCCTGGTCGATTCTCCTGCGCTCTCTGCACTTTGCCGGCTTTATAGAGATGCTGATTTTTGTTGCCATTTTGCTGGTAGGTTTCATCTACGTATGGAAGAAGGGAGCGCTCGATTGGGAGTAGATCAGAAGCCCGATCCGAACGCCATTGAGACCGTCACAATCGTTCCTGCACGACGATTGATCAGCGAGGAGGAGAACGCTTTCTGGCCGACGCATCAGGGAGCCTTCCTCACGACGCGCATAGCCGACATTGGCCACTGGGGCCAGGCCAACTCCATCTGGCCTGCTCTTTTTGGGCTAGCCTGCTGCGCCATCGAGATGATGGCCATGAGCGCTTCGCGCTGGGACGTAGCACGCTTCGGGTCAGAGGTCTTTCGAGCGTCACCCCGTCAATCTGACCTGATGATTGTCGCCGGGCGCTTGTCGGTGAAAATGGCACCGATTTTGCGCCAGGTCTACGACCAGATGCCTGATCCCAAGTGGGTCATTAGCATGGGGGCCTGTGCCTCAACCGGCGGAGTGTTCAACAACTACGCGATAGTGCAAGGGGTGGATCAGATAGTCCCTGTAGACGTCTACGTTCCGGGTTGCCCTCCCACGCCGGACATGCTGATGTACGGGTTCACGATGTTGCAGGACAAAATCAAGCAGGGCATCCCGCCGGCATCGGACCAGTGGCTCAGCGGGCGCGGAGTGTAGCGTGAGCCCGGAAGAGACCTCTGAAGCGCTCCGAGCGCGCTTCGGTGATTCGGTGCTCGACGTGGTGCATTTTCGCGGCGAAGTGACCGCTCTTATTCAGAGGGATCTCATAGTCGAGGTTGCCGGGTATTGCCGCGACGAGCTCCAGTACAACTACCTGTCGGACGTCACGGCAACGGACTGGCTCGATCGTCGACCGCGTTTCGACGTCGTCTACCACCTGACGTCTCTTGAACACTGGAACCGCTTCCGGCTTAAGGTCCAGGTCGACGATGGACAGCAGGTGCCTACCGTCATTCCGGTCTGGAGAGCGGCAAACTGGGGCGAACGAGAGGTATGGGATCTCTTCGGGGTAGAGTTCGAAGGGCATCCAGACCTGAGACGACTCTTGCTTCCTGAAGGGTGGATCGGGCATCCACTGCGGAAGGACTACCCGCAGACGCAAATCGCTCTACCTCGACCAAAGTCCGACAAAGTGCTGCAGAGGGACTGAAATGGTAACGACGCCGTCTACCGGCGACACCATGGTCCTCAATCTAGGCCCTCATCATCCGTCGACTCACGGGGTACTCAGACTCTTGCTCGAGCTCGACGGTGAGTCGGTCATTAATGTGACGCCTGATATCGGCTATCTGCACACCGGCATCGAGAAGACCGGTGAGCGACTGAAATATCAACAGGTGATTACGCTTGCCGACCGAATGGGTTATCTCGACAACATGCTGGACGAGCTGGCGTACGTTCTAGCCGCCGAGAAGCTGCTGGGTATCGAAGTCCCGGAACGGGTGAAATGGATTCGCGTGCTTCTCTCGGAGCTCGAGCGAATCGGCAGCCACTGCGTTTGGTTGGGCACCCATGCCCTCGACATGGGCGCACTGAGCATGTTCATGTACGGCTTCCGGGAGCGCGAGAAAATTCTCGACATCAAGGAGCTGATAAGCGGCGTTCGGATGATGACCTTTTACTTCCGGATCGGTGGTCTCATGGCCGACCTGCCGCCCGAGTTCGAGCCGAAGGTGCGAGAGTTTCTTGCCTACATGCCGTCCAAGATCGACGAGTTCGAAGAGCTCTTGACCCTCAACGAGATATGGATTGAGCGAACCAAGGGCGTGGGACGTATCTCCGCTGAGGACGCGATCGCACTTGGCTGCTCAGGCCCGACCTTGAGAGCTTCAGGTGTCCCCTACGACGTTCGACGGGTGAATCCGTACTCCGGATACGAGAATTTTGACTTTGACGTAATCACCGGTACGAATGGCGATGTGTACGATCGCTTTTACTGCCGAATGCAGGAGATGCGGCAGAGCCTTCGAATAGTCGAGCAGGCTCTCGACACGATGCCGGACGGTCCCTGGCGGATCGACGATCGCAAGATTGTGCCTCCGCCGAAGGACGAGCTGGTGAGCAGTATGGAGTCCCTGATCCACCATTTCAAGCTGTTTACGGAGGGGCTCAAGCCACCGCCAGGAGAAGTTTATGCAGCAATCGAAGGGGCACGGGGCGAGATGGGCATCTTTCTCGTGAGCAACGGAACCGGAAAACCGTATCGCTTCCACATGCGCGCACCGTCTCTTTACAATCTGCAGGCACTGCCTCACATGTCCCGTAACCACATGGTGAGCGACATCATCGCCATCATCGGAAGTATCGACATTGTTCTTGGCGAGGTCGACCGTTAGATGGCCGTGCTCACCGACGAGTCTTTGCGGACAATCCGGTCCCTGGCGGAGCGTTACCCGGACCAGCGCTCCGCCCTCTTACCCGCGCTGCACATCGCTCAGAACCAGCTCGGGTGGGTCAGTGGACAGGCAATGGAAGAAGTCGGCAGCGTTTTGGGTATCGAGCCCGACCAGGTTCAGGAGGTCGCGACTTTTTACAGCATGTATTACACGGAACCGGTGGGAACGTACGTGCTCGAAGTCTGCAAGACGGCGCCCTGCTCGTTCATGGGGGCCGACGAGATCATCGACTACGTCTCGCAGAAACTTGGCATAGAGCCCGGTGAGACGACGCCGGACGGCATGTTCACCTTATTGAGGGTCGAGTGTCTTGCGGCGTGTCATCGAGCACCAATGATGCAGGTGAATCACCGCTACTACCAGGATCTAACGCCGGCGAAAGTGGACGCGCTGATCGAGGCGGCTCGTCAGCAACAGCTTCGAGCCGAGCATCTCCCGGGTTTCAACATTCGGCGCACCTGGTCCGAGACGGTCCAGGCGGATGTGACATAAGTGGATCCTATTCTCTTCAAGCACGTGTCGTCCCCAGATATTGGCGAGCTCCCCGTTTACGCGGACAGCGGCGGATACTCGGCATTTCGCCAGGCCGTCACCGAGATGCAGCCAGCTGAGGTTACCCAGGTAATTTCCGACTCGGGACTGTCCGGACGGGGCGGGGCCGGCTTTCCCACCGGTCGTAAATGGAGCTTCATCCCGAAGGGCATGCTCCCTACATATCTCGTGATCAACGCCGACGAAAGCGAGCCCGGCGCCTTCAAGGACCGGGAGCTTATGGAGCGCAACCCTCATCAACTGCTGGAAGGCGTTGCCATCGCGGCTTATGCCATAGGCTGCCGTACCGCCTTCATCTACATTCGCGGGGAGTTTCTGTACATCGGGGAAATTCTCGAGGCGGCAGTAGGGGAGGCCCGCAAAGCCGGTTTCCTGGGCGACAAGGTTTTTGGGTCAGATTTCGATATCGACATCGTGGTTCATAGGGGCGCGGGCGCCTATATCTGCGGCGAGGAGAGCGCGCTTCTCGACTCTCTGGAGGGCTACCGAGGCTTTCCACGCCTGCGACCTCCCTTTCCTGCCGTCAAGGGCCTGTACGGCCAGCCCACAGTCATCAACAATGTCGAAACGATTGCCAACGTCCCGCATATCGTCAAGAACGGTGCGGACTGGTTCAAGGAGTACGGGACGGACAAGAGCTCCGGGACCAAGATCTGTTCGATCAGCGGACCGGTGAACCGACCCGGTAACTACGAGATGAACATGGGGACTCCGTTTCGCGTTCTGCTGGAAGAGCGGGCCGGTGGCTTAAGTGACGGAAAGAAGCTGAAGGCCTATATTCCCGGCGGAGCGTCGGCGCCCATGCTACCCAACCGACCTGAGTTTCTCGACATTGCTCTTTCATACGAGGCATACCGTGAGGCGGGGTCGGCCTTCGGGTCCGCCAGCTTCATCATCATCCCCGACGATGTGTGCATTCTCAGGGTTCAACAGCGCCTAAGCGAGTTCTTCGCGCATGAATCGTGTGGAAAGTGCATACCATGTCGCGAGGGCACTCCTTGGCTTGCCAAGACCGTGCAGAGGATCGAGAACGGACAGGGGCGCGAGGAGGACCTTCCTCTGCTCCTGGATATCTGCGACAACATCTTGGGACGATCATTTTGCGCGCTGGGCGACTTTGCTACCTCCAACATCGTGGCCACGGTCAAATATTTCTACGACGAATACGAAGAACATATCCGCAGCCGCGGATGCCCCTTCCATCCCCGGCCGGCACAGGCCGTAGCCTAATGCGGTGCTTTGTGCAGGCGCGCCGATTCACTCAGCGAAGCGCTCCTCGCCGGAGGTTTTCTTGGAAGACCTGGTAACGATCACCGTCGACAGCCAGGAAATGCAGGTGCCGAAGGGCACACTCCTGTGGGAAGCATGCAAATCTCACGGCATCGACATCCCGATCTTTTGCTACCACACCAAACTCGGCCCTGTGGGCGCATGCCGCACGTGCCTGGTGGAGCAAGAAGGGATCGCGAAGGGCCCCATTACCGCGTGCTCCACGCCGGTCTCCGACGGAATGAAGATACGAACGCGAAGTCCTGTCGTGCAGAAGGCGCAGAAGGGCATCTTCGAGTTTCTTCTACTAAATCACCCGCTGGATTGCCCGATCTGTGATCGGGGCGGGGAGTGCCCTCTTCAGGATCAGACTTTTGCGTACGGCCCTGGCTCCTCTCGCTATGTGGAGCCTAAGAGACACCACGTGAAGCCGATCCCATTGGGGCCGACCATAGCCCTCGACCGGGAGCGCTGCGTGCTCTGCTGGCGCTGCGTGCGGTTCACTTCGGAGATCGCAGAAGACAAGTCGATAGTGCTTCTGGATCGAGGCGACCACAGCTCCGTGGGGACGTTTCAGGATGAGCCTTACATCTCCAACTTTTCTGGAAATGTTGTCGAGCTCTGTCCGGTCGGTGCGCTTACCAGCCGCAAACAGCGGTTCCATTTTCGACCATGGGAGCTGCAGAATCGACCGAGCATCTGCCCTCACTGCCCGATGGGCTGCAATATCAATGTCTCCGTGCGAAAGAATGACGAGGTCATTCGTTTTCTCTCGCGAGACAACCCGGACGTGGACAACAGCTGGCTGTGCGACCGGGGACGGTACAACTTTGAGTTCATCAATAGTCCCGAGCGTCTCAAGGCGCCGCTGCTAAGGCGGGACGAGGGGTTCGTCGAAGTCTCATGGGATAGGGCACTGGGGTTCATAGCCGCGCGAGTAAAGCAAATTCTGGTCGATAGCGAACCCGAGGCCATCATTGGAATCGCTTCCCCGCGGCTCAGCAATGAGGACCTGTGGGTATTCAAGCGCTTCATGAACGACGTCATCGGAAGTGATGCCGTCGATCATTTCCCACGACCGTCGCAGGCACTCACCGGTTCCGGTGAGCGAGCCATGAACCGGCTGGATGAGGCGCTCATGCCCATCTCCGACCTGCGCAAGGCGAAGACCATCTTGCTTCTGGGGGCGGATCCAAGCGCACGAGAGCCGGTCCTCGAGCTTCACATTCGCGACGCGGTGAACAAGCACGGTGGTCGGTTGGCGGTCATGGCGCACGATGAGATAACGCTTTCCTCAAAGGCTCACGCCACACTTTCATACCCAAACGAACAATTCGAACAGTACGTGAGGGCTCTCGCTTCGGGCCTCGCCGACGCGCGTGCCGTCGGCCCGTCTCAAACGGACACTGGACTGGATGCATGGGCCGGAGGCTCTGAGATTCGAGACTTTGTGGGGAAGGCCTTTGCAGAAGGGCCGGTCGCCGTTATCTACGACGATACGTTCAAGGACATCCGCGATCCGAGTGGAGCGCTAGAGGCAATCGCGCAGCTGATTGAGGTGCTCGCCCAAATCGGTCCCGTTGGGGTGCTCCCGATGCTCGACGATTGCAACTCGATGGGCGCCCGAGATCTGGGTCTACTTCCTCCAATGTCCAACGGAGGCAAGTGGGGTCCGCCCCTCACTTCCCAATTCGGAGGCGCGACTTCGCGGCTCCGCGGAGCGTTCGTTCTGGGCTCCAATCTCGCGGAAGATCTTCACGACACCAATCTCATCGCCGGCCTGCGAGATCTGGAGCTGCTGGTGGTCAGCGAGCTGATCCTAACCGACACGGCAAAGCATGCTGACGTCATTCTTCCGGCGGCCAGCTTCGCCGAGAAGGCAGGTACTTTTACCAACACCGAGCGCAGGATCCAGCGCATCAGCGAGACGGTGCCGTCCCCAGGCATTGCCAGGTCTGACTGGGAGATGCTTGTCGACCTGTCCCAATACTTCGACCGGCCTCTCGAGTTTGCGGCGGCCGAAGAAGTCTGGGACGACATCCGGCGAGCCGTCACCGCGTACTCCGACATTTCGTATGAAGATGTGGGTCTTGCTGGAGTACGGCCCAACGCCGGCTCCTTGCAGCCGGCGTGACCGAGGGCCCCAACAGTGCGAGACGCCATCGACATCATCGCCGAATCGCTTATCAAAAGCGTCGTGGCGATTGGCTTTCTGTTCGCCTCGTTCGGATATTTGACCTACGCCGAGCGCAAGATTCTGGGACGAATGCAGTCCCGGTATGGTCCGAATCGGGTGGGGCCGTTTGGCCTTCTACAGCCGCTCGCCGACGGACTAAAGCTGCTGCTTAAGGAGCAAGTGACGCCGCGAGAGGTGAAGACCTTCGTCTATCTGGCGGCCCCCGCCATCTCCATATTCGTCGCTCTCATGGCCTTCGCAATCGTTCCCGTCGGCCCGCCTTTTTTTCTTTTCGGCAAAGAGCGGATCATGGCGATCGCCAACGTCAACATTGGGCTGTTGTATCTGGTAGCGATTCTCTCTCTCGGTGTGTACGGGATCGTTCTTGGTTCGTGGAGCTCGGCTAACCGGTATTCGTTGCTCGGTGGACTTCGATCCAGCGCGCAGATGATTTCGTACGAGCTCTCACTTGGACTTGCCCTCATCGCAGTGGTCGTTTTGGCCGGAACCCTCAGCCCCATGGGGATCGTGGCGGCTCAGAACCAGACGGGAATGTCCTGGTTTTTCCTGCTGCAACCGATCGGTTTTCTGCTGTTCGCAATCGGAGGGTTCGCGGAGACCAATCGCGCGCCCTTCGACCTGGCCGAAGCCGAGCAGGAGCTCGTCGCGGGTTATCACACCGAGTACGCAGGTATGCGCTTCGCCCTCTACTTCGCGGCTGAGTACATCAATATGGTGACGATCAGCGCGCTCGTTACGACGCTCTTCCTTGGCGGCTGGGTTGGCATAGGCAATGGAATCTTTTTCAACATCACCTCCGCACCCTGGGCCCAGCTAATCGGCGTATTCTGGTTTCTTTTCAAGAGCGCGGCCTTCCTCTTTCTCTATATCTGGATTCGGGCGACCCTGCCCCGACTCCGCTACGATCAGCTCATGTGGTTCGGTTGGAAGATTCTGCTGCCGGTGGCCGTTCTAAATCTGGTCGTAACCGCTCTGTATGTAAGCTTGATTTGAAGCAGGACCACAGCCCCGCGGTCCCGTTTCCCGGTTCCCAATCCGTAAGTGTGAGGTCTTAGTGGCGTTACTCGAAATCGCGCGCGGCCTGCGCGTGACACTGAAGAACATGGTCCGGCCGGTTCACACCGTCCAGTATCCGGAGGAACGCAGAATTCTCCCAGAGAGAACGCGCGGTCGGCATGTCCTGCACCGCTACGAGAACGGACTCGAGCGCTGCATCGGCTGCTACTTATGCGCGGGGGCATGCCCGGCCGACTGCATCTATATCGAGGCCGCTGAGAACACCCCGGAGAACCGAGTTTCCGCGGGAGAGCGGTATGCAAACGTTTACGAGATCGATTTACTGCGTTGCATTTTTTGCGGATTCTGTGAGGAGGCGTGTCCGACCGGCGCAATCACGTTGGAACCGATACTCGATCTCTCGGACTATCAACGCGGACCTCTGATCTATTCGAAGGACATGCTGTTGGAGCCGGCGCGAGATCTGGATGCGCTGCCGGCATAGAGGCCCGGCACGAATGAGGAGGACGGTGGGTTGACGCCTGTTGAGAGCGTCGTCTTTTGGGTGGCCTCGGCGCTGGCTATAGCTGGGGGACTGGGAGTAGTGTCCTCCAGAGGAGCCATTTACAGCGCTCTCTCGCTCATCCTGACGCTATCGCAGCTGGCAGTGCTCTTTTTGCTCCTGAATGCTCAGTTCATAGCCGCCGCGCAAATTTTGATTTACGCCGGAGCAGTGATGGTGCTGTTTCTCTTCGTGATTACCCTGCTGGGCGTACAGGAGTACGAGTTCATGGGCCGGCACCTTCCCGGTCAGCGGGCGTTCAGCATGATTTTCGCGGCACTATTGCTGCTCAGCGTCGTCTATTTCGTCGGGCAGACTCCGCACAAGCTTGCCGCCGTCCACGGCAACTTCAACGCGCAGCTTGCCTCGGGTAATGTGGCCGCCTTCGGAAAGCAGCTCTTCACGACCTTCGTCTTTCCTTTCGAAGCAACGACGCTGCTCCTGATCGTGGCAATGATCGGCGCCGTCTCGCTGGGCCGACGACAGCGACCCAACGCCGAGGGCTCACTGTTGGAGCAGCGTCGCGACACACTGCTGCCCCTCGCCCCCCAAACCACCACCGACCGGGCCGACGACGGCATACCCCGCGCTGCCACGGCGGGGGCGGAAGCGCGGCGCGAAGAATGACGCCGAGCGCCGATCACTTCCTTGTTGTCAGCGCGATCCTATTCACGCTCGGCACCGTTGGGGTTCTCACACGGCGTGACCCGCTCGTCGTCTTCATGTCTATCGAGCTCATGCTGAACTCCGTGAACCTGACCTTCGTCACCTTCTCTCATTATCTGAGCTCGCCGGATGGGCAGATCTTCGTGTTCATCATCATGACGGTCGCGGCGGCTGAAGTAGTCGTCGGCCTGGCGCTGATAGTGTCGATTTTTCAAACGCGGCAGCGCATCGACGTCGATGAGCTCGACGAGATGCGGGGCTAGCCATGCAGCAGCTGGTGTGGGCCGTCCTCTTTTTGCCGCTGGCCGGGTTCGCCATCAACTCGCTCGGAACTCGAATGAACGATCGACTGGTTCAGTGGCTGGGTCCGGGCAGCGTCGGACTCGCCTTCATCTGCGCGGTGGTCTGTTTCCTCTGGCTGCAGGGGCGCGCCGAGGGAGTGAGGAGCGTTGACCAGCTGGGCTGGACGTGGACCGTCGCCGGCACGTTTTCTCTCAATTTTGGGTTGATTCTTGACCCGCTCTCTTCACTGATGACGCTCGTGATCACGGGTGTCGGGTTCTTGATCCTCGTCTATGCCACGGGCTACATGGGAGGAGATACCGGCTACCGTCGCTTTTTTGCGCAAATGGACCTCTTCATCTTCACCATGTTGCTGCTGGTCCTTGCCGACAATTACCTCTTTCTACTCGTGGGCTGGGCGGGTGTCGGACTCACTTCGTACCTGCTGATTGGCTTCTATCTGGATCGCCCATCAGCCGCCGCGGCGGCGCGGAAAGCGCTCGTCATGAACGTCATCGGCGATGTCGGCATCATGATCGCGCTGTTCATGATGTTTGTCCTCTTCGGAGGCGTCGAGTTTCACACCGTGTTTTCCCAGGTGCGCTCGCTGCCGTACAACGGACAGATCATCACGGTCTTGTCGCTGATGTTGCTCGTCGGCGCCGTAGCCAAATCGGCTCAACTTCCTCTCTACACGTGGCTGCCGGACGCAATGGAGGGGCCGACCCCCGTAAGCGCCCTCATCCACGCCGCGACCATGGTCACAGCGGGCGTCTATCTGGTGGCCCGCTCCTATCCCATCTATCAGCAAACCCCGATCGGGCTGCACACGGTCGCATTCGTCGGGGCCATAGGCACCGCTTTCGCGGCAGGCATGGGACTGGCAAACAACGACATCAAGAGAGTGCTTGCCTATTCGACGATGAGTCAGATTGCGTACATGTTCGTTGGCGTCGGCGTGGCCGTTTATTCAGCCGGCATGTTTCATCTCGTCGAGCACGCCTTCTTCAAAGCCCTGCTCTTCATGGGCGCGGGGGCGGTCATGCATGCCCTTCATGACGAGCTGGACATCAGGAAGATGGGTGGTTTGCGGCACAAGCTGCCCTTTACCTGGGTGACATTCTGGATCGGTGTCCTGGCGATCATTGGGTTTCCGTTCATGTCCGGCTTCTTCAGCAAGGAGGACGTGATCGGGGCCGCATATAGTCGGGCTTACAACGGCGACGGCTGGCTGTGGATCGTCTGGGCTCTGACAGTCGTCACCTCTCTCTTGACCGCCGCGTACATGTTCCGGCTTCTGTTCCTCGTGTTCCATGGAGAGCCGCGAGATCGAGAACTGTACGACCATGCACACGAGCCCGGCCTGTCGATGAGGGCGCCGATGGCCGTGCTGTCGGTCCTCTCGATCGTCGGCGGATTTCTGGCCTTTCCCGGCCGCTACAACAAGATAGAAGACTGGCTGCGACCGTATTTCCAGCAGTTTGCCGTCAACGGACCGCCTCTGAAAACGCAGCCTTTCTATCTGACGTCAATGGTGGTCACGCTGGCGGCGACTGCAGTCGGCTTCCTTATCGCCTACAGCGTCTACATTCGGAGCAGTCCAAGCAGAGAACGAGTAGCCGCCATGTTTCCAGCCGTCTACCGTTTCCTACTGAATCGGTACTACGTAGACCAGCTTTACGACATGATGTTTGTCCGCCCGGTCAAATGGGGCAGCAAGATGATGGGCAGGTACGTGGAGCAGGACGCGTTGGACTTTACGGTGGACGGCGCGGGCCGACTGACGCGACTCGCAGCGCAGACCTCGCGGGCCGTTCAGACCGGCTACGTTCGAAACTACGCGCTTGGAATCGTACTCGGCGCGGTGCTGTTGGTCGGCTACTACTTCGTGGGGGGCCGCTAAATGGCGCCTTATATGCTCTCACTGGCAGCAGTTCGAATCAGCACGACGGCCGCGACACACTTTTCAATATTCAGTACTAGGTTGACGCTTTTGACGGTCGTCTTGTTTCTTCCGGCCGTCGGAGCCGTGATCGGCTTGCTGTTGGAGGACGAGCGCCAGGTCCGGATAGTCAGCGTGGTTGCGGCCGCGGCAGACCTGGTACTCGCCATCATGCTGCTTCTGATGTTCAAGTACGGATCCGGCCAGGCTGGATGGCAGTTCCAGTTCGCCGATAGACATAACTGGGTTTCCACCCTCGGCATCAGCTACTGGATCGGTCTCGACGGTGTCAGCGTCTGGCTGGTTACCCTGACCGCCTTGATGAGCTGCATAGCCATCCTTGCAGCTCAGTTCATGATCGCCGACCGCACAAAGACGTTTCTGATTTTCATGTTGACGCTCGAAACGGCACTGTTGGGCGTCTTCATGTCGCTCAACCTTTTCCTCTTCTTCATTTTCTGGGAGGCAATGCTCATCCCAAGCTATTTCCTGCTGGGCATATGGGGAGAGGAACGGCGCGTTTACGCGACGATGAAATTCCTCGTCTACACGATATTCGGCAGCTTTTTCATGTTGGTCGGCATTTTTGTCTTGTGGGCGCGCGTCGGAACCCTCGATATGGCGGGCCCTCATGGCCTCATTGCGCATCCGGTCGATCCAACTACGCAAAATTGGCTCTTCCTGGCCTTTGCGATCGCGTTCGCGATCAAGCTGCCCGTGTGGCCCTTCCACACTTGGGCCCCCACCGCGTACACGGAGTCGCCCGTACCGTTCGTGATCGTGCTGTCGGGGCTGATGTCGAAAGCCGGTGCTTTCGGCTTTATTCGCTACTGCCTGCCGCTCTTCCCAGCGGCATCACGGCATTTTGCCGCCCTGATCTCAATTCTCTGCATCATCGGCATGGTCTACGCCGCATTGCTTGCGCTCGTGCAGACTGACATTAAGCGGATCGTGGCGTATTCGAGCATTAGTCACATGAATTTGCTCTGCCTCGGCATCTTCGCGCTCAATCCAATCGCTCTGGACGGCTCCGTGCTCCAGATGATCAACCACAGCCTGATCATCTCGGGACTCTTCCTCGCGGTGGCCTACATTGCGGCGCGAACGGGAACGAGATTGCTGCCCAGCATGGGGGGCTTGGGGATGCGCCGGCCGTGGTTGATGTGGCTGTTCTTCATCTTCATCCTCGCTGGACTGGACCTTCCTGGGACCAGCTCATTCGCGGGGGAATTCCTCATCCTCCTCGGAACGTTCGCCTACAACGCCTGGTACGCGAGCATTGCGACGATCACGGTCATCCTTGCCGCTTGGTACATGATCAGACTGTTCCAGGACAGCATGAATGGCCCGGTGTCCGTGGCGCCGCGTGAACTCGCCGAAACCGGTCTTGATGCGCGCCGGACTCCGTATCAGTATCCGGTCCTCCAACGCCTGTTGCCCGGAGATATTCAGCTCCGCGAGGCCCTTCTTTGGGTCCCCTTGGCGGTGGTTCTGCTCTATCTCGGAGTCCAGCCCCAGCCGGTCACGCAGCGGTTGAATCCCACCAACACCGCAATCTCCGTGGTTGTCCACACGCACGCGACCCGGGGACCGGCGGTAGCACTGGGAGGCTCTCCGTGAGCGTTCTAGCGGCTGCAACTATTCACGTCCGGGTAGGAGCTTCGGACTGGGGAGCGGTGGGTCCGGAGTTGATCCTGGGAGCGACGGTGCTTGTCCTACTGCTGGTCGATGCGTTCGTCCCACGGCGGGTGCGCGAGGTGAGCACCTGGATCAGTCTGATCGCCTTAGTCGCCGCGTTCCTCGACGTTTACTTCCTGTGGTCACACGGCGACTCGAATGCACTGTACGGCCAAATTACCAGCGACAAATTCGCGATCTTCTTTGACGGCGTCATCATCGTCTCCGCCGTGCTCGCCGTGCTCCTATCCGAAAGTTACATCGTGAGCTCCTCATTCGACCCGGGAGAGTACTATGCCCTCCTGCTGGCGTCGGCCGTTGGAATGATGCTCATGGCAGCCGGCAATTCGCTCATGATCCTGTTTCTGGCCCTCGAGCTGCTGTCGCTCTCCCTCTACATCTTGGCCGGCTTCGAGCGCTCGAGCCCGCGGTCGCAAGAATCAGGGTTCAAATACTTCCTGCTGAGCTCGTTTGCGTCCGCGTTTCTGATCTACGGAATGGCTCTGATTTATGGCGCGACCGGATCGACGCAACTTGTAGCAATCGGACACTGCCTCCATGGGTCAGGCTGTCCGGCGAATGTCACCGAAAACCCGCTCCTGCTAGTCGGAATCGGGCTGATGGTTGTCGGCTTCGCTTTCAAGATCTCGGCAGTGCCTTTCCACATGTGGACACCAGACGTCTATGAAGGAGCGCCGACGCCAATTACCGCCTTCATGTCGGTGACCACCAAGGCCGCGGTTTTCGCGGCGTTCGTGCGCGTGTTCAATTTCTCCCTCAACGCCGCTCACAGCCACTGGTTCCCGTTGTTGTGGGGGGTGGCCGTCGCCACGATGATCTTCGGCAATCTGTTCGCGCTCGCGCAGTCAAACATGAAGCGAATGTTGGCCTACTCGGGTGTGGCTCACGGGGGCTACATTCTGGTCGCCCTGCTGGCAAACAGCCCTGCCGGCGCAACCGCCGTCGTCTTCTATTTCCTGGCGTACGCGTTCATGAATATCGGCGCGTTCATGCTGGTCAGCATCCTCGAGAGCAATGGGCAGGTCGGCGACGACATCAGCAGCTATCGGGGCCTTTGGCAGCGGAACCCGTTTCTCGCGGGCTGTACCACGGTCTTTCTCTTCTCGCTCGCCGGCATCCCACCCTTCGCCGGCTTCTTCGCCAAGTACCTCGCGTTAGCGGCGATTGTCCAAGCTGGACACACCGAGCTGGCCATTATTGCGGTGCTCACCAGCCTGATCTCTGTCTATTACTATCTGCGAGTCGTCGTCGTGATGGTATTGCAACCCGGTGAGGTGCAGGCTCAGGAGACGAGAATGTCAGGGATGGCTGAGATGGCCGTCACGGCCTCAGTGGCCGGAACCATTGGCCTCGGCATCATTCCGACCGGCTTCTACAACCTGGCTACTCAATCGGTCGACGCCTTGCGCACTGCTTTCGGGATCTAGGGCAGACCAACGAAGGTTGTACGTGGACGACGATAAATTCGACGCAATCGTGGTGGGAGCCGGGCCGGCGGGCAGCGCGGCGGCTTTGACGATGGCCAAAGCCGGGCTGAGCGTGGTGCTGATCGAACGCGGTGACAAGCCGGGAGCCAAGAATGTCATGGGAGGAGTGCTATTTCGGGAGGCGACCGAGGCCGTTTTCGGTCCTCTCTGGGGCAACGCCCCGCTCGAACGATACGTGATAGAACAGAAGCTCTGGCTGTTGGGAGCGAACTCTGTTGTAAACGCGGGATATCGCACGCAAGATTTCGAAAGTCCGCCTTACAACGCCTTCACGGTACTTCGAGCCCATCTCGATCCCTGGTTTGCAAAGCAAGCGGAAGACGCCGGCGCATATCTGATTCCAGAAACTCAGGTCACCGATCTGCTCTCTGAGAACGGCAAGATAACCGGAGTCCGCACCGGACGCGAGGGTGATCTCTTCGCCGACGTCGTGATAGATGCCGAGGGCATCAACGCCTTCGCCGCGGTCAAGGCCGGACTTCGCAAGGACTTCACGATGGAAAACGCCGCCCTGGCCGTCAAGGAGGTTCACGCTTTGCCGGCAGAGACGATAAACCAAAGGTTCAATGTGCGAGGAGACCAGGGAGTGACCATTCTCCTGACCGGAGAGTTCGCCCACGGAATGATGGGGAGCGGCTGGATCTACACCAACCGGGACACCGTTTCCATCGGGTTCGGAGCAATCGTCAGCCACATGGTTGAAACGAAGATCCGTCCCAACGATTTGATCGAAGAACTGAAAGCACATCCGGCGGTCAAGCCGCTATTGGAAGGTTCGGAAATCAAGGAGTACATGGCTCACCTCATTCCGGAGGTCCGGTTCGAGGAGCTGCCTCGACCGTATGGCGACGGATACATGCTCGTAGGGGATGCCGCGGGATTCGTGAATTTCATGTATCAAGAGGGCTCAAATCTGGCCATTGCGAGTGGAAGAATGGCCGGCGAGACCGCTGTGGCAGCTAAGGAGAAAGCAGACTTTTCGGCCCGGTCGCTAGAGCTCTATGGACGAAAACTGGACGACAGCTTTGTCATGAAGGACCTGCACGACCTGCGAAAAGCGCCAGCATTCTTCCGAAGTCACCGTCAGTTCTTCGATGTTTATCCGCGGATCCTAAATGAAGCCGCCAGGATGTTCCTCACCGTAGACGACACTCCGAAGAAGGTTCGCCGGGGAGAGATTTTCCGGATGCTCCGGTCGAAGCGACCCCTCTGGAAGATCGGCAGAGACATGGTGGACGCTCTGCGCGCGCTCTGGTAGCGCGGCTACGAGTAGTAGACGATGCCGAGGCCGGCCGCCACCATCGAGAGACCCATCAGCACCAGCGTGGCAGGCGTTCCGACTATCGAGGCCAGCCCGCCGACAAGAATGAGGGGCGGGATCGCCATGGCGGCGGTGATGGTTTGCTGCATGGCCAGCACTCTGCCGCGAATGTGCGGCGCCGCGCGCTGTTGAACGATTGTCTGCACCGGCGCGTTGATGAAGGCAACCTCGATCCCCATCAAGGCGGCGAGCGGAACCATAGTGAAGGTAAGCCCGACTCCCTGGGGCAGGGGGAAGCCGGCTTTGCTCAAGCTCGCCCAGAATCCCCCAATGGATGGAACTGACGCCAGCCCAATAACGGTCACGCCCAGGCTAATCAAGGCCACGAGGACCAGGCGATCCTTCTTAAGCCGATACCCCCACTGACCGAGAATCAGCATGCCGGCCGCCAGACCGACCCCTGCCGGCGCCAGCAGGAAAAAGAGCGAGGTGCTGGTTTGGCCTATGTGCAGGCCGCGAGTTAGGTAATCCGGACCAATTTCCGCCAGGACCAGCAAGAGCGTCGGTGCCAGAGCAATTTGGAAGAGCGCGATTGCGAGTGGAGGGTCGTCGAGGATGAAGCGGGAGACCTCCCTTAGGTCTCCCCAGGCGTGACCCGCAAGCTCCTTCAACGACGTCGCCTCGCCGGACACTCGCTGATTGGTAATTGCCGGCAGCGGTGTGAGGACCAAGGCCGAGAAAGCGAAGAGTGCGGCCAACAAGATGAGGGTGTTCTGTATGCCCAGCAGTCCAATAGCAATCGGACTGAGCGCGAAACCGACTGCCTGTGAGCCCATGAAGGTGGTCTGAAACAGTGAGTTGGCCGTAATCAGCTCTTCGTTCTTCACCAGGAGTGGAAGTGTCGATCCCTCCGCGGGTGCAAAAGGCTGGCTGACCACCGCAACGAAGAACGTCACCAGGTACAGACCACCGACGTGCGACTGGAACACGATGTACAGAAGCACGCCGACGACTCGAATGACGTTCGTGCCGATCAAAATCCAGCGCTTGGAAAGCCTATCCACCAGAACACCGGACAAGCCGCTAAACAGGACGGTTGGGAGCTGGACGAGGATGATCGTAAAACCGATGCCGGCGGGGGTCTGCCCCGTGAGATGGCCGACCATGATGATCAGGGCGTACCAGAGGCTGTTTTGGGCAGTCTGCGAGGCGACCTGTGCCAGCCAGATCGACAGAAATGACCGGTTCCTCAGCACACCGAAGAAGCCGCCTCGTGACTTGTCATCCGGGCCTGCGGCGACCTCGCCCGGCTTGCCCGGCTCGGAAGCGATAGGTGCGTTCATGCCGTCCTTACGCTTGGTTTGCTACGGTCAGCAGGAAATCTTCATACGCATCAATAGTCTGATCTAAACCATGACGAAGTGCGATATCCCTGCTGTGCTTGCCCATTCTCGCGCGTTGGCTGTCATCCTGCAGGATAGCGATCAGAGCAACCGCAATCGCACTGCTGTCGCCGGGGGGCGCCAGGAAGCCGTTCTCGCCATCATGGATAAGCTCCGGAAGCGCCTGGGCGGCCACGCCGACAGCAGGAAGTCCGGAGGCGAGGGCTTCCAGGGTCGCAATGCTTTGAAGCTCGACTCTTGACGTGACGCAATAAACCTGAGCAAGCGAGTACACGTCGGCAAAATCTTCGTGGGATACATAGCCCGTGAAGTGCACATCCGTGTCGATGCCTAGGGTTCGGGCGAGCTGTTCCAGACGCTGTCGCTCGGTCCCCTGCCCGCCGATCAAGAACTGAACGTCCGCCTTCTCGCGGACAATCGCCGCGGCTCGCATCCAGACATCCATTTCTTTTTCAGCATCGAGCCGGCCCGTGTAGAGCACAACCGGCCTTGCGTCCAAACCGAACCTGGCCTGCAAGTTCCCAGCAGCCGATCGGGGACTGAAGCGGTCAGTGTCCACGCCGTTTGAAATGGCGCGAATCGGCCGTCGATAGCCCATCAGGCGAAGTGCGGTTGCTGCTGTTTCAGTAGGGGTGGCGACTGAGTGGCAGCGGTTTAAGAGGCGTAGAATCCAGAATCCGAATGCGGCCTCTGACGCCCGGTAAGCGATTGGCACGTTCCGAATGCCCCACAGGGAACACTCCGGAATCGTGTGGTTGGTAGCCGCCAGTGGGATCCCACGCTTCACGGCGGCGGAGGCCGACATCCAGCTCAGGGGGAAAGGGTGATGGATGTGAACGACATCTGGAGCAGTCCTCGCCATCCAGGTCTCAACTTCGTTCTTCGGCCACAGGGCCGATCGAAGCTCGAAACCGAATGGAACGCGCGACGTACTCGCGCGTGTAATGGACATGGGACCACCCGCCTCGACGCCAGGCTCTCCGCTGGGACTGGGGGCCAGAAGGAAGACGGAGTGGCCGCGGGCTGCCAGGCCGTTGCCGAGGTTTTGAATGACGGTTGATGGGCCACCGACCCACGGGTAGTAGAAGTCGGTGACGACGCCGATTCTCACCCGGCGGCGAGAGCCTCGACAGCAAGCGACTTGCGGCGTTGTCGCTCTATTCGATGTCGCTCCTTCATGTACCTGATGTCTGCCAGAGCACTCAGCACAAAGTTGCGATCGAACTGGTAGTAGAACGACGGATGGATATAGCAGAGATTGCTGCAGTCGTCGCAGAACTTGAACTTGCCGGCTTTGTCCTGCATCTGCTTCCAGCGATCGGTCTTGAAGAAACTGATGATGTTTCGGTCGAACTTTATGCGCTGAGCGATTTTGTGATAGCAGGGATACAGCAGATAGCCATCAGGCGAGATCGCGAGGACGGCGTTTCCCGCTCTGCAAGCGGGCTTCTCGGCACGATTCCCGCCGGCCTCGAAGACTCGAAGCTCACCCCAGTTGACGTAGACGTTTTTCTCGCGTGCCACGTCGCGTGCCTTTTGCAGGTTTTTGATGTCCACGCCGTCGTTACCGAAGTACTCCCACTCGGGCTGGATCTTCAAAATCGCTTGCTTCTCTCGGCAAAGATCGATCATTCCGGGCAGAAGGTCAGCATTGTCGTTCGTCAACACGAAGATAATCTGATACGGCTCACCGAGGCGGCGTGCGATCTCCATACTCTCGATGACCGAGTCGTACGAGTTGTCTCGCCGCAGGGTATTGTGCGGCTCAGGTCCAGGTGAGCACAGCGAGAAGCAAAGAATGTCGATGAGCCCTTGAAGCTCTTTCGCCCGCTTCGGATAGAGGGTGCAGTTTGTCGTCATCTGGGTGCGGAAGCCGCGCTTCTTGGCCTCGCCGAGAAGGAAGCCCATGTCCTTACGCAATAGTGGTTCGCCCCCGGTGAAGTCGATCAGCCGAACACCCAGCTCCTTGAGAATGTCGAGGTGCTCGAGGGTCTGCTCCTTCGAGCTGTACTGGGACACAGGAAGAACATCCATGGGGCCGTCGGGAATATTGCAGAAGACACAGCGCGCGTTGCATTTGTACGTAACGTAGTAATAGGCCATGACCGGCTTGCCGAGCATGGGTCCGAGGACAAGATCCGCCATCGCGGGCGCTCTGGTGGGAAGGAGCGTCTGCAGCTTCAAAAACCACCCTCCTGCGGCTGAATATCGCGGAATTCGCGTCGCGAAAGTCTCCGACATTATAGGCAGAGGCATGGCGGGCCAATATCAGTGAAACTACGCAGATTTCGCGCCCAGGAGCACGATTTGAAGATCGAAGACGAAATGGCTACCGCGGCCCGAGTCGCCCAAGAAACTGGACGGATCCTGCTGAAACACTTTGCAGACACTGCGCTGACCATTCGGGCGAAAGGTGAACGCGACGTCGTCACTGCCGCGGATATGGAGAGCGAGGCCCTTCTGCTCCAGCGATTGGGACAGGAGTTTCCGGCCGATGGCGTCATCGGCGAGGAGGGCACGGACACCTCAGCGAATCGCAAGCGCGTTTGGTACGTGGACCCGCTTGATGGAACCCTCAACTTCTCCAGAGGGGTGCCTGTTTGGTCAGTGAGTCTAGGTCTGTTCGAGGGAGACGAAGCTCTGGTTGGAGTCGTGCATGATCCAATTCGGGGCGAGACCTTCTGTGCAGGTCGCGGCATGGGAGCCTTTCTTAATGGCAGCCCTATTCGTGCAAGCCGGCTCACGGAACTTTCACGCGCCTTCGTCCACGTCACGGTCGACTTCAATGACTCGAGCCAGCTCGCGGGTCTGGACGATATTCAACGCCTGGCTCCGGCGGTACTCCGCACGCGAAATCTCGGCTCCGCCGCGCTTGGTCTTGCCTACGTCGCGGCAGGCCGCATGGACGTGATGCTCCATCGCCAGGCAAACCCGTGGGACTACGGAGCGGGCGTGCTTCTGGTCAGGGAGGCGGGTGGCTCGGTGTCCGGAATGGACGGCGCGCCGTGGGTGCCGGCGGACGCTTCGGTGGCGGCTGCGGCCACGGAGGCGCTTCGCGCGAGCCTGCTTGATACGATCCGATCCTCGGCGGATAGCCAACTACAATAATCAGTGGCTCCAACCCTTCACGTCGGGGCGGCGTAGTGCGCCCTCTCGTTCGCGGTTCCGTCTACCTTGCGCTTGCCCTCAGTCTGCTCGCGGCGGGCTGGCTCGGCTATCAGGTCTACGACGTCTACACCGGTTTGCACGATATGCTCGGCCAGCCAGCGCCCCTCGTGGAGGGGGAGAAGAAGGTCGCTATCCCGCCGATTAACGGGAATAGTCGAATCAACTTCCTGATTCTGGGCA
>DHWR01000182.1:0-789 GCA_002413265.1 Chloroflexi bacterium UBA5177
GTGACCAGGTCGAGCCAATCCTCATCCACCAGGTCGGACTTCGATATCGCGACCACCCCCTGCTGGACAGCCAGGAGCTCCAGGATATCCAGGTGCTCGCGGGTTTGCGGCATCACGCCTTCGTCCGCTGCGACCACCAGTAGCGCGACGTCGATTCCCGCCGCGCCTGCCAGCATGTTCTTGATGAACCGTTCGTGCCCCGGAACGTCGACGATGCTAACCTCGCCGCTTTTGAGGCATACCCAGGCGAACCCCAGGTCGATGGTCATCCCACGGCGCTTCTCTTCGGCCAGCCGATCAGGGTCAATACCGGTGAGGCGGCGCACGAGCGTCGATTTTCCGTGGTCGATGTGGCCCGCAGTGCCGATAACCTTCACGATTCCACGGTACCAGTGCCGCTGGTGTGCGGAAAACGGACAGAATTCGATACCATTTTGCGGACTATCGACCAGAACCCCTAAAAGTGTCCGAAAAAAGTACAATGCAGGGCTGATCGAGAGATCGGTTACCCGGCCCAACAAATCATTCAAAAGGTGCAACACGCGTGGAAGACAAGCGCCTCGTTCTCATTGCAGATGACGACCAGTCGATTCGCAGCCTGTTGACGAGCTTCCTCGAAAGCGAGGGCTTCGGGACCATAGAGGCAAAGTCCGGACGGGACGTCATTCCGGCGATAACCAAGACCAGGCCGGATGTCGTCATCATGGATCTCCGAATGCCCGGCATGGGTGGACTCGACGTCTTGGACCAGATGAAGCGAATGAAGATGGACGACATTCCCGTCCTAAC
>DHWR01000182.1:998-3099 GCA_002413265.1 Chloroflexi bacterium UBA5177
TACGGAACGTCCAACGTCGCGATCGAAGCGATACAACGCGGCGCCTACGACTACGTCACCAAGCCTTTCGAGCTGGACGACCTTCTGATGACCGTGAAGCGCACCATCGATCATCGCGACCTCGCCCGTCGTGTGAAAGCGGTGGATGAGACGATCCGAGACCCCTTGGACAAGATCATCGGCAATACGTCTGCAATGCAGCAGGTCTACAAGAACATCGGACGCGTCGCGCGTACTGACGCAACCGTCCTGGTGACCGGCGAAAGCGGAACCGGCAAGGAGCTCGTGGCTGGAGCCATCCACTTCAACTCAAATCGTCGCTCCGGACCATATGTCAAAGTGCCCTGCGCCTCGCTGACCGAAACGCTGCTCGAGAGCGAGCTCTTTGGCCATGAAGCCGGGAGCTTTACCAGTGCAGTTAAGACGCGCAAGGGCCGGTTTGAGATGGCCGATAAGGGGACGATCTTTCTTGACGAGATCGGCGAGATGTCGCTCAATACTCAAAAAAAGCTTTTGCGAGTGCTTCAGGAGCGAGAGTTCGAGCGCGTCGGCAGCAATACCCCGATAAAAATAGATACCCGAGTGATCGCCGCGACCAATCGCAGCCTTGCCCATGAAGTTTCGGAGGGCCGGTTCCGCGAGGATCTGTATTACCGGCTCAACGTGATTGCCATTGACCTGCCGCCGCTCCGCGACCGAATGGACGACGTCCCCATCTTGGTCGAGCACTTTCTGCAGATATACCGCAGCGACGCCCCCGATAACACTCCGCGCATTTCAGAGGAAGCGCTCGAAGAGCTGATGAAGTACAACTGGCCGGGCAATGTGAGGGAACTGGAGAATAGCGTGCATCGCGCCATCATCCTCGCCCGTGATGAGGTGATTACGCCCGCTCACATCGTCTTCACGGGAGCTCCAGGCAAGTCGAACGGCGACGCCTCGGACGGCGTGGCCGACAAGGTGGCTGCCGGAATGTCCCTCAAGGACATCGTCATGGAGACGGAGCGAAAGGCCATAGAAGCTGCGCTTCATCTGGCTAACGGCAATCGGAGTCAGGCCGCGAAGCAGCTGGGCATCTATCGTCGGATGCTGTACGCCAAGATGAATGAGTACGGAATCGCGGAGAGTTAGAGGGCCTCGTAGGAGCCGCTCTTGCCCCCCGACTTCAGCGTCAGACGCACGTCCGTGATCCTCATGCCACGATCGACCGATTTGCACATGTCGTAGATGGTTAGGCCCGCGACCGCCACTGCGGTCAGGGCCTCCATCTCGACGCCCGTTCTTGCCTCGACTCTCACTCTCGCCAGGATCTCGAGCGACGCCGTGCTCTCGTCGAGCGAGAACTCGATCTCAACGAACGAGACGGGCAGGCCGTGGCAGAGCGGGATCAGCTCGGAAGTCCGCTTTGCAGCCATGACCCCCGCTACGCGAGCCACGGCCAGAACGTCCCCTTTGGCGAGCGAGTGATCCCGTATCAGCTCCAGCGTCCTTGATTGCATCACCACGCGGCCATGGGCCGTCGCTTCCCTGACGGTCATGTGCTTTTCGGTGACGTCGACCATCCGAGCCTCCCCAGCCTCATTCAGATGGGTGAGCCGTTCATTTTGTGTCGGCAACATGTCAGTCCCGCCTTTGTAGGGCATACCCTGGCTGGCTACAATCGGGCGCCTTTGACGCCTGGTCGCCGGAGTATACCCTTGCGCTTTTCTCTGCGCCGCACTGTCGGCGCCCTCAAGGCCGGACTTACGCTTCGGCGATTGCAGCTTCCATACAGCGAAATCGAGCGGCGCCGCCGAGGCTTCGTGATCCTGCAGATCGACGCGTTGTCGCACGAGGACTTAACGCGAGCGATGGACGCCGGTCATCTTCCTCATTTGAAGAAAATACTCGGCGCCGGTCATCAGCTACATCGCTGGCGGCCTGGAGCACCGAGCGATACGGCGGCGATCCAATGCGCTCTGATGTACGGCAGCAAGAAGGACGTGCCCGGCTTCTACTGGTACAACCGAGCAAAGGGCCGGCCGATCATCTGTTCCTGGCCGCTCGACATGGCGGCGGTCGAGACCGACAACGCCGAGGGACGAGCGGGCCTGTTTCGCCA
>DHWR01000248.1:0-3972 GCA_002413265.1 Chloroflexi bacterium UBA5177
TCCTTTGCTCTGCTGAAGTACATCTCCCAAAACATGGAACTCCCGTTGTTCAAGGCGGCAGGACGAATTCCGGTGCTCAAGAGCGCCTTCAAGTCAAAGACGGTGCAGAGTGACCCTCTGGCCAGGCAGCTCGCAGCTGCCGCCCAATCGGCGGCGCCGATCCCCGGTATCCCTGAGATGGCGCAGGTCTGGGCACCGACGGCAACCGACTGGCAGCAGGTGGCACTCGGCAAGGCCACGCCCCAGGCCGCTGCAACTCAGTCGCAAAAGGACGTGAAGGCTGCCATTGCCAAGGCACATGGTGGTTAACCACACGCCGTAAGTCAGAGCGCGGGCGGGCATGGGTCCGCCCGCGCTGTTCATTGAGGAGGAGATGGCGCTGATGGCGGTAGCAGCGAAGGCTTCGGGAAGCCGGCGTAAGGGCTTTAGCGAGTCCCTTTATGCCTACGGATACATCACACCAGCTTTGGTGGCGATGGTGTTCGCCAGCTTCGTTCCAATCTGCTTCACGATTTTTGTCGCGTTTACCAACTGGGATCAGAGCCACAACGCCTTAGTCGAGGGCTTCCACTTCGTGGGCCTACGCAACTTCCGCACGATCTTGTCGGACTTACGTGGCGAGCTCCTTGGCGTGCTCATATGGACCGTCGCATTTGCCGCTATCGCCACCACGATCAACTTCTTTGTGGGCCTGTTCCTTGCCTTCCTCCTCAACAATCCGAACATGCCGGAACGGAATTTCTATCGCACCATCCTGATCTTGCCGTGGGCCGTGCCCGGCACCATCATGACGACGGCTTGGAGCGGCCTGCTCAACGTCAATTTTGGGCCAGTGAATACGCTGCTGAATCAGCTTCACATCAGTGCGATTCCGTGGCTCACGGACCCAAACTGGGCGCGCTTTACCGTCATCATGGTCAACCTGTGGTTTGGCTATCCGTTCATGATGACCGCGAACCTCGGCGCTCTCCAGAGCATCCCGACCGACCTCATGGAGGCGGCTTTGGTCGACGGCGCCGGGATCTTCACCCGCTTCTGGCGGATCACGTTTCCGTTGCTGCGTTCGGCCACATTGCCACTAGTCATCAGCACGTTCGCTTTCAACCTCAATAACTTCGGCGCGGTCTACGTGCTTACCGGTGGGGGCCCGTTTTCGCTCGGCAAGGTGTCCGGAGCCACAGATATCCTGCCCACGTACACCTATAAGCTCGCCATCAACCTGAGCCTGTTCGGTCTGGCCTCAGCCTACGCCGTCGTCATCTTCTTCTTTGTGGCAGGGTTCAGCCTGATCAACATGAAATACAGTCGGGCCTTTGAGGCGGTGGACTGATGATCGAGAAGCAAACGCCGCAACAAGAAACCGGTGCCATGTCGGGCCCGGTCACCGGTGCCTTCGGAGGACTGCAAGCGACCGGAATAGACCTCTCGCGAGTTCGCTCGAAGAAACGGCTGCGCAGGGACGAGCGCGTCTTCCTGTGGATCAGTAGGGTCATTATCATCGCCTTCGCCCTCGTCATCTTGTTTCCACTGGTGATGGTGATCGACGCCTCGGTCACTCCGGGGCAGACCTTCTTCGTCACCTCCGTTATCCCGCAGACGGTTTCGCTCGAGCACTACCAAAACGTGTTCGACCCCAGTAAGACGCCGATCGGAACGTGGCTGAAGAACAGCGCCATCGTCTGCCTCGTGACATCGGGCCTTTCGGTTTTGTTGGTAACCGGGATGGCGTATGCCTTCAGCAGGTTCCGTTTCTTTGGCAGGAAGTATGGCTTGATGTCGCTCCTGCTGATCCAGATGTTTCCAGCGCAGATGTCGTTCGTGGCCCTGTATTACCTGCTGAACTACGTCCACCTCCTCGACTCTCTGAGCGGCCTGATCGTCGTGTTCCTGGGAGGCGGCATTCCGTTCAACGCCTGGCTGTTCAAAGGGTACATTGATGGTCTTCCAAGGGATCTCGAGGAAGCCGCGTACGTCGACGGGGCCACTCAGTTCCAGGCATTCTGGAAGGTCATCCTACCCCTCACGCGGCCCATGATGGCGGTGATATTCATTTTCCAGACAATCGGGATCTACAACGACTACATCCTCACCAATTACCTGATAACGGACAGCGGCAAGTACACGGTTGCGGTGGGCCTCTACGGGTTCCTGAACGCGCAGTTTGGTCAAAACTGGAATGACTTTGCCGCGGGTGCTGTTATCGCGACCATACCGATCGCGGTGCTCTTCCTGGTGGCACAGCGTTGGCTCGTCTCCGGGCTGGCATCCGGAGCGGTTAAGGGCTAGATAGAGCGGACCTGCGTCCTGCCGCGGCGTTCGGTTCCAAAACCGGACGAGAGCGACCGTAGGCGCGTCTTGGGTTCGAAGTCCCGCATCTGGAACGCCGAGAATCGAACCGTACACTGAAGCACTAATCGCCGTGTAGCGGCCGGAGGATTGCGAATGCGCTGGAAACGGGCGATCGTGGTGGGAGCTTCCTCCGGCATCGGACGCAGCATTGCGGAGCGCCTCGCCGCTGAGGGTGTGGCCGTGTCACTGGTAGCCCGTCGCTCCGAAACCCTCTCCGAAGTCTGCGACTCCATCAACGCGAGAGACGGCCATACTCAGGCGTGGAGCTACCCGTCAGATGTGCGTAGAACGGACGACGTGCCGGACCTATTTCAAAAGATCGTGACGGTTATGGAGGGCCTCGATCTCATTGTGTACGCGTCCGGTATTCAACCGGTGGTCGGCGCCAACGAATACCCGACGGACGAGGATCTGGACACGGTAGCCACGAATTTTTCGGGCGCGGTCGCCTGGCTCAACGAGGCGGCAGCGCGCTTTTCTCGAGAGCGCACCGGAACTATCATCGGTATCTCCTCGATCGCGGGCGATCGCGGGCGACGCGGCAGCCCCGTCTATGCAGCGACCAAGGCAGCTCTCACCACCTATCTCGAAGCGCTCCACAATCGCTTGGCCCATCAGGGCGTGACGGTGACGACCGTCAAGCCAGGATTTGTGGCCACGCCTCTTCTTGCCCAATTTCCGACACCTCCCTTCGTACCGATTGCGCAGCCCGAGGCGGCCGCACAACAAATTCTTGACGCGGCGGGAGCCGGCAGGCGCGTGGTGTACGTCCCGAGCTGGTGGCGATGGGTCATGTTTGCCATCCGCTCGATCCCGGCGCCTATCTTTCAGCGGCTCAACGTGTGACGACACGTGGTCGCTGAAGAATTCAAGGCTCTGTCCATACATCGACTTCGAGCCCTGGAATCTCCGGGTCTTGGGTCGCGCTCCATGTCCTACGTCTATCGCCCGGCCACGGTTACCGGAATACGAGAGGTGATGGAGACGGCGCGCAGCTCGGGACGATCCGTAAGTGTGCGGGGGACGGGACTGGGTCTGGCCGATGCCGCTCTCAATGCCGAGAACGTTTCAGTTGAGTTGTCCAGGATGGA
Organism: Chloroflexi bacterium UBA5177; assembly: GCA_002413265.1. Taxonomy (GTDB): domain Bacteria; phylum Chloroflexota; class UBA5177; order UBA5177; family UBA5177; genus UBA5177. Next base: position 3,441 of record DHWR01000248.1, read on the forward strand.
CGGAGTCCTTTTCTGGGACCCATCTTCCGGCAGGGTCGAGGTCGAGCCGGGTGTGACCGTCAGGCAGCTGTGGCGGCACGTCATCGAGGATGGCTGGTGGCCACCGGTTGTCCCAGAATCGATGCACAAGACCCTGGGGGGCTCCGTGGCGTTGGACGCGCATGGCAAGAACCACTGGAAGGCAGGCTCCATCGCCGATCATATCGAAGGCATTGATCTACTGTTGCCGGACGGGAGCTGCCTGCCATGCTCGCCGGTTGAGAACGAGGAGCTCTTCAGGGCCGCCCTCGGAGGCTTTGGACTGATCGGAGTAGTCGTTCGCTTGCGGCTGCAGATGAAGCCAGTTTCGTCTGGATTGCTTCGAGTTCGGACGCTGCGGTCGCGAAACCTCAGCGATACCTTTGCCATGTTCGAGGCGTGGACCGGGCGGGCAGATTATGTGAGGGGCTGGATAGATGGATGCGCTACAGGTCCGGCATTAGGCCGCGGCGTGGTCCATATCGCGACGCACGTCGACGACGACCAGAACCCC
>DHWR01000248.1:4200-6831 GCA_002413265.1 Chloroflexi bacterium UBA5177
TAACGCCTCTCGCCAGATTCCTGTTTGCCCAGGACCAGGCGCCGGGGTGGCAACGGGCATTTAGGCCGGGCGGCGTGATCGACTATCAGCCCTTCCTACCCGAAACCATGGCTCGACCCGTGTTTCATGCCCTGCTAAAGCGTACTCACGCGCAGGGACTATTTCCGTGTCTGACGATCATCGGCCGGCATAGAGCTTCGAAGTCGTTGCTCAGCCGTTCAATGGACGGATATTCGCTCTCGTTGCACTTTCCCATCACAGCGGCAAACCAGAAGACGCTCGCTCGCACTTTGGACCGACTTACGGACGAGGTGGTCGTGCCGGCCGGAGGGCGCGTCTTGCCGGCGTCCGGTCTGGTGGGTAGCGATCAGACGGCCGCTCAAGCCTTCGGAGCGGAGTCAGTGGATCGGTTTGTCGCGCTCAAGAGGGCGTATGATCCCGACGAAGTTCTGCAGAGCGACATGTATCGACGTCTCTTTCCGCACGCCTGAGCTCGCCAATATTCGTTGACCGGCTGCGCGACGACTGCATAGAATAAGCCCTTCCAGGCACCGGCATTCCCTGCCCTGGAAGGACGCGGGGTGTGGCGCAGCTTGGTAGCGCGCCTGCTTTGGGAGCAGGAGGTCCTCGGTTCGAATCCGGGCACCCCGACCAGTCCCGCTACGGCTCCACGCTGGTGGGAGTCTCCGGGCCCGGCGGAGCCGATAATTTCGCCATCAGCTCCTCGTAGAGCAGGGGAAGTCCGACCGCTGCAACGATGGCCAGAACCAGCAGCAGGCCCAGGATCAGTGGTCCGAAGATTATCAAGGCGAGCAGCTTCAGCAAGAAGCGCATAACGAGCCTCCTTGGGCGCGAATCCTGGTCCAGCCTAGCGCGTTTTGGAAGCTCAGGTAAACTCGCCGTAGGGCGCAGAATTAGAGAAATGTCAACATGTCGAAATATGGCGAACTGACGCCGATTTGTGGTAGAATCAGACACTGTCGATGGCACGCTCGGTAGGTGCTCCTGAGCACCTGGCCGAGCGCCGCTTGCAGCGGCTCCGCCCATCGACAAATTTTCTGAATCTCGTCTACACAATCCATCCCTGATCCGCCCTCCGGAAACAGGGGGAAGGGTACGCATGCAGCAACGCATACTGTCCTATGGGGCCGCAGATATTCAAGTCCTCGAAGGGCTCGAAGGTGTCCGCCGCCGGCCCGGCATGTACATCGGAGGGACAGACCAAAAGGGGCTCCAGCAGCTTGTCCACGAGGTCGTCGATAACAGTGTCGACGAAGCCTTGGCCGGGGCCTGCGACACCATCAAAGTTGTCCTGCATGCCGATAACAAAGTATCGGTTGAGGACAACGGCCGCGGCATTCCGGTCGAGAAACATCCAAAAGTAGGTCGCTCGACCCTTGAAGTCGTCATGACTCGCCTTCACGCCGGAGGAAAGTTCGAGCAGCGTGGCTATAAGGTTTCCGGCGGCCTGCACGGCGTTGGCGTCTCGGTGGTCTGCGCGCTTTCGTCCTGGATCAGGGTGGAGGTAAAGCGCAATAAGAAACGCTGGGTGCAGGAATACGCCAAGGGCATCCCAACCACCGAGGTGAAGTCGATAGGGCCCGCGCAGGGCACCGGAACGAAGACGATCTTCGAACCAGATCCGGACATCTTCCCCGACACGACCTTTGATTACGACTTGGTGATGCAGCGGTTTCGCGAGATGGCGTACCTGAATCGCGGCTTGCGCATTCAGCTGTCGGAGGAGTCCACCGGGCGCGAGTGCACCTTTTACTTCGAAGGGGGCATCTCCTCCTTCGTACGGCATCTCAACAAGAACAAGACGGCCATCTTCCCAAAACCTATCTACCTGGCACGCGATTTCGAAGAGTCGACTATCGAGGTGGCTCTGCAGTACACCGATGACTACAACGAGACGGTGTTCTGCTTTGCCAATGCCATCAACACCACCGATGGCGGGACGCATCTGTCCGGTTTCCGCGGGGCGTTGACGCGAACGCTCAATGCCTACGCTCGCAAAGCCGGAATGCTGAAAGAGCAGGATCCGAATCTGACCGCCGACGACGTGCGTGAGGGATTGACGGCCATCATCAGCGTCAAGCTTCAAGAGCCACAGTTCGAGGCCCAGACAAAGGTCAAGCTGAGCAACCCGGAGATCAAGTCTCAGACAGAGACGACCGTTAACGATCAGCTGGCCGCTTTTCTGGATGAGAACCCGAGCGACGCTCGCCGCATCATCGACAAGTGCATCACTGCTGCGCGCGCTCGGGAGGCCGCTCGGAAGGCTCGCGATCTTGTGCAGCGCAAGAGCGCGCTCGACGGCATGACCCTGCCGGGAAAGCTGGCCGACTGCCAGGAACGTGATCCCGAAAAGTGCGAGCTCTACCTGGTGGAGGGTGATAGCGCCGGTGGAACCGCAAAGCAGGGCCGAGACCGCGTGTTTCAGGCGATTCTGCCGTTACGAGGGAAGATCCTCAACGTCGAGAAGGCACGTCTCGATAAGATCTTGTCCTACGACCAGATCAAGTTCATGATCACGGCACTCGGAACCAGCATTGGAGATCGCTTTGCGATCGATAAGCTGCGTTACCGGCGGATCATCATCATGACCGATGCCGACGTCGACGGCGC
>DHWR01000248.1:7057-16858 GCA_002413265.1 Chloroflexi bacterium UBA5177
GACGTCGACGGCGCGCACATCCGAACCTTGCTGCTGACTTTCTTCTTCCGACACCTGCGAGAGATCGTGGACGAGGGCTGCCTCTACATCGCGCAGCCTCCCCTGTATCGGGTGCAGTCAGGACGCGACAAGCAGTATGCCTACACCGAAAAGCAGCGCGACGATCTCATCAAGAAGTCGAAGGCCAAGAATCCGTCTGTCCAGCGCTACAAGGGGCTGGGCGAGATGAATGCGGAGCAGCTGTGGGAGACGACGATGGATCCCCAGAATCGTGTCTTGCTCAGGGTGGATGTGGATGACGCCGTCCGCTCCAGCGAAATCTTCGACGTCCTCATGGGTAACAACGTGGCGCCTCGCAAAAAGTTCATTGAAACGCACGCCAAGGATGTAAAGAACCTGGACGTCTGAGCGACGGGTCAGCGCCTTTCGCAAAGGACCCGGTCGGCACGACCGGATCCTACGCTTTTCATCTGGGTCCACAATCACGACCAACGTGTCCGCCGATCGTCTTCTTCTCAGCGCGCGTTGTATTCGCACCAAATTGATATGTGCGAGTCGGTATAGTAGGTCAATTCGGACGGAAAGCGGGCACCTTGTCCTTAAACGGTTCTAGCGGCTCCTGTACCGTCGCGGTCGACGCCATGGGCGGCGATCACGCGCCCGACGAAGTCTTGCGCGGGGCAGCCGAGGCCGCAAGCAGCGGCGTGAAGGTCGTGCTCGTGGGCCCGCGCGCCATGCTGTTGACTCGGCTGGCGGAGCTGGGATTGCCGGCGCTCGACGTTCAGGATGCCTCGGAAACCATCGGCATGGATGAACAAATCAGGCAAGTACGGCGAAAAGACGACTCTTCAATTCACGTGGCCACGCGCCTTCTTCAGTCAGGCGAGGCGCACGCCATGGTTTCCGCGGGAAACAGCGCCGCAATCATGGCCGTGGCTCTTCTAGAGTGCGGGCGTCAAGCGGGCATCGATCGGCCCGCTTTTGGGAGCATGCTTCCGACCAAGGCCAGCGACTGCTTCATCCTGGACATCGGCGCCAACCCCGAGGTCAAACCCAGCAACCTGGTGCAGTTCGCAGTGATGGGCGAGGTGTACGTTCGGGTTGCGAGGGGAGTTGAGGCGCCGCGCGTGGCTCTGCTCAGCAACGGAACGGAGCAGTCGAAAGGCACCGAAGAGGTCAAGGAAGCACACGAGCAGCTTGCCAAGCTGGACCTAGATTTCGTTGGCAATCTAGAAGGCAACCACGTCTTCGACGGCATCGTGGATGTTGTGGTGTGCGACGGCTTCGCCGGCAACGTGCTACTGAAGGGCATCGAAGGCGCCGGAACATTCCTCTTCGACATGGTGCGCCAGGAGATCACGCGAGACTTTTGGGGACGCTTTGCCGCTGCCGCGCTGATCCCCGCATTTAATCGAGTGCGTCGACGCGTCGACTATCAAGAGTACGGTGGCGCGCCGGTACTCGGCGTCAACGGCATCGTCATCAACTGCCACGGACGTTCCAAAGCGAAGGCCATCGCACGGGCGATCCTTCAGGCCGACAAGATGGCGCGGGAACGGCTCGTGGAGCGCATTGGCGAGGCACTGCAGCGAGATGACGTAGAGCTGGGTCGCCGGCGGCTGCTGGCCAGAGCGCTCCATCTTCGCGGCGAGAAGGCATGACGGTCCTCGAGACCCACGTTCGGCGAGACAGCGCCGAGTTCAAACAGAATGAGTCCGCCTACCAGAGCCTTCTCGGGACCCTCCGCGATCGATTACGGGTCGTGCAGGCCGGTGGCGGAAGTGAGGCTGAAGCGCGCCACAGGTCGCGCAATAAGCTGCTGGCGAGGGAGCGCATAGACCTGCTTCTGGATCCAGGCTCGCCATTCCTTGAATTCTCAGCGCTTGCCGCCTGGGAGATGTACGACGGCGAAGCGCCGAGCGCCGGCATTGTAACCGGGATAGGGGCAGTATCCGGCCAGGAGGTAGTCGTCGTGGCGAACGACGCAACCGTGAAGGGCGGAACATATTTCCCGATGACGGTGAAAAAGCATCTGCGGGCACAGGAAATCGCCCAGCAGAACCGGCTGCCGTGCGTCTACCTGGTGGACTCGGGCGGCGCGTTCCTTCCGCTGCAGGACGAAGTCTTCCCCGATAGAGACGACTTCGGCCGCATTTTTTACAACGAGGCGACCATGTCGGCCCTCGGTATTCCTCAAATCTCGGTCGTGATGGGCTCGTGCACGGCCGGGGGGGCGTATGTCCCGGCCATGAGCGACGAGGCGGTGATCGTGCGAGGTACCGGAACCATTTTTCTGGGCGGCCCTCCGCTTGTCAAAGCGGCGACTGGAGAAGAGGTCAGCGCCGAGGATCTTGGAGGGGCGGAGGTCCATTCACGAATCTCTGGTGTCACCGACTATATGGCCGAGGACGACGAAGAGGCTTTGGGGGTGGCTCGCCGCATCGTTGCGAACCTGCAACGGCGCAAAGAGCTGCCATGGGACCTCCGCCCGGTTGAAGAACCCATATACGATGCTTGCGAGCTCTACGGCGTCGTGCCCGACGACCTCCGCCGAGCTTTCGACGTTCGCGAAGTAATCGCGCGCATTGTGGACGGTAGCCGCTTCGACGAGTTCAAAGTGCTGTACGGCGCCACTCTAGTGACCGGCTTCGCGCACATCATGGGGTTCCCGGTCGGGCTTATTGCCAACAATGGGATCCTCTTCTCCGAAAGCGCGCTCAAGGGCACGCACTTCATCGAGCTGTGCTGTCAACGGCGCATACCGCTGGTCTTCCTGCAGAACATCACCGGTTTCATGGTCGGCCGAGAGTATGAGACCCGCGGCATCGCGAAAGATGGGGCCAAGATGGTCATGGCGGTTGCCAATGCGCAAGTCCCAAAGTTCACGGTGATCATTGGGGGGTCCTTTGGAGCCGGCAATTACGCCATGTGCGGTAGGGCGTACGAGCCGCGTCAGCTCTGGATGTGGCCTAACGCTCGAATATCGGTGATGGGCGGGCGGCAGGCGGCGAACGTGCTGCTGACAGTCCGGCTTAACGGTCTTTCGGCTCGCGGAGAGTCGATGACCCCGGAAGAGCAAGAGGACTTCAAGCAACCCACAATCGACCGATACGAGGAGGAAGGAAGCCCCTACTACAGCACCGCTCGCCTGTGGGATGACGGCATCATCGAACCCGCCGATACCCGAATGGTTCTAGCCCTCGGCATCTCAGCAGCTCTAAATGCCCCCATTCCCCCAACCACCTTCGGCGTCTTCCGCATGTAGGCGGGCGTCGCCCGCTTTTAACTGCGGTTGGCTGCTGCTCGAGCATTGGCAGTTCCCCGCATCTAGGCGGGCGTTGCTCGCTCTTAGTTGCGCTTCACGGGAGGAAGAGAGCCGGCGTTTCCCCACACTCGGCATATGTGGGCGGGGGTGCGGCTTCGAGTTACCCGTATCCAAGAGCATAGTGCGGCAAAGCAGTCGTCGCTCACTAGCAAACGTCAGTTATTGGTAGGCAGCACCGCTGGATGCGGACAAATGCAAATGCGCGCGCGCTGCAGCCAAGCGCAGCTAAGAGCCAGCGACGCTGGCTAGCCTGTGAAGTCTTCGGTGAGGTACGGGGAGGTCTGGCTGAAGTAGGGGCCGAAGGCTATGCCGACGCCGACCTGGGTGAAGGCACCGTGCAAGATGTTGCATGCGTGATTGGTGCTGGGGGCGATGGCGGCGCATCCAGAGGGAGTGTTGGGGTTCTCGGCCATCATGCCGTCCATGACCTTAGCCAGATCGGCGCCGTAGGATCCGTAGCCGCCGGCTACACCGACATTCTCTCCGTAGGTGGAGAGCCCTGCGTGGCCGCAGATGTCATTGGGGAAGCTTGCGGGATTTGTATATGGCGGGGAGTCTCCCGGCGCTCGTGCCAGATACTGCCGGATTGCTCCATCGCCTGTGAGTGTCCCGTCGACCCGACGCACACGCCGTCTCCGGAGCTCTGAGAGCCGCTGAAGCCGATCGAAGCAATGCCGTACGTGCTGCGTGCCTGGTTGATCCAGCCAACGATGAGGCTCTGGCAAGAGCCGGCATCGGTGCAATTGCCGGAGAAGGTGATCGAGCCACCGGCTGCTGTCGTATTCGTCGCGGTGGGCAGCGGACTCGGCGTGTTGGTGGCCGTGGGCAGAACGAACTGCGTGTTGGCAGCAGTTGGCAAGACGAACGGCGTGTTGGTGGGGGTGGGAAGCACGACCTGCGTATTGGTCGGCGTAGGCGCCGCTCCAGGCGTGGTCGTTGGAGTGGGGACCACGACCGGAGTAAAGGTAGCGGTGGGAATTGGAGTAGGCGTGTTGGTTGGCGGCACGTTGCCAGCCTGAGTCGGAGTTACTACTGCTGTCGACGTCGCGGTTGGCTGCGCCGTATTGGTTGCGGTGGCCTGCCCCTGGGGGGTTCTGGTCGGCGTCGGCGGATTGGCCGGAGGAGTGGGGCCCTTAGCCGTAGCAGTCACGGTCGGAGTAACGAATGTCGGGACCGGCGGCAACCCGGGACCGGCCTTTGGCGTATTTGTCGGAGACGGTGCCGGGGTGTTCGTCGCGGTGGCAGTCGCCGTCGACGTGCTCGTCGGGGTCGGCGTCCTAGTCGCAGTAGAGGTTTCCGTCCGAGTCGGCTTCGGAGTGGGTGTGAAAGTCGGGGGCTTCGGCGGCGCCTTGATGGCTGTAGGAGATGCTGTAGGCCTTACGTTGTGGCAGACGCGCACCTTCTTCGTCCTCCCGTGAACCTTCCTCTTCACTGTCTTGCAGACCTTTTTCGTGGTGTGCTTGAGGGCGAGGGACGCGCCTTGAGCGGGCACCAGGGAGAGCGCGGAGCAAACGGCTACCAACACCGAAACCGCCATTAGCACGTAGAGACGCCGTTGCATTCCTTCTCCCTCTGGGTTGTTTGCTGCCGGCAAGTATACGGGTGCCTCCCGGGAATTACAATTCTTCCTTGGGAGTACTTATCCGACGCTTTTTTCCCGTCAAATCGGGGATTTTTGATGTGCGGCGTGGACTGATTGCGCGCCGCACGGCATTCCTTGGAAGATGAACAAAGCGAGATCATCGACCCGGCTGAGCGCTCGTTGGCGAGGGAGAGCATGGCAGAGACGATCGAAGTCCACATTGACGGGGTGGTCGCTACCGTGTCGTTAAACCGGCCGGACGTTCGAAACGCGTTCAATCCGGCGATGATCGCCGAGCTTACTCAAGCTTTTAGCGATTTGGGCAATCGGAACGATGTCCGAACGGTGCATCTGAGGGGAAATGGACCGTCTTTCAGCGCGGGGGCCGACGTGAGCTGGATGAGATCGAGCCTCGATCTTTCCCAAGAAGAAAATCTGGCGGATGCCACCCGAATGTCGGAGATGTTTGCGACCGTTGACTCCTGTCCGCATCCGGTGGTTTGCGCGGTGCATGGCGCCTGTTTGGGTGGCGGCATGGGCCTCATGGCGGTCTGCGACGTGGTCGTTGCCGAACAGGGGACGGTCTTCGGCTTCACGGAGGGCAAGCTGGGTATTATTCCCGCCGTCATATCTCGCTTTGCGTTGAGACGAATTGGCGAGAGCTGGGCCCGTGCGCTCTACTTGACGGCCGAGAGGTTCGACGCGGAGCTTGCCATGCGGATCGGGTTGGTTCATTGGGTTGCGGAGGTCGGACAGCTCGAGAGCGTCGTCAGCGAGAAACTTCGCGAGCTGAGGTCAAGCGCGCCGAATGCGGTTCGTGCAGCCAAAGAGCTGATCCGGCAGGCTCGTCTCCTTTCCGACGAGGAACTGCGCGACCTCACGACGGCCGGCATCGCCCGCATTCGCACGAGCGATGAAGGCCAGGAAGGTCTCCGAGCGTTTCTCGAAAAGCGTCAGGCAGGCTGGATCGACGGGGACCGAGGCTGAGGTGATCCACAAACTATTGATCGCCAACCGCGGAGAGATCGCGGTTCGCATTATTGCCACCTGCCGAAAGAAGAAGATCACTTCTGTAGCCGTGTTCTCCGAAGCAGACAGGGGCGTGTTGCACGTGCGTCTCGCCGACGAGGCCCTCCTCCTCGGACCCGCCTCGCCCGCGCAGAGCTATTTGAATATCGAAGCCATGCTCAACGCTGCCAAGACCTCAGGCTGCGATGCCGTACATCCCGGCTACGGGTTCCTCGCCGAGAACGCAGACTTTGCAGGGGCCGTTGAAAGCGCCGGACTGATCTGGGTCGGCCCACCTGCCGACGTGATAACACTGATGGGCGACAAGATTGCGGCCAAAGGACTTGCGACGCGCGCAGGGGTGCCCGTCGTGCCCGGATATGACGGCTCCGATCAGAGTGAAGATGCGTTTGCTCGTGAAGCGGATCGTATCGGCTATCCGGTAATGCTGAAAGCAGCCGCCGGTGGTGGAGGGCGCGGAATGAGACCCGTGACCGACGCCGGCGGACTCGTGCCGGCTATCGAAGGCGCCCGAAGAGAAGCCATGTCGTCCTTTGGTGACAGTCGTCTGTTTCTCGAAAAGCTGCTCGTCAGGCCTCGCCACGTGGAGATCCAAGTCTTAGCGGACAATCACGGCAACGCCATTTTTCTGGGAGAGAGAGATTGCTCGGTTCAACGGCGGCACCAAAAGGTTCTTGAAGAGGCGCCGTCACCGGCGGTGAACGCTGAGCTACGTGCCGGCATGGGCGCGGCCGCTCTACGTCTGGCACGCAGCGGAAACTACGTCAATGCCGGGACGGTCGAGTTCCTGCTTGCCGGCGACGGCTTCTATTTCCTCGAAATGAATACCCGCATACAGGTTGAGCACCCGGTCACCGAGATGGTGACCGGTCTCGATCTCATCGGTTTGCAGCTAGATGTGGCTTCCGGCGATCCCCTGCCCGTGAGTCAGGAAACGGTGCAGTTACAGGGTCATGCCATCGAGGCGAGACTGTACGCCGAGGATCCGGAGAACGGATTTCTCCCGTCCGTGGGGCGGCTCAAAGAGTTCGTGCCACCGGAAGGCCCTGGCGTGCGAAACGACGTGGGGGTTCAGGCGGGCGACCAGGTTTCGCACTTGTACGACCCGCTCCTGGCTAAACTCGTGGTCCACGGGGAGACCAGGCGGCAAGCGCTCGAACGCCTTCAGGTAGCCCTTTCCGAATATCGAATCTCGGGCGTGAGTACAAACCTCGGTTTCCTTCGGTGGTTGGCTCGCGAGCCGCACCTCCTGGCTGGGAATGTCGATATCACCTTCCTAGAGAGAACTTGGGTTCCGGAGCGAGAACGCAGTCTGCCGACATCCGTTCTACTTCTCGCCTCGATGGCGAGGCTCTCTCAGGAGGTATCAACGGAGTCCTCCGACCCGTGGAAAGGGAGGCAGTCGTGGCGCTCTTTCGGTGTCGAGCGTAGGTATCGATGTGAGTGGGGTGCGCGGGAATGGTCGGTCATTCTACGTCCCGAAGCTGGACGAGTGTGGACAGCCGCCACAGAAAAAGACGTGCAAACTGCGTCGGTTCGGCAGGCGGCTGACGGCGTCGTGGAGCTAGTCGTCGATGGAACGCTGATCGAGGGTCGGATTGAGTATGCATCGTCAGGACTTGAGGTCTCGGTAGATGGCGAGCAATACAGGCTGGTGGATGCCGTTCCCGAATCCACGCATGTCGCGGGAGTGCGCGCCGGCTCCGGGCGCAGCGCGCTGGAGGCTCCGATGCCCGGAACGTTAGTAAAGATACTGGTCACCCCGGGCCAGGAAGTGTCGGCAAGCGAGCCGCTAGTCATCCTGGAGGCCATGAAAATGGAGCACGTGGTGGTCGCTCCTCGAGCGGCCGTCGTCGAGGCTGTTCTCTTTCGAGAAGGTGACATGGTGCCCGGCGGCGAGCCCTTAGTCAGGCTCAAGTCGCAATGACCCTTCTCGACAATCTGCCTCCCGCAGTCACGCTCTACGAAGTGGGTCCCAGAGACGGTCTGCAGAACCGAGCCGACTCCATTCCCACGGCGACCAAGCGGCGCTTTATCGAGCTCCTGGCCGAGGCGCGCTTGCCGTTTATCGAGGTCACATCTTTTGTCCGGCCCGGTTCGATCCCTCAGCTTGCAGACGCCCAAGAGGTGGCCTCGGCTCTGACCCGTCGAGATGGCATTCGCTACACGGCACTGGTTCCGAACGAACGCGGGATGGAAAGAGTCAGGGACGGGCTCCTGGACGGCATAGCGGTGTTCACCGCCGCTTCCGAAACTTTTAGTAAGCGAAACACAAACGCTTCCATCGCGGAGACCCTCGAGCGTTTCACGCCCGTCGTCAGTGTCGCCAAGCAGCGCGGTATGTGGACGCGAGCCTATGTCTCAACCGCCTTTGGCTGCCCGTTCGAAGGCGAGGTGCCAGTCTCGGCAGTGCGGAAGGTGACAAAACAGCTTCTCAACCTCGGGATAGACGAGATCAGCATCAGCGACACGATCGGAGTCGCGGTTCCTTCCGACGTGGTTCGAGTCATTGGGAGCTTGGGGGACCTCATTGAGCCATCACGGCTGGCGCTGCACTTTCACGACACCCGCGGAACAGCGCTCGCAAATGTCCTGGCAGGACTTCAGTTGGGAGTGCACGTGTACGACTCTTCCGCGGGTGGTTTAGGTGGGTGTCCGTATGCGCCCGGCGCGGCAGGAAATCTCGCCACGGAGGATCTTCTCTACATGCTGGCGGGCTTGAGCATAGAGACTGGCGTGTCTCTCGAGGGAGTTGTGGCGGCGTCGCGGTATCTCTCCGAGGCAAGCGGACGGTCCCCCTCGAGCCGGTATTACGAAGCGGCCACCGCGTGAGGTTCCCTCCGAAAAAGAAGCGAGCCGCAGAGGTACTGACGCGACTTCAGCCGCTCTATGCCGGCCTCACCACGGGGCTCGACTTCAAATCACCTCTCGAGCTCATCGTGGCGACGATCCTATCGGCGCAGTGCACGGACGAGCGTGTGAACAAGGTCACCCCGGTACTTTTTGCACGATATCGTTCAGCCGAAGACTACGTGGAAGCCGATCCTGAGGAGGTCGAGTCAATCGTGCATTCATGCGGTTTCTTCCGCAACAAGACCAAGAGCATTCAGGGCATGAGCGGCGCCCTCCTGGAGCGATTTGAGGCAGAGGTCCCTCATACGATGAGCGAGTTGCTGACACTTCCAGGCGTAGCGAGAAAAACCGCAAATGTGGTGCTGTCACACGCGTTCGGGGTTAACGAGGGTATCGCGGTCGATACCCACGTCCAGCGGCTCTCTGGGCGGCTGGGTCTCACAAAAGAAAAAGTTCCGGCAAAGATAGAGCGGGACCTAATGAAGTTGGTGCCACGAGATAGCTGGGGCCGCATGTCCGATCTCTTGATCTGGCACGGCAGGAGGGTCTGCGTCGCGCGCTCTCCCAGGTGCAATGTCTGCGTACTTGCCGACATCTGTCCGTCGGCAGTTGTTATCCGGTATAGGTCGTAATTGCTGTGACGCAAGCCCAGCTAGAGGCTTGCCCCGTCACAAACATGTAGCCGGCCGCATATGATGCGTCAAGCGAGTTCCAGTACGTCTTCGCCTCGACGCCAGTATCCTTGCGGAGCCCGTGAGAGGCGTGCTGGAAAGTAGCCGGCGCAAATTGATAGAGACCAAAGTGCGTCCCGTTGTCGGCTCGGGGGTTCAAGCCGCTCTCGCAGCGAGCTATCGAGAGGAGCGTGCCATACGGAATGCCAAAGGTGAGCGCACTGTCGTAGATTGCCTTCTCGACGCGGCCTTTGACCTGTTCTGGGTAGGCTTTCGCCCGGGGCCGGCAGGTTCCGGTCCCCGTTTTCAGTGTCAAATGATCGTAGACGCAAGCCTGAGCT
>DHWR01000248.1:17155-48755 GCA_002413265.1 Chloroflexi bacterium UBA5177
CACGAAGGACAGCGCACGCAGCGCTTTTACCTTCATCCTTGCTGGATCAGTATACAGGGGCAATCTAATGTTGGCCTCTGGTCAAGCTCCCCGTTAGGCTGAAAGGCGAGGGAGACATCCATCTGGACTGGCTACTTTTGATCTACACCCTGCCGTCCCAACCGTCTCGCAAACGCGCATACGTGTGGCGGGAGCTGAAGCGTCTCGGGGCCCTCTACCTGAGGGATGGCGTTGCCGTGCTTCCACGTCAAGGGGATCTCGAGGCGCGATTAGTTGAGGTCGTCGCGCGCATCGAGGAATTTGAGGGTGAAGTCGATCTGATTGTCTCCCCTACTTTCAGCGAGGCGCGCGCCACACTGCTTGTGCTGCGGTTCCGACAGGAGCGGGAGGCGGAGTACCGAGAGGTTTACCGAGCCTGCGCCCGATTTCTGCGAGATGTGTTGGAGGAGGTCGACGCCGACGAATTCGGTTTCCCGGATGTCGACAAGTTGGAGAGCGAACTGGGCCGGCTCAAGCGTTGGCGATCCCAGATTTCTGCTCGGGACTACTTCGGGGCGGGGGGTGCCGACAAGGTCGAGGAGATCCTAGAGAAGTGTGAACGAGCCTTCGAGCGCTTCGCCGCCGACGCTTCTGAGCGCGACGAGCGCGGCGGAGCCGATCCCGACGACGTGTTCGAGCGTCTCGGTGGTGTGTCGGGTGCGGAGGATGCAGAGAACCTCCCAATCTAAATTTCGCTGAACCCGAGTCGTGTTCAGCGCATTCAGGCCCAGTCTTGTGCGATAGTCGCATTAGATGTAACATCTGTTACAAATGACAAGCGCGGACTGAAACTTCCATGGACTTGAGATTTACCCTCGTCGGTCTCGTGATCGGCTTTCTGATCGGTCTCACCGGAATGGGCGGTGGATCACTGATGACGCCCGTGATGGTCTTGGTAATGGGCGTGAAGCCTCTCATCGCGGTCGGGACCGATTTGGCCTACGGAGCCATAACCAAGATCGTTGGCGGAGCCATGCACTACCGGCAGGCCACGGTTCACCGTCGGTCGGCGTATCTTCTGGCCCTCGGCAGCGTCCCCTCGACCGTCCTTGGCGTAACCGTCACCGCCGCCGTAAAGCGAGCAAATCCCGATCTTGTAAACACATTTCTTCTCCGCGGCATCGCAGTGGTTTTGATCCTGGTGGCCGTCGTGCTGGCCGCAAGACCCATCATCATGGCGAAGGTTGAGGAATGGAACCATGGCCGCACAGCGGTGCAAGATCGAGTGATCATGCTGGGTGAGCGGAAGCCCTGGCTGCTACCCATCATCGGTGCATTCGTCGGCTTCATGGTGGGACTGACATCCGTCGGAAGCGGCACTCTGATCATTCTGGCTCTCTTCTTTCTCTATCCGCGCTGGGAGACGAAAGACCTGGTCGGCACGGATGTGTTCCACGCGGCAGTTCTGGTAAGCGCGGCCGCCATAGCGCAATTCTCGGCCGGCAATGTGAACCTTTCCATGACGCTTTCGCTGCTTCTCGGCTCGATCCCCGGAGTCCTAATCGGAAGCCGGCTGGTCATCAACGTGCCCGGCGGGCCGCTGCGAATGAGCCTGGCTGGGGTGCTTCTCATTTCCGGCGCAAAGATGCTGTAGCTGCCTGTCCCCCTCGTCAAGGTGGCAGGGGCGGCGACGGAGTAGAGGCTTTGTGGCCTGGGCAATCCAGGTCGACCATCCGAAGATGGCGGCAGGCGTTTGTGCCGAAAAGTGCTGGATCCTCTCAACGAGCAGGGGTTGAGACCTTCGCGTTTGTAGCTGCGCGTCTTCGCTTCGCCGTCCGTTCTTCCAGCGTGTCTCGCGTCACAATCTCGTACAGGCGTGCTTCCTTGCCGGGAGCCGGACGCATTATCCGCCCGAGGCGCTGTACGAACTGACGGGCCTGAGCGGTTCCTGAAACGACGATGCCAACGCTTGCATCGGGCACGTCCACGCCTTCGTCCAGGATGCTGGTTGCCACCAGCACCGGTGCTTCGCCATCGCGAAAAGCATCCAGCGCAAGTGCCCGCGCGGCTCGTGGAGTCTCGTGCGTGATCACTGGAAGGCCGAGGCGTTCGCCGATCCTTCGGGCAAGCGCCACGTGCTGACAAAACACGAGAGCGCGCTCATCCGGATGGCCGTCGAGGATGCGCTTGACCGCCGCGACCTTGGCCCTGGCGCTCAGTGCAGTCTCGCGCGCCTCACGATGGCCTTCCAGAGCCTTTTTCGCAGCTCCGTCCCGTCCGGCACGCTTAATGAGCTGGCTGTAGCCCTGAGGCATACGGAGCCGCGCCTTCCGCACGTAATTGATGTACTGCTGCCAGCCTCTTTCGTACAGGACGCGTTCGTCGGGCTCCAGGTCGACGAGGACTCGCGAAATCGAATGCGGTGCAAGATAGTGCTTGCTCAGCTCACCGGCATCTCTCTGAAATACTACAGGCCCGATAAGCGTCAAGAGATCGCGCTCGGCACCGTCATAGCGACTCGGAGTCGCGGTAAGTCCAAGGCGATACGGGGCAGAGGCGCGTTCGGCGATTGTCTTGAAGATGGGGGCGGGGAGGTGATGGGCCTCATCAAATATCAGAAGCCCAAAGTGATGTAGCTGGTCCAGATGCCGTGTGGCGCCCGAATAGGTGGAGATCAGGATGTCGGTTGGCTCCCAAGGCAGCAAACGAAGTTGCGTGCTCCCATCGTCTCCCGGGAAACCCAGCTTGACGTGATCCGGTCCGGCTCCGATCGCGTCTTGAAGGGCACGTTCCCATTGCTTGAGCAAGTCGATTGTGGGCACAAGGATCAGCGTCCGCTCAGCTACATCGGCGATCGCTCGGGCGCCGACGACAGTCTTCCCTGAACCGGTAGCCAAAACGATGACGCCGCGCCTCGAAGCCGACTCCCAGGCAGCCAGAGCCTCTACCTGGTACGGCCTGAGCTCGAGAGTCCGCGAGGGGGAAAAGCTGAGCGTCACTCAGCTTCCTGCAGCGAATTCGACTCGGTCTCCGGCGACTGACGACGGCGCCTCGCCACTTCAAGCATTTGCTCGATGTCGGCATAGGCGAGAACCGTGTGCGCCTTCTCGTTCCCCAGTCCATCACCTCTGGCCGGCCGCATGTAAGAGACTCCGACCCCATCGGGAAGCTCCTCGACGCTCAGACTGGTCCCCTGCTCGTCGTCGAGCTGGTGTCCCAATGCCCTGAAGAAATCCTCGTGACCGTTGGGGAAATTAGCCCAGATTCCGCTGTGGCGCGGCCGGCGCCGCAGGCAGCCGCGCCCGGCCATGTGAAAGATGACGAGATCGTTGAGGCGATCCCACGTGAATTGAGAGGTGCGAGCGTCAGAGCGAAACCTGGACGGGTGAGAACGGACGGTGAAGCCGTCTCTGACTTCCAGAAGACTGAGATGGTAGGTCGGTTCGGTGTCGAGATGGCGCCCGATAACACGCAGAGCCGACTCGTAGTCAAGTCGCGACTCTCGAGCTTCGGTCATGCGCACCTCCCTGCCGTGCTCGACTCCACTTTAGCGGGGAGGCGTGTCGCGGTCTAGACCCTCACGGCGCTCCGCGCCCGCTTGGTTGACCAGGTCTCGCTCTCATTCCTATGCTGGCCTCATGTCTGCCCGGCGTCTCGGACGTATCTTGCTCATCGTCGTAGGCAGCGCAATCAGCTATCAAACGGCAGCGAGCTCTGAGGCCTCTCCCGCTAATCTGCTGCTTTCAGTCGACCGAACAGAGCCGTACGTGGCGATCGATCCGTCTCATCCATCCACGATTGTGGTGGGAACGAATACTAACTACGACGTGCCCGTAGGCGGGCGCTACCCGGTGGCGTACTTCACAAGTCATGACGCCGGTCACTCGTTTCAGCAAGGAACAATTCCTCTCCCTGCTGGATATGTTGACGGCGCCGATCCCAGCGTGGCTATAGCCGGCAGTGGAACCGTCTTCTACGGCTATTTGGCTGAATCTCCGAGCTACTGCTCGTCGTCGGGCCATTCGGCGGTCGCGGTCTCCAGATCCTTCGACGGAGGACGTTCCTTCGACAGCTCGACAATTGTGAGTATCAGCAACGCCAATGATAAGCCGTTTCTTTCGGTCGAGAGCATTCCCCACAAGAAGTCGCACCTTTTTGCGTCGTGGACTCAGTTCTTCGGAAACAAGAGCAGGATCATGGTCGCCCGTTCCCTTGACGGCGGAGCCACCTTCGGAGGCCCGGTTGCCCTCTTTACATCCTCCGCCGATAACTCCGGGTCTATCGCCCTGGTAGGCAAACACGGGCGGATCTATATTTTCTGGGCCTCGACAGCCGACCGAGGCCTTACGAGGACGAACCCAGCTCGCGTCCTCTATCGAGTGTCGACCGATGACGGAGCCAGGTTTGGACGTTTACATCAGGTCGGGGCGTCGTTCACCAGCATTCCGCGCATGGCCGAACCAGGGTCGCTGCGAAATTTGACGTTGCCCGCGGCAGCCTCGGCCAGTAACGGCACGATCTACCTCAGCTGGGCACAGGTCGCCAAGAACTATGGCCGCGGAAATGTTAGCGCAGATATCGTGATGACGAGATCGACCAATGGAGGACGTTCGTGGGCTGTCCCGCGTCGCATCAGCGACTCGAGAAACCACGACCGCTTCATGCCTGCGATAAGTGCCTACCCGGACGGGACCATCGCTCTCGCCTTTTATGACAGGCGCGCGGGCTGGTGGGACCTGGGAGTGTATGCCGCCCGTTTTCGTTGGACGGTGCACCCGCGTTTATATGTCAATCAGAGGATCAGCGCTCACGCTGCGCCCATTTCGGACATTCAATACATCCCGCCCGGCAGCACATGTCTGAGCCCCGGACGATTTTTCGGCGACTACCTTGGTGCCGCCGTTGGACCACACGACGTTTTGAATGTTGTGTGGGCAGACACCCAGAAGCGCGTCCAGCTGCGAACCGACATTTGGCTGGCACGGGTCACGCTGCAGCATCCCTAACTCGTACTAGAGTGTTGTGAAACAGGTAGCACGCGCCGTTCTCCAAGAAGGTTTCTCGTGGACATTGAAATCCAATATTGCCGCGCTTGAGAGTACTACCCTGTGGCCTCCAGGTTGGTGGCCGATGTCATGCGAGATTTTGAGCCGGATCTCGACTCTCTCACACTCCGCCCATTCGACGACGGGCGCTTTATCGTGTATCGCAACGGCAAAGTCCTCTTCGACAAAGAGAAGAGCGGCAAGTTTCCCAAATATGATCAGGACATCAAGCCGAAGCTGCCTTAAAGGTCCTCGCGCGGGAGTCACTCGGTCACTTTCCTGCATCAGTTCGTGCCAGGCTTGATCTTGCGATCGTTTGCACCTTTGGGATTGACACTCGCACTGTTGCTAGGCGGCTGCGGATCTCAAGGGGCGGCGCCGCAGCCCCTTCCCCACTCGACTCCAAAACTGTTGCGCGCTCATGGCCGGATAGATCGTGCCTCCGTCAAGGCAATTGAGTCGGACCTCCAGACGATTCAAGCGGGCTACGGATACGGTGATTGGAACCGCGTTGGCAGTGTGTTCGCCTCAGCTCCCTTGCGCGCCCAGTACGTACGCACGCTGCGATTCTGGAAAGAGGATGCTGGCGGCCAGCTTCGTGTTGACCTGATCGCCAGTCAACCGCTCGGTGCCGGACGGTTCGCCGTGACGGCCAGGTTCTCGGGAGACCGCCGCTCAGTGCCGTCCTACGGACTCTTCGAGTTCTCCTCGGGACCGCGGGGCGCTCGGATTGTCGGAACGATCTCCGGCCTGCACGGGACGAACTATCGAAATGTTAACTGGACCATTTCCCGAACCAAGCACTTTATCGTCTATCACAGTCCGTATCAGCTGGTCGGGGCCGACAAGACCGGTCTGGCAGACCTCGAATATCAGCGAGCCGTCTTCGCTCGAAAATTTGGCGTCAAGCTGCCTCCGCGTGCCGCCTACTATCTCTATCCCGAACAGAGGCTAATAGCTGTGTGGACCAGCCGATTCTGCGGCTCGAATCCGGACAACGTGGGATGCACGGTGCAAGGGGCTCTGCCGCCGACTATTCATACCAGTGAGTGGGTGTCGTTCCACGAGCCGATCCATGTATATCAGACGGTCATGGAACCCCCTCGCTACACCGATCCGTTGTTCATAGCGGAGGGAATGGCGGTTGCGCTCGAGGACAAGGAAGTGGATCCGAGACAGTCGGACTACTGCTCGGAAGTTGCCTACGTGCCTCTGGACACCTGCGCTAGATTTGCCATCGGCAACGTCAAATTGATCAGCATGCTCCCTGATACGGGCTTCGACGCGGCGGACCCAGGGTACGCGTACTCGCTCGCCGGCTCCTTCGTGAAATACCTCATCCTGCGCTTTGGCTACCGACCGTTCGGCAAGTTTTACTACCTGCTGGCCGCACAACCCAAAGACCGAGTCAGCGACTACAACGTGGCCACCCAGCGCGTGTTCCACACCTCCATCGAACAGCTTCTACGCGACTGGTCGAATCAGTTGTGTGGCGCGGGCTGCGGGTGATCCGCTTGGAGACCGTTTCCCTGTCGATCGTCCGCGTTTTCTAGCGTGGATTACGCGGTAGAGATATTGCCTCCTGGACTGCGTGTAATCCATGTCCCGATGAAGGGAACGAGATCGGTCACGATTGCGGTGTTTGTGGGTGTTGGATCGCGCCACGAGTCGGATGGAAATGCGGGCATCTCACATCTCACCGAACACATGCTGTTCAAGGGAACCTCGACCCGCCCTCAGCGCGGCGCAATATCGGCCGCCATAGACGGCATTGGCGGCATACAGAACGCCAGCACCGACAAGGAGACGACCGTCTACTGGGTCAAGGTCTCCGCGGATCAAGTTGCCCTGGGCATGGACGTGCTTGCCGACATGATTAGACGAAGCTTGATTCGGTCGCGAGATGTCCGAGTCGAAACGAACGTGATTCTGGAAGAGCTGAGCATGGCCGCCGACGACCCACAAGACTGGGTTCATGTCCTGGCAGACGAGGTCATGTGGCCCGATCAGCCGCTGGGCCGTGAAATCGCGGGTACGCGAGAGAGCGTTGGAGCAACCCGACGGCGTGACGTGATGACGCACCTCGCCAACTACTACGGCTCAAATAACACGGTCGTGAGCATCGCGGGCGGAATTAGTCGTCGCGCCGCGCTAAACCTGACGACCCAGGTCTTCGATGGCTGGCAGCCGGTTGAAGCTCCAGTCCCGGTCCCGGCCGCTACGGCAGTGCACAGTGGGGATCGATTTCGAGGAGCGGAGAAGCCGACAGAGCAGATAAATCTCTGTCTTGTTTATCCGGGCATGGCAAGACGACACCCGGATCGCTGGGCCCTGGACCTCTTGCTTACTATCCTTGGAGGCGGAGGCAGCTCCCGGCTCTTCCAGTCGCTCCGTGAAAGAGCGGGCCTGGTCTATGAGACTCACGCCTACTCGGTCCACTACACGGACGCCGGCTCGGTTGTCCTCTTTTTCGGAACCGACCCCTCAAAACTCGATCGGGCGCTGGACGGTATGGTCCGTGAGGTGCAGCGCGTGCGACGCAGCGGGGTCTCTTCCGAGGAGCTGGACCGAGCCAAACGCTACTACGCAGGACGAATGTGGCTGGGAATGGAGGACAGTAGCAGTGTCGCTAGCTGGTTTGGCGGTCAGGAAAGCCTTCACCACGAGGTGGTGTCGCCTGCGCAGGCTATCGAGGCCGTAAAGATGGTTAGCCAAGCAGATGTGAAGCGGATAGCACGTTTGTATCTCGACCCGAGCCTGGCCCGCATTGCTGCCGTGGGGCCCGGGGCCGAACCTCGTCTGCTAGAACGCATAGCATGACCATGTGCTCCCCGAAGGCACATCACTATACGGTTGGAGGACGTTCATGGCCGATGTCCCGCGAACGCTCGTCATCATCAAGCCGGACGCAGTCCAGCGTCAACTGGCAGGCGTCATTCTCAGTCGACTCGAACAGAAGGGCTTGCGCTTCGTCGGACTGAAACTGATTCAGATAGACAAGCCTCTCGCGGAACGCCATTACGCGGTTCACCAAGGCAAGCCGTTTTATGAGGGCCTGGTCAGTTTTATCACCTCGGCCCCTGTGGTTGTAGCAGTTGTCGAGGGTCCTGACGCTATCGAGGCGACACGCGGAATCATGGGCGCCACGAATCCCGTCACCGCTGATCCTGGAAGCATCCGTGGTGAGTACGCGCTTGAAATCGGACAAAATCTCATCCACGGCTCCGATTCCCAGGAAACGGCGGAATACGAGATCGACCTGTATTTCAAACGTGACGAACTGTTGCAGTATCGGCGTGACGTCGACCGCTGGATCGCCGGGTAGCGCTGCCTCGAGCGGCCTTCACGAGTTGATACGCGCCCACACGTTTGATGACGTCGAGCGAAACGACATCATCGCTGTCGTCGCCCTTCTCACCAGCGGGTCTCTTTTTTATGTGATTCCTTGGGCTCCTCTCTATCTCCTCGCCCTGCTGATAACCGTGTGCCTGGCGCTCTGGAAACCGGTCCTGTCACTTGTCTTGGTCCCGGCTTCTGCGCCCTTCTTCATGGACCCTAAGCACATCAGTCATTTTCAGCCGGCGCCTCAGGAAGTATTCCTTGCCGTTTCCGTGATTGCGCTGGCTGCTCGGGCCGCGATCCGTCCGCGGCTGATTCCCAACTGGGATCGTCTGCTTTTGTCGCCGTTTACTCCGCCGGTCGTGCTTTTCGTCCTTGCCGCGACGTTGAGCAGCGTTCTGGCCGTGGAGCACCATCTCGCCTTCCGAGCGCTCTATCAACTCGTGCTCGAGCCAGTGCTGTTTTTCGCTCTTCTCGTCCTCTTCGTGGATTGCAGAGCCGATTGGATGCTTCTCGTTGCGACATTTGTCGCTGTGGGCATCTTCCTCTCGTGCGTCGGCATCGTCCAGCTGCTCACCGGGAGCGGCCTGTCTCTCGTGCCTAGGAGTTCGGTGCTGCGGGTCAAAGCTTTCTACGGCAGCCCCGACAACCTCGGTCTGCTGCTGGACAGGGTTTTACCGTTCTGGCTGGCCTTCGTGTTGTTCGGTTCCTGGAGGAGAGTCGAGCGTTGGCCAATGCTTGCCGGTGGCCTCCTGCTGTTTGTGGCGCTTGCTTATACGTACTCACGAGGCGCCTGGTTTGCGGTCGCTGCCTCAGCCGTCGTTCTGATGGCGCTGCGTCCTGGTTGGACCCGCGTAGCGTCACTGGTAGTGGTTGTACTGGCCGGTCTTGGCGCCGGCGTTAAGGCGAATTCTGTCGTACACCTTCTGCAGGCCGGCCACGCGCAAACCGGCCAAAAGCGAATTGATATTTGGCGATCATCGATACACATGATCCGGGACCATCCGGTCCTTGGAATCGGCCCTGATAACTTCGGCCACTACTACGCTCCGAGGAAGCGTCAACAGCTCTACTCGCCTTGTCGGGGGCTGGGGTACCTTGACGAGAAAGATGCTTCCGACGAGCCCTGCTTGTCCCACCCCCATCAGGAGGTGCTCGATTTCTGGCTGTCCACTGGGATCCTGGGACTAGTAGCAGCTGTTTGGCTGCAAGTCGTCTTCTGGCGCCAAGTCTTCGGAGCGTGGAGCAGGAGCCTTGCAGGTCGGACGCGCGTCTTGCTGCTCGGGGCAACCGGGGCCATGCTTGCCTCCCTGCTCCACGGGCTCGTGGACAACTCATACTTTCTTATGGATCTATCCCTTTTGTTTTGGATGCTTTGCGCGCTCGTCCTCTTCTGCAGCCGTGAGCACGTCACGGAGGGGTCGGCGTGATCTCGGCCCGACCAGCCTCGGCGGCCATGGAGTGGGAATCGACTGCAAAGAAGTGGTTAGTGGTTCGCCTGCTGCTGCTTGGTGCGGCACTGGTCGCCATGGCCTGCCTCGCCTTCCTGCCGTTGACGTATGCGATCGCCCTGCTAAGCGGCGTCGTAGCGACTGTGCTAGTGCTCCGCTTCCCCGCCGTAGGTCTCGTGCTCATTGTTATCTCCATTCCGTGGGGTAGTGGTGTGGAAATTCACGCCGGGGCCGCGCCGGTAACCCCTACGGAGGGACTGGTTGCAGTAGTGGGAGCTGCCTGGCTCGCCGTTGCCTCGCGAGACCGCGCCAACCCGTTTACCCGGACCCTTTGGACGCCTTACGTACTCTTTTTTCTCGCCGCCATCGCGCTTTCAGTGACCCAGGCAAGTGATCTGAAAGCTTCCGCCCCCGAAATTCTCAAGTGGGTTGAAATGGCGGTGGTGTATTTCGCCGCCTCTCAATTCATTCGCGATCGGAGCACGTTGCGATGGATCGTCATCGTGCTGATCGCCGCGGGAGTCAGCGAGGCGCTCCTTGGATATGCGCAGTTCTTGCTCCAGCTGGGTCCTGCCGCCTTTGGAGCACACCGGCCGTTCTTTCGCTCCTACGGCACATTCGACCAGCCCAACCCGTATGCAGGTTTTCTCAACATGACACTGCCCATGGCGATCTCGCTGACGGCCCTTGGGACCAGCAAGATCGAGCGACGGCTGGCCGCGGTCTCGGCCGTCCTCATCGCGACCGCATTACTGGCAAGTCAGTCACGCGGCGGCCTGATTGCAGGTCTGGTTGCTTCTGCGCTGGTTCTTGGCTTCCTGAGCCGCACTGCGCGCGAGGCGATAAAGTTCGGGATTGTTGCCATTCTGCTTGGCGGGCTCGCGGCTGCATACAACTTGATCCCATCAGTTCCGGTCGACCGTGCTTTTAGCGCCGTCGGTTTGGGTAACGTTTCATTCGGCAATGTCACAAACGCAAATTTTTCGGCGGTGGAGCGGGCGGCTCATTGGCTGGCCGGCGTACGAATGTTCGCCTCGCATCCTCTTCTGGGAGTCGGCATCGGCAACTACTCGGCGGCGTATCCGCGCTATCATCCACGCGGTTGGTATGCTTCTCTTGACCACGCCCACAATTACTACATAAACATCGCGGCCGAAGCCGGCGTCGTCGGCTTGCTCGCATACACCTTTTTGATCGGGACGGCGCTATGGTATTGTTTCGCCGCATTACGTCAGGTGACGGGCCGGTTCTATGTAGCAGTTTTGCTCGGCGTCCTTGGCGCTTTGGCGGCGACAGCATCTCACAACCTGTTCGACGTGCTCTACGTGCACGGTATGGCGGCTCTCATGGGTCTGCTGGTCGCGCTCATCCCGGTGTCCCTGACGCTTGATGCCGGTGAGTAGCGACTCGGCCGGCGCTCCAGGCGCCGCGGACGCGGAAGGGTTGCCGATCACCCAACCGCCGGAGGACGGGCGCGTCGACGCATGGACTGAACCGTCGGATGAGCAGGCGGAGGAAGCCCTTTCCATTTCTCGGAGAGTGGGAAATTGGAAGACCGTTGTCTCGTTCGCATTCGCACTGCTGGTAATCGTGGTCGTAGTTGTCAAAGCGGGGATCGACCCTACTGCTCTGTGGCATCGGATTAGGGGCCTCAATCCCTGGCTGTATCTCGGGGCGTTCCTGGTCTATTACTCCACCTTTCCAATACGGGGCTACCGGTGGAAGATCTTGCTGAAAAACGCGTACGCATCTGACCCACGATCGGCGGCCGTGAACGAGATGACGATTCGAGGACTCAGTGAGATCATCTACATCTCTTGGTTCGTCAACTGCGTCGTGCCCGCGAAGCTCGGCGACCTCTACCGTGCCTATCTCGCCAAGCTGTGGGTCCATATATCTTGGACGAAGACCATCGGTACTGTGCTTGCCGAGCGCATCATCGACATTCTGGTCCTTGGCCTGTTGCTGGCAGCCACCGGGTTCCTCGTGTTCCATGATCGACTCGGGGGAATCGGCAAGATACTCCTCCTCGGAGGCCTGCTGGCGATTCTCGGCATTTTTGCGCTAGTCGCAATGAAGATGTTCAGTGCGCAGATCCGGCGCTTTATTCCGGCAAGGTTCCAAGATCGCTACACAGCATTCGAGGAGGGCGCGCTCAATAGCTTCCGCCGGGTGCCGCTGCTCCTCTCAGTCACGGTTCTTATCTGGTTTCTTGAGGGGACGCGCCTCCAGCTAGTGTTTCTGGCTCTGCACCTGCATACCTCTCATACGATCTCCACCATTCCACTCGCTCCGATGGTGTTTTTTGCACTTGGAACGGCCGTTTTGACGACGGTGCCCTTCACCCCCGGGGGCCTTGGAATCGTCCAGGCCGGGCTAGGGGGCATGCTCATCTACCTCGGCGTGCCAAAGCCGGATGCAGCCGCGGTCGTACTGATGGATGGCGTTCTCAGTTACTACAGCGTGGCTTTCTTCGGGTTCCTCGTCTACCTGATGAGCAAGAGGTCGCACTTCCGGCATCCCGTCTGACATGGCGCTGACAGTCGGCTTCGATGCGACCTCGGCTGTGCGTCAAACAGCCGGCATCGGCAGATATACGCGGGAGCTCCTCTGGGCGCTCAGTGGCAGGGACGACGACATTCGCTATCGAATCTTCTACTGCTCCGGAGGAGATCCACCGGGCGGACTGCCTCCTTTGGACGAACGATTTCGAATGCGCTCGCTTCCCGTCTCCGACCGCATAACGAACGCCCTCTGGCACCGCCTTCGCCTACCCGTACCCGTCCAGCTAATCACGGGCAACTTCGACATCTTTCATTCGCCGGACTTCACGCTTCCTCCAACCATGGGCCGGCCGTCGATCGTCACGGTGCACGATCTGGCCTTCCTCACTGTGCCTCAATGCGCGTACCCAACGCTGCGCGACTATCTGGAGGCGGTGGTTCCCAGATCCGTGCGGCGGGCTTCCCGAGTCATCGCGGTCTCGCAGAGTACCGCGCGGGACCTCGTCGAACGCTTGGGGACAGATCCTGCACGGATCGAAGTCATTCACGAAGGCGTGAGCAGTTGGCTCAGGCCGGGGACTCCCGGCGATGATTCGAAAGCTCTCAGTCATGAGCTCGTGGGAGAAGAACCCTACATTCTGTCGGTAGGTACACTCGAGCCGCGAAAGAACTACGTTCGCCTTTTGGAAGCCTTCGCGATCTTGAGGGCCCGGGGCTACGAGCACAGGCTTGTCATCGCCGGCAGAAAGGGCTGGCTGTACCAGCCGATCTTCGAGCGAGTGCATGAGCTCGACCTTGTTGGAAAAGTGCTATTCGTCGAGCCCGGGGACCCGGAGCTACTCGCGCTCTATCGAGCTGCAGATGCATTCGTCTATCCGTCCCTGTACGAAGGGTTCGGTATACCTCCTCTCGAGGCGCTGGCGTGTGGCATCCCGGTTGCCTGCGCCTCAACGTCTTCACTTCCTGAGATAGTGGGTGACGCAGCTCTGTTGTTCGATCCCG
This sequence comes from Chloroflexi bacterium UBA5177, assembly GCA_002413265.1. Lineage (GTDB taxonomy): Bacteria > Chloroflexota > UBA5177 > UBA5177 > UBA5177 > UBA5177. Next base: position 30,476 of record DHWR01000248.1, read on the forward strand.
AGGATGTGGAAGCCATGGCGTTTTCAATTGAACGTGTTCTCTCGGATGCCAATCTCGCCCAGACGCTCCGAGAGGCCGGTCCCAACAGGGCCCGCAACTTCTCTTGGGCCGACGCGGCTCGGGCGACTGAAGGGCTGTACAGAGAGGTCGCGGGTGCGTGAGTGAGATAGCCATCAGCGGACTTCCGCTCGACTACCCACGGTCCGGGACGGCCATCTACCTCACCAATCTTGTCCGATGGCTACCACTGGTGGCTCCGTACATGGACTTCAGGCTCTTCGTGCGGTGGAGCAAGCAACCCTTTCCGGGCGTCACCGTCGAGCGCATCTCGAGCCCTGCAGCGCCACTAAGCGGAGGAAGTGGTCTTGCAGCTCGGGCCGACAAGCTTCTTTGGGAGATCGGCTCGTTTCCCGCTGCCGCCGCGATACGCGGGAGCGACCTGTTGCACTCGCCCACCTTCGCGGCGCCTGTCATCTCCTCGGCTCCGGTCGTGGTCACCATCCACGATCTGATCCCGCTTGCGGTGCCGGGATATCACCGTAGCAGGCAATCGGCTTTGTACAGCCGCCTGATGCGTGCCACGTGCCGGCGCGCCGGAGTTATCATCACCGTCTCTGAACATTCGAAGCGCGACATAGTTCGACTGCTCGGCATTCCCGAAGACCAGATCCGTGTCACATACGAGGCCGCGGATGAGCGTTTCAACGCGAAGCCTGAGCCTGGAGAGGCAGAGCGCCTTCGCGCCGCTTACTCGCTTCCGGAGAAGTACCTGCTCTATCTGGGCGGCGCGGAGCGACGCAAGAACATCGAGACACTCATCAGAGCATGGGCAGCTGCCGGAGCTCCACGTCGCGAAGGCATAAAGCTTGTAGTCGTCGCGGACTTTCCTCGACCCGACCGGCTTTACCTCGACATCCCCAAGCTCATCGAGGAGAGTTCTGTGCAGCAAGACGTTCTGGTGCTCCGAATCGTGGACGAGGCAGACAAGCCCGCCCTCTATCGAGGAGCCGTCGCCTTCTGTTTTCCGTCTCGGTATGAGGGCTTTGGTTTGCCGATCCTGGAGGCCATGGCGTGCGGCACGCCAGTACTCTCCTCGGACGCTACCAGTCTCCAGGAAGTGGCGGGAGGTGCCGCCTTGCTCTTGCCTCCGGACGACGTGAGCAGTTGGGCTGAAGCGATCGTACAGGTCTGCTCGTCGGAGGCTGAGCGGAAACGTCTAGGCGAGGCAGGTCCTGGCAGAGCCGCAAGATTCTCCTGGCGGCAAACCGCCGCCGAAACCGTCACCGTTTACAGAGGTCTCCTAGAGCGATGAAGGCGCTCATAGTCTCCAAAGCGTTCGTGAACCGGCTGTACCGGCGAAAGCTAGAAGAGCTCCACGCGCTAGGAATCGAGGTGGTTGCGGTCGCGCCCCCCGCGTGGCACGAGGGTGGTGCAGTTCAAGAATTGGAGGAAGCGAACGGCTCTTATGCCCTTCGAGTTCTTCCGGTGCGACTCAACGGACACTTCCATCTTCACTTTTACTCGGGTCTCGCCCACCTGATTCGAGAGATCCAGCCGGACATTGTGCACATGGACGAGGAACCGTATAACCTGGCGACCTTCCTCGGACTTCTTTCCGCCAGAAGGGCCAATGCAGCCGGCATCTTTTTTACCTGGCAAAACGTTATGCTCCGCTATCCTCCGCCGTTCTCAGACCTGGAGCGAGCCGTCTACCGTTGGTCTTCTCTCGCCATCGCCGGCAACGAAGATGCGACCAAGGTGCTGCACGAAAAGGGGTTCTCACGGCGAGTCGTCGTGATCCCACAGTTTGGCGTCGACGCGGACTTGTTTTTCCCGTCGTCCAGACCTAGGCGACCGTTTACGGTCGGCTTTCTCAATCGTCTGGTGCCGGGCAAGGCGCCGCTCCTCGCCCTCCAAGCGTTCTCAACCCTGCCGCACTCCGCCCGCATGATCATCGCGGGTGACGGTCCCCTTCGAGGAGAGGTTGAAACCAAGATTCAGAGCCTGGAGCTGAGTGCACGGGTGGAAATCCGCCCCAGGCTTCCTTCGACCGACATGCCGGCGCTCATGCGCGCATTGGACGTGGTCATCCTGCCGTCTGTGACTCTCCCGAAGTGGAAAGAGCAGTTTGGCCGGGTACTGATCGAGGCCATGTCGTCCGGCGTCCCGGTGATTGGGTCCACCTCGGGCGAGATACCGCATGTCATCGGGGCCGGCGGCCTGATAGTCCAGGAGAATGATCGACATGCCTTGGCGGAGGCCATGTGCCGGCTGATGGACGACAGAAAAATGCGGAAAGAGCTAGGCGAGCGGGGTCGGAAACGGGTTCTCGACCACTTCACGCATCGGCGAATCGCCGAGGCGACGGCGGAAGCATATCAACAGGCACTGCGAACAGGGAATTAAAGACCTTGCTAGGCGAAGACGTGCTCCTCTTCCATCTCCTCTTCCTTTTCTTCGTCGGTCACCTTGTACAACTTTGACCGATCGTCCATTCGTTCGATGAAGAGGATGCCGTTCAGATGGTCGATCTCGTGCTGAAAGCAGCGCGCTTCCATGTCCTCGGCTCTCACCTTCATGGGCTTTCCCGTTCGCGAGAGCCCGCGCACCGTCACCCGTGTTTTGCGACGCACCGGACCCCACCACCCGGGAATGCTGAGGCAGCCCTCGTCCTGCTCCAGCTCCTCGTCGGACTCGTCCACGATCTCCGGATTGAGTACCACCTGAAGCTTGTCTTCGACGTTGGTGACGATCGCCCGTAATGGGACATTGATCTGCGGCGCGGCTAGTCCCGCACCGTGTGCCGCTCGGACGGTATCGATGAGATCCTCTATGAGCTGGCGGGTGTAATCGTCAACTCGCCGAACCTTTTTTGCCTTCTGATTCAGGACCGCATCGTTCGGTCCTCCCAGCGCAACAACCGGGCGTACTGCCAACCTCTCCTCCGTTCTTGGTTCAGCTGATGGTAGACAGTTTGCGAACGTAGTCTCCACTTCCCACGACGAGGAGCTGATCTCCCGGAAGGACCACCAGTTCCGGCTCGACATGGTGCATCCGATGCCCATCACGATCGAGCGCCACGACGTACGCGCCGCCGAGTTCTGCCCGATGAAGATCTTTGATCGTGCGGCCGGAGAGAGGGGACTCTTCCGAAATCGGCAGTTCTTGAATGCTGACCCCGATTCGCGTGCCGTCGAACAGCAGATCGAGATGTTCAGCGACGAGAGGATCAACTGCCACTTGAGCCATGTGACGCCCCGCCATCACGTACGGCGAAATCACCCGATCGGCCCCGGCTGCTCGCAGTTTGGCGACCGCGTCCTCGTGAGCCGCCCGCGCGACTATGTAAAGAGAAGAATTCAGGTAGCGAGCTGTGAGCGTGACGTAGACGTTGTTCATGTCCGAGTCGGCGCACGCCAGGAGGCCACGGGCCCGCTCGATTCCCACCTGGCGAAGTATTGAGTCGTGAGAGGCGTCTTCCTCGACGTACACATAACCGCAGTCTCGAGCGATTGACAGCGTGGCGGGATTGATGTCCAGAACTACGAACTGGGTGGAAGCTTGTGCCAGCTGCTTGGCCACCTCCTGCCCGACCCGTCCGAAACCCGAAATGATGAAATGGTCTTGCATCTCGAGAATAGCTTTGTCCATCTTTCTACGTTCCCAGGCCCCCTGTAGCTGTCCTTCCATAAAGTACTCGGTGAGTGCGCTGATCACTAGGGCGATGCCGACGAGGCCGCCGACGATGAGCAAGAGTGCGAGAGCCTTGCCGCCGGTGTCCAGAGGCCTCGGTGGGGAGTAGCCCACGGTGGAAATCGCCGACACGGTCGTGAGCAACGCATCGATAACCGACTCGTGCCCTTCGACGGTGAAGCCGACGACGCCGATGGCGCCGAGAGCCACAACGAAGCCGATCGCGACCTGAAGTCTGCGAGGTAGGAATGCCGTGGGTATCACAAGGGCCTGCGGTGAGCCTAGCCGAGGATGATCTTAGGCGCCGTGTTGGTCGACATCGATCTGTGCTCTCTGGAGCTTGCCACTGTAGTCGACGTAGACCGATTTTATCTCGGTGAATTCCTTGACCGCGCTGGTGCCGGCTTCACGGTGACCGTTCCCGGTAGCTTTTATGCCTCCGAAGGGAAGTTGAATTTCCGCTCCGATGGTAGGAGCGTTCACATAAGTGATGCCGGACTCCAGATCCTGGGTGGCCCGAAAGGCCGTATTAACGTCCTGCGTGTAGATGGAGCTGGAAAGGCCATACTCTGTCGAATTGGCGACCGTAACCGCCTCGTCGTATGAGGACACTTTCAGCACGGAGAGCGTCGGCCCGAAAATCTCCTCCTGCGCTATGCGCATCCGGTAGTTCACGTCCGTGAAGACTGTAGGCGCGTAAAAGAAGCCCTTCCCGAGATCGCCCTCGGAGAGGATCTCGCCGCCTAGGGCCAGCGTCGCGCCGTCCTTCCTGCCAATCTCTGTGTACTGATGGACGCTGTCGAGCTGCTCCTGGTTGATGATCGGACCGACATCGACGTCGGGATCGAGCCCGAATCCGATCTTCAAGTTGCGGGCACTCTCGATCACTCGGTCTGTGAACTCTTGAGCGATTGCTTCGTGAACGATGAGCCTGCTTGTTGCGGTGCAGCGCTGGCCCGTGGTGCCGAAGGCTCCCCAGAGCACTCCCTCGAGGGCCAGATCTAGATTTGCATCCGGCATGACAATCTGTGGGTTCTTCCCGCCTAACTCGAGCATGACTTTCTTCAAGGCGTGTCCCGCCTTCGACGCGATCTCGCGCCCGACCGCGGATGACCCAGTAAAAGAGATCATCCGTACCCGGGCGTCGTCGACTATGGGAGCCCCCGCTTCCGGGCCGTAGCCGGTCACGAGATTGAGCACGCCGGGAGGTAATCCGGCCTCCTCAAATAGCTCGACCAGGGCGCTCGCGCAAGCAGGCGTGTCTTCGGCCGGCTTGAACACGACGGTGTTGCCGCAGACCAGCGCAGGGAAGATCTTCCAGGTCGGAATCGCGAAGGGAAAGTTCCACGGAGTAATGAGTCCGACAACGCCAATCGGCTGGCGGACGAGCGTCGCAAATTTGTTTCGAAGTTCGGAAGGGACTGTCTCTCCAAACATGCGGCGGCCCTCACCGGCGATGTACTTCGCCATGTCAATTCCCTCCTGAACGTCGCCCTTGCCTTCGTCCAGGACCTTGCCCATCTCGCAAGTAACCAGCCGCCCAAATTCTTCCTTTCGCTCCTCGAGAAGCAACCCCACGCGCAAGATGTACTCGGCCCTCGTGGGCGCCGGCGTCTGGCTCCAGGAGCGGAAAGCCGCTGAAGCAGCATCTATTGCCGCAACAACATCGTCTCGGTTCGACTTCTGAAAGACGCCGACAACTTCGTCTTTGTTCGCGGGGTTGATGCTGTTGAAAGTCTGCCCACTCGCAGATTCGACCCATTTACCGCCGATGTAGTTCTTGAAGACTCTGGTCATTTCGACCCTCTCCTCTCCATCGCGGTTCACGGTTGCACGCGATTATAGAAGCGCATCGTGGCGAGGGACCTGGCTTCGGTTCGAAACCGCGCGAGGGCGACGAAGTAGAATGCTGCTGATTTCAGGCGGTACGGCTCCGGAAGGGGAAGGGCGCGTGGCAGAGAAGACTCGTGACGATGCTTGGTCGTTGGTGTGTGAGTACACCCAGAGTGAGAGCCTCCGGCGGCACATGCTGGCAGTGGAAGCGGCGATGCGCGCATACGCTCAAAGATTTGGTGAAGACGAAGGTCGTTGGGCTCTTTCCGGACTCCTCCACGACTTCGACTACGAGAAGCATCCAAACCCCAGCGCTACTGCAGACCCGAACGAGCATCCACTCTACGGTGCTCGGATCCTCGAGGAACAAGGCTATCCAGAGGACGTGATTTATGCGATCAAGACGCACGCAGACTATTTGGCACTGCCCCGCACGAGCCGGATGGACCAGACACTGTTTGCCGTCGACGAGCTCACCGGCCTCATAACCGCTGCCGCACTGGTGAGACCGGACAAGGACATCGGTCAGCTCGAAGCCAAGTCGGTTCGCAAGAGAATGAAGGACAAGGCCTTTGCTCGAGGTGTGAACAGAGAAGATGTGATCGCCGGCGCGCGGGAGCTGGGCATCGAGCTCGACGAACACATTGCCTTTGTCATCGAGGCCATGCGCGGTATCGCCCCTGAGCTCGGCCTTGCGGGTGCCTGAGCGCTTCCATCGCGCGTGCTGCTGTCTCCTTGCATGCGCCATGCTGGCCGTCCCGGTTAGATCTGCAGGGGCTTCCAGCCAGCCTCGGACAGCCGCGGCCGAAATTGCTCAGATCGAGCAAGCCACCGAGGCCATCCGACTGCTGGTGCACAAGCGACCGGTGCGCGTCGCTTTCGATCGTAGTCCCGCTTTTGACGCCACCGTGCGAGCCGACTTTCGACGCTCCACCCCGGAGAGTCAAATTACGCTGGGTCAGAAGGAGTTGGTTTTCCTCGGCTGGATCAAGAAGACCGACAGCTATCACCAGATTGTCTACCAAGGGCTCACCAAGCAGGTTCTAGGCCTGTACGAGCCTTCTCAACACGCCCTCTACGTACGCTCGGACAACAATGAAGCTCTCGGTATCCGTAGGGACGCAATCGCCCACGAGTACACGCACGCTCTACAAGATCAGTACTTCAACCTGGTCAAGCTACAGCCCGATCAGAACAAGATCACGTATCGAAACTCCGACAGAGTGACAGCCGTTCACGCGCTCACCGAGGGAGACGCCGTAACCACGCAGCTTCTCTTCATAGCGCGCCACTATTCTCCATCGGAGTACCAGCAGTGGGTGAAAGCTCAGCAAGCAGGGTCCAATGGCTCGCCCCTTCCCAAAGCCATATACCGCGACTTCTACTTCGCATACGACGACGGTCTGAACTTCGCGGAGAGGCTGTATCTGAAGGGTGGCATGCTTGCCATTAACCGCGCCTACTATCGACTCCCCCAGTCAACGTACGAGATCATGCATCCGACTGCGTACCTCGGAGGATGGAAGCCCGCAATCGTCTCCATGCATCGCGTGAAGGGCTTGGGGAGCTGGAAGCAGCTAGACGACGACGTGATGGGCGCTCTGGGGTACAAGTTGATGATTTGGCAGTATCTCGATAAGGCCCTTGCCACCAGAATCACCAATGCCTACCGAGGTGACCGCTACGTCTTCCTCGAGGACGGCAAGCAGGACGCGGCTCTGTTTCGCTCCGAATGGACAGATTCCGGGGCAGCGCGCCGAGCGCGCGACGCGCTAGTCGAGTCGCTTCGCCGGCGCTACAACGGCCGCGTGACCGTTAAGGGTCTAAATCCGGAAACGATGACAACTCCAGATGGAGCCGCTTTCCTTCAGGTCACGGGAAACCGGCTGAACCTAGCCATCGGGCCGAGCTCTGTGCTTGCCCGACAGGTGGGGACGGCTCGGACTCAGTAGGCAGATCTACTGCTCTTCGGGAGCTACTCTTCTCGCCGATCTCTTCTCCTCGACGAGCAAGTCGGCCTCCACGCGAGCCTTCCAGTCGACGAGGGCCCGAACGAGCAGCGCCGCAGCTGCAAGTAGCCAGGCAACCAGCCACACGCGTATCAGCCACTGAGGCCAGACGTAAGCGAGCATCATCATGGCTCCGAAGGTGCCGGCTAGAAAGGCAATCCCAGACAGGATCAGCCAGCGATGCGCGGATTCCATGACCGCGTAGATGGGATTCAAAGAAGACTCCCTTGGACCGGTTCCTCATCGGGGATCGGCTCCGGCATGCCCAACCGCTTCCGCAGATATCGTACATCTGAGGGGGAGTGTCCCGAGTAATGGTTGTTGACGAACCCGTAAATGCGCTCGACCCGGCGGGCCTCCTCCTCGAGCTGCTCGGCCCATACGTCGAGGTCGTGCCGGCGATCTATCTGCACGCTGTCCATGTGCTGAATCTGTCGCCGATCGCCTAGCCAACGTACATAAATGAAATCGCTGGTGACTGCGACCTGTCGAGGCATGTACGAAAGGTCGATGCACGTCCAGGCAACGTTATGCTTTGCAAGGAGCTCGAACGTGTCGTCGATAAGCCACGAGCGGTGTCTGAACTCCGCCGCGAAACGGAAGTCCGTGGGAAGCTGGTCAAGAAAGTCCGAGAGCGCGGGACGTTCGTCGGTGGAGAAGTCTGGCGGGAGCTGGATCAGAATTGGTCCCAGTTTGGAGCCCAGCTTGCCAATCGCGCCGAGAAACTCGCCCATCTCTTCCGACGCCTGGTGGAGATGCCTGTCGTGGGTAATGGACTTGGGCAGCTTGGCGGTGAATTGAAAGTCGTCTGGTGTCGACTCCCTCCACTTGTCCACCCGCCCATCGGCCGGAGTGCCGTAGAAGGTCGTGTCGAGCTCCACAGCGGAAAACTGCCGTGCGTACTGCGAGAGGTAGTCGGTGCTCTGAGTCCCCGACTTATAGAAGGGGCCTACCCAGTCCTTGTAGCTCCAGCCTTGGGTGCCGAGGAAAATCTGCGTCATTCTGCGGCGATGTTAGCAGGGACGACGGCCACCCCGACGGGGTGACTTAACATGGTGTGAGGGAACCAATGCGAGAAATATTGGCGGATGTCGACTCCTGGCGCATCCAAGGCGAGGCGATTGCACTCGCCACCGTGGTTCGGACCAAAGGCTCGACTCCCAGACCGGCTGGGGCGAAAATGGCGGTGACCGCTTCCGGGAAGGTTTCAGGATCGGTCAGCGGAGGCTGTCTCGAGTCAGCGATTTTTGAGGAAGCTCAAGGTGTCTTGAGCACCCGGTCGCCGAAGCTCGTCCACTACGGCATCACCGACGAGATGGCCTTCGAAGTCGGCCTCTCCTGCGGGGGAGAAGTCGACGTTTTTATCGAACCATTGACCTGGTAGGCGCTTAGTCAGGCCCCTAACAGGGTGACCGTGACACCACGCGGCCGCGCGTGGTCGAGCTCGACCAGGAAGATGCGTTGGTAGCGACCGAGAGCCAGTCTGCCTTGCACGATGGGCACCGTGGTGCTAGCCGAGAGGAAAAGTGATTGGCAGTGGGCGTGCGCGTTCGGCCGCTCTCCGGGAAGGCAGGGAACCGAGTTGTGAGCGTAATCCCGAGACTCGGGTGCGATACCGTCGAGAAAGGTACCGAGATCCTTTAGTAGCTCCGGCTCGTGCTCGTTGACGACTATCGAAGCCGTTGTGTGCTCGGAGGTGATGACCGCGAACCCGCTGTGAAAGCTGGAGCGGTCGACTGCTTCCTGCACCTCTTCAGTCAGGTCAATGAACTCGCGCGGATGGCGCGTGTGCCGAGAAATTCGAAGGGAGAGAAATCCGTTCTGTGGCGGTGCCACGGACGGAGCTACCATGGTCGTCCTTTCGCGCCCCCTGGCGTGATCATCTTTCCCCAGATACCGGGAGAAGGCCCGAAATGTTTCAGGAGAGCGGTGTAGCGGGCCCTGCCCTGCCGACGAGCGCCACTGCGAGAGCCCCTGCTCCGGTTAGCCCGGCAAGGCTGACAGACAGCGGGCCGACTACGGGAATGGCCATGACCAGAGCCAGGATTACGAGTCCAGCCGCCGTCGCCCATAGCAGTGGTACTGATCCGCGTGCCGCGGCTCGTCCGACCAGGACGGCGGCGGCAGCCATGCCAAAGAGCCAGGCAAGAAAGGCGGCACCGGACAGCAACAGGGCAAATGGAAGCCCGGCAAGACTCAGCCCGAGCGGCACGACAAGGAAGACAAAGGCAACCAGGCACGCCAGACCCGCACCGACGCTTTTCAGCGGCGACGCGCGCAAGGTTGACGAGATCAGCACGATCTGCCACGGAAAAACAACCGTTAGACAGGCGCCGACTAGCAAGAGGGCAAGGCCTGCTGCCAGCCCCAGTCGTATGCTGTTGAACAGAGTTTGCAGTAGGTCTCTGTGTCGCACCGAGCGTCCATCCCAGGACCTCAACGGGCCGCCGATCCGACCCGCCACTCTCGTTTGGGACGACTTGTATACTGTGCCCACCATCGAAAGAACATCGGCATTGACCCGCGCGCTCGGGCCCAGATAGACGTTGCCGCCGACCGTGATCAGGTCGTCTTTGGCGACGCCGTCTGAACGAATGTCGCCTCCAATGACGACCACGACTGATCGTGATCCGCGGGGCAGTGTGACACTCGAACCCAGCGAAATAACCGGGCTGTCCAGGGGCCTCGCCGCCACGAGAGTTCCCGGGCCGATGCGGATTACGCCATGAAACAGTGCCGAAAGCGGTAGTGTTGCGCTCAGCCCGAGCAGCAGGAGCCAGCCCGCTGCGAGCACCCGCCGGCGACTCATTCCCCGGACTCGTCTCCCCAGAGCAACCAGAATGCCGTCATTACCAAAAGTAGTGCTCCGACGACCATGGGCAGGGCTTCCAGATGAAGCGATGAGAGGACTGCAGTGTCCACGTGTACCCCTGCATCGAGCACAAATGTGAGCGACACAAGCGCATTGACTGCCACGTGCTCACCACCGGGACTCGCTGACGTGAGCAGCCATGCAAACAGGGGACCCACCAAGAGCATGACCGGAATCCACGTCGCCAGCCTGCCGCGAAGAGCATGCCGCCTGCGTTCCGAATCGGCACTTCGTAACGAGGTTTCCAGCCTCGCGGCAAAATCCGACGTCAGCTCCGTAGACATCGCGGGGTCTCTGTCGTCGAGGTGAACAGCCATTGAGCTAATCCGCAGCCAGACCGAGTTCGACGCCGTGAAGACCTTCCCCAAGCAGCGCCTTACCCCTGTGTATCTGAGTCTTGACGGCGCCAAGCGATTGCTGAGTGACTGAGGCGATTTCTTCGTACGAGAGATCGTGCCAATAGCGCAACACCAGCACACGTCTGTAACGCTCGGGAAGGACTCGAACCGCCTCGCGCACGATGTCTGCCCGGCTAGAGGCCAGCGCTACGAGCTCCGGCGACTCCTCAACTGCCGCTCTAAGGGGCCGAACTGCCTCGTCCGGCAAGGGAGACACGATCCAATCGCGGGCCTTGAGATGGGAGAGCGCGACATTTCGCACGATTGTCGAGAACCAGGTATAGAAGCGGTACTTGGATGAGTAGGAGTCCAGATACACGTAGGCCTTGATGAAAGACTCCTGAAGAACATCCTCGGCGTCCGTTGGGTGGCGAAGAACCTGCAGCGCCACGCGATAACCAGCGTCCTTGTAACGCTCAACTAGCTCTCGGTACGCGCTATGGTCGCCGTGCTTGGAACGAGAGATGAGCTCGAGGTCTTCCAGTTCGGTCAGCTCTTCCATGAAACTCCTGCACTCTCAGGATATACCGGGTCCGAGCTCATCAGGTTTCGGCAACTGCGCGATCCGTTAAACGAGGACTCAAAAAATTTACGTGGCACTGTGGCTCGGCGCGCCAACGGAGCGGCGAACCACTTGCAATGTCTCCCGATTAGCGCGAGAGACCTCGGGTATTTCCATCCCCCAGCTCTCATCGCTATCAACGAAACGCGTGTGCAAGGGATGATCCGCCGAAGGCGTCCACCGCTCCAACCACGAGCTGGGAAGTTGCTCTGGCAAAGGCTGGCGCGTCATTTCAGACCAGAGAATAGCCCACGACCGCGGCACAACGTCTACCCAATCGTAGCCCCCGCTGCCCACGGCAACCCATCTGCCCTCAGTGTGCTCGTGGGCAAGCTCGTGCACCAGCCGCGCCTGTCTGGAAAACGCACGGGTCGACAGTGAGAGGTGGGTGAGCGGGTCGAAGTAATGGGTGTCGCACCCGTGGTTACTGATGAGAAGGTCCGGCTGGAAGCGGTGTACGAGGTCAGGAAGCAGAGTCTCGACTGCCTCGAGCCACGAGGTGTCCTCGGTGAAGGGCTCAAAGGGCATGTTCACAGACGTTCCTTCTCCGGCGCCCGAGCCTCGCTCGTCGGGGCTGCCGGTTCCTGGAAATAGATACCGGCCACTTTCGTGAAAGGAGAGCGTGAATACTCGTGGATCCTGGTAAAAGATCCACTGCACGCCGTCGCCATGATGACAGTCGAAATCGACATAAAAAACGCGTGCGCCAAACTCCGATATCGCCAGCGCCGCCGCTGCCGCAGGATCGTCGTAGATGCAGAATCCGGAGGCGCGAGCTCTCTGGGCGTGGTGCAGGCCGCCGGCAGGGTTGAATGCATGATCGACATCACCCCGCATGACGTGGCGAACCGCCTCAATCGTGCCGCCGGTGACCATCGCACTTGCCTCGTGCATCGAGGGGAAGGGAGGATTGTCGGCGCCGTCAAGCCCAAACTGAGCGTAGCCGGAAGACGGGCTCGAGCTGGACCCCGCTGCAATGACTGCATCTATGTACAGAGGATCGTGAACGAACTCTAGATCGTCACGGGTCGCGGGAAGAATCGTGGGTCCGTCTCGGTCCGGATCGTAGAAACCGAGACTCTGAAAGAGATCCAGGCCCGCGGTCAACCGCTCCGGGCGAAGTGGGTGATATGGGCCAAAGTCGTAGTTCAGGAAATCGGGGTGATGGAGCAAGATGGCGTCGTGTTTCATTGGCGTTCCAGGCACATAGTGTAGCGAACCGGTTCAGGCACAATAGAGTCTGCGACCCGGAAAGGGGGCCTCCATGTTCCGCAAGTTTCGACGCTCCGAAGAGGTCGTCGGGTTCGCCTTCTCCGGAGGAGGATCTCGTGGAGCAAGCCAGGCGGGAATGCTTCGAGCCCTCACCGAAGCTGGAGTCCGTCCTGATGCGATGGCCGGCACCAGTGCCGGCGCGGTAAACGCCGGCTGGTTCGGACTGCATCCGCACCGCCTCGATCGTCTGGAAGCGATCTGGCTAGCTCTGCGAACTCAGGACATCTTTCCCGGCGGCCGAGTCCGCATGCTGATGAATCTCTCTCGCTCAGGCTATATCCACGCCGCGGATGCCTGGGAGAGGTTTCTGCGTCTTCATATCGGGTCCGCCGCCTTCGAAGACGCCCAGATTCCGTTCACTGTCGTCGCCGTGAGACTGTCAGACGGCAAGCGAGTGGTCTTTGACTCTGGAGAGATTGTGCCCGCCGTCATGGCTTCGACTGCCATACCCGGCGTCTTTCCGCCGTATTCGATCGCAGGCGAGCTCTACGTTGACGGGGGAGTGCTCGAATACCTGCCGATTCCCACAATCCTCGAACAAGGAGCGACGACCATATTCGCGCTCGACTGCAGCTGGTTTTCCAGAGAGATTATGAAAGGCGCTTCGGTAGCCGATCGAAGCGCCCGCATCGCCGCCCAGGCCTATTCTGACCGCGTATGCCAGTTGCCCACGAGCAGGGGCGCGAGCATTCATTTGCTGCGTCCTCCGCTGCGCGAGTACGATGACGCCCGTGATTTCAGACACACGGCCGAGCTTCTGGAGGGCGGATTCGAGTACGCGCGTCACCACCTCGCGGCTCTTGCCGCTCGCACTGAGACGGTGCCGCCTCACTCCACGGCCGGGTGATTCTGACGCGCAAACTCGGATCGAACGCTGCTTAGCCCTGGCGAGGTCAGTGGCGGCGACAGGCATTGAGTGACCTCGTGCGACCCTGTTGTCTTCTGCTCGCCCTGCTTACCTTTCTGGCCACTGCCGGAGAGGCCGCGTCCTCGCCGGCCCTTCCACCAATTTCTGCCCCCGAGGCTATTGTCGTGGACGGTTGGACTGGCGGAGTGCTCTATCAGAAGAGCCCGGATGTGATGCGGGAGCCGGCCAGCACCGTAAAAATAATGACGGCTCTCGTCGTTCTCCGAAGGCGCATCCCGCTGAACCGTCTGGTGACGGTCAGTCCACTTGCTGCCTCGTACGGAGGCTCGACTGCTGCTCTCAGTGCAGGCGAGACGATGACGGTTCGAAACCTGCTTTACGGGGCGCTCTTGCCCTCCGGAAACGATGCGGCCGTGGCGCTCGCGCAGGCTGCTGCCCCTAACCTAGGGATTTTCGTGTCTCTCATGAACGTTCAAGCTCGTCGTCTGCATTTGGCGCACACGCATTTTCTGACCCCGAATGGGTTCGACACCTGGGGGCAAGTCAGTACGGCTAGAGACCTGGCTGTCCTTGCTCGCGCGGCCATGAGCTGGCGCGTCTTCGCGCAAATAGTCTCTACAAAGTTCTGGACTGCCCGCTCGGTTGATGGACGTTTACACTACTGGACGAACAGAAACCAGTTGCTGTGGGGCAATTCGGCGGTAAACGGAGTAAAAACGGGTACAACGGCGGGCGCCGGCGCTTGCCTCGTATCTTCGGCGCAGAAGAGCGGCAAGTGGATTATCGAGGTCAATCTAGGAAGCTCCGGCTTCGCACGGTTTAGCGACGGGGCGGCGCTTTTGCGTTACGGGTTTGCGGTCGACAGCGCTCCGCCCTCCACGCGTTGAAGTCCTAAATGGCGCCGACTATAATCCCATGTCCCCAACACATGTCCGACCGTGCTGCCGCCGATCTCGTGGTCGACGACGACGAGCGCGCCGCCGGCATCGGGTCCGGTAGTTGGGGCGCTCTGAGAAGGAGCCAATGGTGAAGATCAGTGCCAGTCAAGAGCACTTGAGCCACGCGTTGCACGTCGCTGGACGAGCAGTGGCCGCGCGCAGTCCTCTGCCCATCACAACCAATGTCTTGCTCGTCACCGAAGAAGGGCGACTTCGATTGTCGGCGACCAATCTCGACATCGCCATCAGCGCATGGCTGGACGCCGAGATCGCGGACGAGGGTGCGATTACCCTTCCCTCACGCCTGCTTTCCGAATTCGTGGAAACCCTGTCTGGCGGAGTCGTGGACATCTCCGTGAAGGCTGGTGGTCACTCTGCTCACGTCACATCTGGAAGATACGAAGCGACGATCAGAGGCATGGCGGCAGACGATTTCCCGGTCATCCCCACCGCCGGCGACGAAACGGCCGTCGCCGTTCCCGCTGGTTTATTGAAGGAGATGGTCGAGCAGGTAGTCTTTGCCGCAGCCATGGATGACACCCGCCCCATCCTCACTGGCGCGCTGGCTACCTTTTCAGGGCAGAGTTTTTCGCTGGCAGCCACAGACGGGTTCCGCATGGCCATGCGTTCCGGTGACCTGGAGAACGCGGCGTCCGGAGATTTCAGCGTCATCATCCCCGGGCGAACGCTTGCCGAGCTTGCCAAGATTGTTCCTGACGGTGACGATCCGGTGGAAATCGCAGTCACTCCCAACCGCAATCAGATTGTCTTTCGAACGACGGACCTCAATGTGGTCTCACGCCTCATCGAGGGCTCTTATCCAAACCTAAAAGGCTTGGTTCCCACAAAATTTGCGACCAAGGTGGTTGTCTCGCGGGACGACCTGTTGAAGGCGACCAAAATGGCGAGTTACTTCTCGCGAGACAATTCCAACGCGATCACTTTTGACATTGAGCCTGGCGGGGAAGCTGGAGTCGGAGTCCTTGCGGTGACGGGTGCCGCAGCCGAGCTGGGTGAAGACCGCGGCGAGCTCGACGCCGTCGTCAACGGAGGCGGCGCGAAGGTGCAATTCAACTCGCGTTACGTGTCGGATCTTCTCGGCGCTCTTGACTCTCAACAGGTGGGTCTGGAGATAACCGGACCCAACAGCGCTGCCGTGTTCCGCCCTATCGATTCGGTTGACTACACACACGTAATCATGCCGATGCACACAACGCGCTGAGCGCGAGAGACGCTACTCTTCTCCAGACATGCCAGACGCCACGGCGGCGGCATCCATAACATCTCGCACCAACGGATGTTCGGGGTTCAATCTAACCGTGCGTAGATCATACGGTTTGCCTGTCGTGCGGTGGGGCACGGTGTGAGTCGAAGGAACCAGTATGTCTTCGTCGATTGCATCGCGCACGAGCGAGCGCAGCTGACTCTGCGACAGGGAAGGCAGCACGCTGTCTCGAGTGAGATGCGAGACGATGTAAGGCGGAATGAGGTACTCGGAGCGGTTCTCGAGGTCGACGAGATACCGCAGAAAGTGACGTTGCGCATCCGGGTCGAGCGCTTGCACGGCTACGACTGACTGCAGATCGCCGTCGCCGTCGTTATCCTCTTGCTCCTCAGCCGCCAGCTCGGTCTCCGTCATGTGCTCGTACTGCTCGGGGAGATAGGCCCAGTCCTGCAGCCCTCTCGTGAGGATCCTGATGTAGCCTCTGCGCTCCGCCTCTTGCATGAAGTCTTTGAACCGCTCAAAACCAAGAGCCTTGTAATCTATGCCTCTCCGGGCCAGCTGAATGCCGATCCACGAAAAGAGCGACCCAACTCGATTGCTGCGGTTCCTCAGCAGGTCTGCGACCGCGGAAAAGGCCTCATCGTACTGCCTGTTCTCGACAATATCCGTATCGGTGGCCGGTTTCTGTCGTTTCCCGTTGAGGCTCGGCTCGGGTTGACGCGCCGGCTCGATATCGACGTCGTAGAGCATTAGCTCGTCGAGATTGTCAGCGAGAGTGGGAGACAGAGTGTGGGACACGGCCACGACGATGACGCGCTTGCCACGCGCCCTCAGAAAGTTGACCAGGTGGAGAAGGTCGGAGTCTCCCGACACGAGGAAGAACGTCTTGAGGTGCGGCGCTGTGTTCAGAAAGTCGATGCAATCGACAGCCAGCTTGACATCCGCACTGTTCTTGACTAGCTGGCCGCTGTGCATCCTTATGGGCACATAGACCGGCTCTATTCCGGCCGCGTACAGGTTTGGCGGGTCAAACGCGTGTGACTTCTGCTGCCAGTCGGCATAGGCGCGTGCAATGACGATCCGTCCGCGCTGACCGACTGCGTCGAGCAAAGACGAAATGTTGGGCTGTCTGCCTAGATCTTTCAGCCCAAGCTTCAGATTGTCCCAGTCAATAAAAAGTCCGGCATCAGGACGTGCCTGATCGGAATAGCGTTCAGTCATAAATAAGCCTCGATAAAAATACGGGTTGTGGAAGGCATAGCGACTTCCAACTGGAATGTAGCATCTTTGCGGACCGCTGGAGCCTGGTGGGCGGGCGGCAAACTCAGGCAGAAGGGCGATATAGGCGAAGCCACATAGTGCGCACCATGCGGCGCACTCGAAGGTTCAGAATTCCTGAAACCTGAACGATGTCACGTCGCTTGAGGCTCGAGAGTCTCTTGCCCGTAGCGGCGCCGAGGAACTTCGTTCCCCCGCCAACATTGATGGTTTCAACCCCGCCTCCCACCACCTGGGCCTTCACGCTGCGGGCGTCGAGACTCTTGCTCACGACAATCGCATACTGACTTGTCACCTTTTCGAGATCCTGATCCTGAACGGTGCTTCCCAGGTAAACGAGGGCTCTGTCAGGAGTCGGGACCGCTGCCGCGTTTATGCGATCACCGGGCTGAAGATCTCTCAACGACACTCGACTCCCATGTTTGTCGACGATGACAGACTTTCCGGACAGAACGAGCTCTACCGGATCGGGCGACACTGAGGTAACTGCGTACACGGCGTGCAGCTCGGGGCTGGACTCGATTGAAGTGACTCTTCCTGTCACGCTCTTCGGCCGGTGATAGGCGCCTGGCGGGCAGGTTCTCGGATCGAGTATTAGGGGCGGAATCGGCTTCTGGCTAAAGTCCAATGCGTCTCCTACGCTACGTGCGCTTCGGTCGTACGCGCTTAGACCCGGGAGTCCAAACTTGTCCTCGATGTACCGGAGGATCGATGCGAAGTCGTACTGCCTATGGTCTACGGTTCCAGGGCGCGAATACGGCGAGATGACGATGGTGGGCACCCTCGGACCTAGGGCAATGTAGTCCAGATGGGGAGGAGGCACATGATCGTAGAAACCACCGAAGTCGTCCCACGTAAGAAAGACGACAGTGCTGGCCCAGAGAGGGCTCTTCATCAGAGTGTTGAGATATTGAACGGTCCAGTTCTCGCCGAGGCACGAGCTGTACGGGGGGTGCTCGCTTACCTGCTCGTTTTCGACGACCCAGCTCACCTGCGGCAGCGTTCCGGCTTGCACATCGCTCAAGAATTGTGGCGGTGGCACGACGTTGGAAGTCCACAAGGGCCCATAGCGAATGTGCTTGATCGAGTCGAGGGAAGACCAGATGTACCCCGACTGGTACTGCGCCGGAGCGTAGTATTTCCATGAAGCACCGGCTTTTTGTAGCTCGTCGGGGAGCGTGTTTATGTCGAAGCAAGGCTTGATGAACGAGTGCCTTCCGGTTGCCGGGTCCACGGTCTCCACCTTCGTGTACGGACCGGCATCGCATCCCCACGAGTGGTAGGTGTTGAGCACCGGGTTGTCCACCGTGTTATTCCTGTCTCTTATACACA
>DHWR01000248.1:48952-49482 GCA_002413265.1 Chloroflexi bacterium UBA5177
CCGGGTTGTCCACCGTGTTATTCGAGGATCCGGCAACGAGGGCAAGATGGTTCGGGTAGCTAGGCCCGTTGATCGTCGAAAAGAAGTGGTCGAGCAAGCTGAAGGTGCGTGCATACTGCCAGTAATTCGGAATGTCTTGCTCGTGCATCTGCGAGAGCGCGATCTCCTGTCCGTTCTGGATCGCGCCCGGCAGCAGATCGAAGCCGTTCATTCGCCCGTTATTAACTGCTACCGTCGCAGCATCTCCGTGGTGAGCGATGTCGATAAGGGTATGGTCGGGCGTGTGTTGCAGAGGAACTACCTGACCCGTGCTTAGCCGTCCAACCGTGGTTCCGTCTGCTCCGGGGAACCTCCCGAAGTAGTTGTCGAAGGTGCGATTTTCCTTCGTCAGGATGACTATGTGCTGAATCGGATCGGCGGGCGAGGTTGGGGTTCCGGTGGATATGGCGCTCGGGCTCTCCGTGGCTGTCGGTAGTCCCTGCGCGCTTAGATAGGAGCTCGACATGCCGTGCAGAGCGATGGCGCAGAAT
>DHWR01000248.1:49712-57407 GCA_002413265.1 Chloroflexi bacterium UBA5177
GACGTGAGGCGCGCGACACAAAACCTACTTCAGGCGGTGTTTTCTAGGCCGCGGAAGAGGATCCCGCGGTCACCGCGTCGGCCTCACCGGCAACAACGCGTGAAAACTCGACGCCGCCCGCTTCATCAAGCGGAACACTGCGACCCAGCGGCTCTATGTCGTCCAGGTACAGTTGGCCGGCGCAGCGTCCACAACGCAGCTCTCCGGCAAGGTTGTGAGGCATGAAGCCCGTGTCAAGCGGTAGGAAGCGCGACTCCCCGAGGTTGCGGTCGGCAAAGCCGACTAGTTCTCCCGCAGGCCGGCTGCATTGTCGGCAGCGGAGCGTGGCGCTCAGGAGGCGATGACCCATCCGTCGGGCATTCGTCCACGACAGCATATCTAATTACTCCTCTCCGTAATCCCATTGAACAAAATATCGAGGCAAACTGAAAGATGCTCACGCAATTTGGATGCGTCGCACGTCCCAACCTGCGTGACGAGTTGAATGACTTGACCGGTAAAGCGTTCCGCGACGATCTCGACGGGAACGTCGGTTCGCAAGGAGTCTTCTTCACGCGCTTGGAACAAAATCGCCTCGACGATGTGCTTCACAGGTACGAGCTCGCTGGCGCGCCCGGCACGATCAGGGTCAGATTGCAGCAATTCTCGGGCCACCGCAGCCGCGAGCTCACCCTGATTAATCGCGGAGTCAAGTACTGCCCGTGCGGCGCACTGGAGTACCTCCAAAGCCGCGGTTCCCGACTCGAGAAGAGCTTGCGATTGTTCGGCGATGTGCTGCATCGTGTCGGAGGCGAGCTCGAGAGCAATCGCCTCTTTTGACGGAAAGTGATTGAAGACCGTCGTACGCGCGACATCGGCTGCCTGGGCGATATCGTCAACCGTAGTGCGAGACACGCCCTGCTCTTCAAAGAGACGCTGTGCGACATCCAAAAGGCTCTGATGCATCGCTTGCCGCTTTCGCTGCCGGCGACCTATCTCAATCACGAAATCCATGCGTGAAGTATACCCAAAGTTGTACCCGGTATACCAATAATTGCGGGTCCTTCGTGCACCTTCTTTAGGAGTATGCGCGCTACGTCGCCATCGGCGTTTTTTACGCACGTTAGCGCCCCCCATTGGGGGCACCGTGATACCATCGGGCGCCATGCTGCCGAGTACCTGTGTCGTCGTGCCCACCTATTGGACGCGACCAGGCGGGGCACAAGAACCGGGTGCTGCGGTGTATGACCACCCAACCCCGATCGATGCTCAGGGAACGCTCGAAGCGCTTCTAGGGAGCCTCTCGCAGCTTTCTCCCGACTTCTACCTGCTGGTCCTCGTAGCAGTAACGTCGGACGACGTGGCCGCGGCAGCGGAGACGCGGGTGCGCGAAATGACTGCCCGTCACCCTGAGCTACAGGCTTTGGTTTTCGGCCGAGAGCAATGTGAGTGCCTGTATCGCTCGCTTGACCGCCAGCACCTGGCTTTGGCCAGGGATTTCCTCGGCCTCCGCCGTTACCCTCTCATCCGAAATCTTCAGCTGGCAGTGCCGTTGTCTTTAGGCAGCAAAGCAATCGTGGCACTGGATGACGATGAGATCGTCGTCGATCCGGCGTTTCTCGACAAAGCCGTCACGCTGCTTGGCACGCGGGAGAACGAGAAGCGCGTGGATGGCGTGTCCGGGCACTATCTGCAGCCAGACGGCGGCATACTTCTTCAGGTCGATCCAGCGAAGCGGTCTTCAGACAACTTGTTTGATCGAAAAGCACAGGTAATGAACGAGGCAACCGAGATGCTGGAAGAGCATCCCGGCCTGCTCGTGGAAACTCCGTTCTGTTTTGGTGGCAACATGGAATTCACTGAGGATCTTGCTGCATCGGTTGGATTCGACCCTGGCATTACGCGCGGCGAGGACATCGATTACCTGATCAATGCCCGAATGGGGAGCCGATCATTCTTCCTACGCAAGGACCTCACGATTTTGCATTGCCCGCCTGAGGGAGGATCCTACAAGGACACGACCACTTCCAAGTTGGAGCAGGACGTCATTCGATTTCTCTATGAACGCCAGAAAATTGACGTTTCCCAGGAGAACAGGGCACTGCACCCTGTCACGGCCGAAGAGCTCAAGCCATACCCGGGAGAATTTCTGGGTCGTGATGTCGAGGAGGATGCCGTGGAGGCTTTGTCCTCCGCGGGCTTTGCGGGGAATGCGAAGGACTTTGTTACCACGGTCAACGCAGAGATGCCGGCTCGGGTCGATCGATATCTCAGTTTCCGCGAGGAGTGGCCGAGGGTGACGGCAGCTGTTCGCGAGTCCGCGTCACTCAGAGACGCCCTGCTTAAGCAGATGAGTGGCAGCAGATAGCAATTGGTGATGTCCGGGTGAGCGAGATTACCTGGTACAGCCGCTTCGCCATTTGGGTCGGTGCGGTAGTGCTCCTCGTGCAGGCGCTCGCGGGACGCGGGGCAGGGTTCATGAGCTTCATCTCCGTGGTCCTGATGGCTGGCGGACTGGCCGGCTTCGTCTTCGGATTGATATGGGATGCGAGAGCGCCGCGCCCCTCAGCTCAAGCAGAACCCGGGGTACTTGCACGCGAACCGGAGGCGGTACTCCCGCGGACCGACGAGGTGCAGGCCGAGACATTTGTGGAGGTAGCGGAGGTCGAGCCGGAAACCTCCTCCCAAGCGGCCGAGACCGTTCCTGAAGACGAAGTCACCAGCACGGCTCGAGCCGAGCCCGAAGTCCAGGTTTCAGTAGACCCGGCGCCGACCCCTATGACGCTGTCCAACCGGGTTGAGACTGAAGAGATTGCGTCTGGAAGCGTATTGATCGGACGTGCCTGTGTTCGATGCGGGCGACTCTTGCTGATGGAGCAAATGGCGGCGACGTGCCCGGTGTGCCGCAACCCTCAGCATGCTGCCTGCTGGATAGAGAATCATTTTCGGTGCTCCACTCCCGGTTGTGGCGGCCGGGGCAGCCTCGAAGCGCCGAGAACCAGCTCTGAAGATTAGACGACGAAAAAGCCATGACTCGCTTCTCATTGATCGGGCTGGGGCTCGTCATCCTGATCGTCGTCCTGCTGGCGGTCGGCGTGAGCCTGAGACCTCGGTCGAGCGGAGGGACCGGGCCTGCGCCTATTGTTGGACGCGAGGCCCCGAACTTCTCTCTGAACGACACCAGTGGAAGGACCGTTTCATTGAGCACCTTTCGCGGAAGACCCGTTTTGCTCAATTTCTGGGCAACTTGGTGCATCCCTTGCCGGACAGAAATGCCCCTGATCAACCGGGCATACGAGGCCCATCGGAAAGATCTTCGCGTCCTCGCAGTCGATTTACAGGAACCATCGTCAGACGTCAACCATTTCGCTCGCAGCTATCATCTCGCCTTCACTCCGCTTCTGGATTCAAGCGGTTCCGTATCGGATCTCTACCGACTATCCCCGAACGGCCCCAAGCCGGTGACCTTCTGGGTCGATAGATCAGGAAAAATTCGGTTTATCCATTACGGCCAGATGGATCAAACCGACATTTCGACCGGGCTGAAAAAGATCGGGTTGTAAAGGCATTCCGCCCCTGAAGGGGCCCAAGCAAGCCGTAAGCCGAGTTCTGTTCTCCGCGCGCCTCGCGATGCGCGGAGTGGTGACCATCTATCTAGGGCGGCGATTGCCCGCCGCCTCCGCTAGCGACCTTACCCGGAGGTCGGGGACGAGCAGCCCCCTGGCGCCGCTGGGACGCCACGCCTCCCTACATGGTCTTGCTCCAGACGGGGTTTACCCGGCCAGCCGGTCACCCGGCTGCCGGTGAGCTCTTACCTCACCATTTCACCCTTGCCAATCTAAATCGGCGGTATGTTTCTGTGGCACTTTCCTTGGGGTCACCCCCACTGGGTATTACCCAGCACCCTGCTCTACGGAGCTCGGACTTTCCTCGTACGGCCCTGCCGCACGCGGCCACCCAGCTTGCTTGGACGTCGTAGTGTACGTGCATTCGGACATAACCGTCTAGGCACTTGAAGCCCCTTTGACATTTCGTTTTTGAGGAGACTTGTGTACGATGAGCGAGAAGGAAGGGGATGGAGATGATACGTCCTTTCATCGCGTGCGGCATCGTCGCAGCCGCCTTTCTGGCAGGAGCTGTCAACGCTCATGCCGGCACCGCCCCAGGCTTCGTGGCCGCGTACCCCTCGGGCTACAGCATGGTTGGTGGGCCTGGCGGGGCCGACTTCTCCTTCTCCGCAGCTTTTTATAGCTATAGCAATGGACAATACGTCACACCGCCGAACAAGACGGCTTCGGCCTGCACCGGCTACTGGGCTTACTTCGTAGATCCCGCGAACGTCGGGCTTCCAATCTCACTTGGACCTTCCCAAGACTGCCCACTTGCCGCCGGTTGGAACATGGTGGGAAACCCGTTTTCTGGGGCGGCTGCGCTTCCAGCGGGTGTCGTCGGTTGGTACTGGAATCACGACCGTAAGGCCTACGACCAGGTCTCCGTGATTCCCCCTGGCGGTTCCGTGTTTATCGAATCGAGCACTGCCCGAACCATCACACTCACGTATGTGCCCGCCACGACCCGTGTGCCGGTCGAGTTCGCCATCACGCCGGACACGCCGGGACCGATCACTATTCACGTTGGCGATTCGATCAAGGTAGTGATGCTGGCAGCGAACCCTGCATTTGTTGGCTTCGATCCCGCGTATATGCACGCGGACAACTCCGGCAGCACCTACGACCTCACTTGCATAGGTGAACCGGCTTGCGAAATAAACCCGTCGTCGACCTTTTGGATCGGTCACGCCATCGCACCCGGAATCACAGACCTATCGATTAATCCGACTTGCCGGAACCTGACTCCTCCATGTGCCGCGCCGTCGCGGATCATCCAGGTGAACATTCTTCCCTAGACCCTTAGCGTCGCGAGAAGACCGCCATCATGTGGTACCCGTACCGTCCCGTGACAATACGGTCCTCGGCAAGGTAGGCGGCGAAGTACACGTATTGAGCGGTTTCATAGGCGAACCGGAACGGAAACAGCGCGCGAAAGACAAGCAGCAGCGCCAGATTTATCGGTTCCGCTAGTCCAAGGCCGGTGTACTGTGCCGCCTGAATCTCGAACCTATCTTCGACGAGGGCTCGCAAGCTCTCGATGCTGTAATGGCGGTGGCGGGGCGAGGTTGTCCAAGAAGGATCATCGGTAGGAGCGGGTCGCCTGTCTCCAAATATCGTCCTATAGAGATTGAGCGAATCCCACCCGGCTAGGAGACCTTGATTGGGTACGCTGACCACCAAGCGCCCACCCGGCCTCAGGACTCGGTGTACCTCCTTCAGGGTGGCCTCCTCGTCGGGCACATGCTCCAGAACGTCAAGTAGCAGGACTCCGTCGAAGAACCCGTCCGGGTACGGAATGTTTTCGGCGGAACCGTTGGTGAACGCGGCCTGTGGCACAGACTGGCGCGCGCGTTCGATATAAGCGGCACTGAGATCGTGTCCAAAGGCTGAATATTTGGGCAGCAGCCTTCGGGTGCCGAAGCCGAAGGCGCAGCCAAGATCCAGGACCCGTGAGCGGGAAGGCAAATCTAGCAAACGCGCAGCGCGGCTCCAGCGAGACATTAGATTACGTGCCGGTCATTCCGGTGGGGTCTACGAATCGCCCCCGGAGACGAGTCGGAAGCTGCTGCGCGATCGACCTCATCACCAGCTCGGAATCGCCGCATTCTGCCGGCAACAGCGACCCGAATGAGACGTGAAGAGTATCGTAGTCCTCAAAAATGCCCGTGGGGAGTATTGGGCACGCTTTGTGGCTGGCCAACCTGCACATTGCACCGAATCTAGGATCAGGTTCGGATAGCCCGACGGCGGTGCCACGTGTGCCTTCCGGAAACACGCCGAGTACATGCCCCTTGTCGATCTCGTCGAACCACGACAGTAGAAGGCCGACCCTTCGTCGAAGGTCACTCAAAGGCAAGGCGGTCATGCCGTAGGTGCGAGCTACAGAGCTCATGATCCAACCACTTCCCGGAAGCTGCGGGCCGCGATCTCGAAACTGCATCAAGCGAATGCCACCTGTGACCAGCCAGAAGATCGAAGGGTCCTCATTTCGACGTTCGGCGACGACTGCCGTTATGACCGCACCGGGCCAGGCGATCCAAAGCCCTCTGCGTTGATAGTGGTTGGCCGCGATCAAGCACGGTCCAGACGCGGGAATGTTGTCAGCGCCGGATACGATAGGCTTCGGCTCGATAAGCCCACGCATCCGTTTCGAGTCTTCCACCAGAGAACGCTTCGAATTCGGCAAGCCCGCTGCCAGTGTCGTGAAGAGTCCCCATGGGAACGGATACCGGGACATCAGTACCGACGACCGCGCCAGACTGTCTGCCCCGAAAGCAAGGTGCGGCGAACGGAGTCGAACGCCAGCACCTGAAAAATCGTGGCTGATACAGGATGCAGCAGCGCGTACCGCAAGGGCACCCGAAACAGATGAAGCCACGGTGTGAGGCCTGCCGCCGGCGCCGCGATCAGGGCCAACGGAAGGAGCCCGCGAGGTGAGCGGAGGGCCGCAGGGAGAGCCGACGCTATGGCGACGCCGGATAGAGCTGTGACCGTGCCGGCTAAGGGAAATGCAAGCACAAATCTGAAGACGTTCTTGGAGAATCCTTCCCAGAGCGAACGAAGATCTTCATACATCCGCACCCGCAAGACCGTCTCCCCACGGCAAAGGACGACGGTCTCGCCACGATCACGCATGGTCCGGGCGATCGCCACATCCTCGATAAGGCTGTTGCGCACCGATCCGTGTCCTCCGACTTTCCAGTAGGCGGATCGACGGAAAAGCATGTATTGACCGTTGGCGATCGCGCGTCCTCCCGGACGGTTTGGAGCCCAGGCCGCGGCAAAGTATCCAGCGTACGCGTAGGGCAGGAGAAGTCGTTCCCATACAGTCGAGCACACTTGTCGAGCGAGCAGCGAGGTTAGACCCGCATTCATGGATAGCCCGATGGACAGAGCTGCTTCCAAACACGCGGGCTCGTGAATCGTGTCCGCGTCCGTGAAGAGTAGCCAGTCCCCCTTTGCTTCGAGAGCTCCGAGGTGACATGCCCGGCACTTTCCAGTCCATCCCGCGGGCAACGGACCCACATCCACCAGCTTGCACCCGAAACTGGTCGCGATTTCTCTAGTGCGGTCGGTCGAAGAGTCGTCCGCCACGATCACCTCGAGAGGCTCGGGTGCCAAGTGGCGAAGCGATTCCAGTAGCGTCGGGAGACGCTTCGCCTCATTTCGAGCCGGAACAACGATCGAGACACGCTCGCTGAACCCAGGGATTGGCGAGCCGGCCTGAGGAAGTCCGCGGTAATTGCGGAGCGCTAGAAGTGCCGTCATGGACTGGATGCCTACCAAGCTCCAGCCTGCTAAAGGTCGAATGTTGCCCAACCACTAGAGCCGTCCGGATAACTTCCTTGCCGTCGCACCGTCTGCGCTCTTCCGCTGCCGTCCACGGTCCGAGCTTCAATGTGGGCGGGTCCGATTCCACGCAGGATTACCACCCATTGGACCCACGTCTGAGCGCTCAGAACCGGGCCAAGCCGAGCGCGAACCCAAGGGCCGGTGTTGACTCTGAGCTCGACGGCGCGCACTCCACGTCGGCCTGCAAAGCCAATTCCCGCCACCTCGATCCGATCGCCGGTCCGTCTCGCGATGTCGATGCGGGTGGTGGTCC
>DHWR01000098.1:0-2572 GCA_002413265.1 Chloroflexi bacterium UBA5177
TCAGCCGACAGCCGCGCCCGGGTACAGGTGCTGCAGAAGGGCTGCGTGACCGACGATATGACCCCGATTTCACCCGCCCCGTCGAGGTAGCGATACCTGCCGGCCACCTCGCCAGGATAATTCGCTTCGGCCGGCTGCAGTGGCCATAACTTGCTGAGCCGTTCGACGATTTCCGCGGCGGGTACGACCTCATCCATGCGCCAGCCGTTGGTGTGCCCAACATCCATGAATTCGATGAAACGGACGATGTGTCCGGTGCCTCGGAAGCGCTCCGCCATACCGGCGATCGAGTCGTCGTTCTCGCCGCGTTTGACCACCATGTTGATCTTTACGGGCGTCAGCCCGGCCGCAGCCGCGGCGTCGATACCCTCGAGGACTCGCTTGACCGGAAAATCGACGTCGTTCATTGACTGAAAAACGGCGTCGTCGAGCGAATCCAGGCTGACCGTGACGCGCTTGAGCCCAGCCGCCTTCAAAGCTTCGGCCTTGCGTGCCAGCAGCGAGCCGTTGGTGGTCAAGGTCAGATCTTCTAAGCCCTGGATCTCCGTCAACATGCCGATTAGGTGTTCGATGTCGCGGCGAAGTAGCGGCTCGCCGCCGGTCAGCCGAATCTTCTTGACACCGGCTTTGACGAAGAGCCTGGCCAGCCGGGTGATCTCCTCGAAACTCAACAATTCTTTTCGAGGCAGAAACGGGAAGTCCGAGCCGAAGATCTCTTTGGGCATGCAGTAGGTGCAGCGAAAGTTGCAGCGATCGGTCACGGAGATGCGCAGATCGCGCAAAGGCCTGCTGCGTGTGTCAAGGAGTGTCATCCTCATAGGATACCTTTACCCTCAAGCCCTTCCAGGGCAAGCTCCGTCCGCTCGCGATCCGGCGCCGCCCCCAAATGCTGAAAGATGGCAAGCGCTCGCTCAAGCTGCTGTCTCGCGCTGTCCTTCTCCTTGCGTGCGATGAGCAGCTTTGCCCACTCGTGCCGTATGCGAGCTTCCGAGAAGGGATAGGGAATGGAGGAAGCAAGCATGGCACCCTCTTCGAAGCGGCTTTCCGACTCGTCTAATTTCCCAGACTCGCGCAGAATGACCGCCAGTACCCGCAGCACGTCGGTGTGGTGGAGCACGTGTGGGCACTCCTCGTTCACCTCAAGGCCCCTGCGAGCCGTAGCCTCGGCGACAGGCAGACCTGCTTCTTGTTGTGCCCACGCCAGGACGGCCCATCCGATGCTATCCGCAATAATCACTTCCTCGCGCTGGAAAGATGCCCGCAGGCGCTCGATCGCCGCTGAAGGGTCGCCGGTTCGAATCTCCTGCTCGGCCCACAGGGCTTGAATGAACGGGTCGCCCGAATGAGCCTCCGTGGAGGTGGCGCCGTCCCTGAGGCGTGCTGCGTCCTCCGTGTCACCCTGCATGAACTCCAGGTAGGCGAAGAAGGTGGCCCCATAAGTGGAGTACCAGGTGCTTCCGAGCCGCTCCCCCATTGCCGCGAAGTTTTGCAGCACGCTGCGTGCCTCCGTCCAGGAGCCTCGGTATATGAGTGTCAGTCCGAGGTAGGCAGTGGCGAACGCCACCTGATTTGGATCATCCATCTCCTCCGCCACCGCAAGCATCAATCTCCGGAAGCGCTCGCTCTCAACAAGCTCGCCCTTCACCATGTGAACCGCCGATATGGTGTGGAGGGCACGGCACGCGCTGTCGCGATCTCCCATCCGGTTGGCCAGCTGATACGCTCCCTGCGCGCTGGGAAGAGCCTCGTCGAGGTGGCCCAAGAGGTACAGAGCGGCGGCGCGACGCACCTCTGCTTGCACCAGGATCCGCTCATCAGATACTGCGCGAGCCAGCTCTACGGCCCGCTCGGCTGCCATCAGGCTCTTTCGCTGGTGGTTGCCAAAGTAATAGAGCCGTGCAAGGGCCGCGTAAATGGCCGCGAGGGCAGATGACGGAGCAGCCTCAGAAACCTTATTCAGTAGCTGCTCGACCCGCTCCACGCCTTCTCTGATAGTGCCACGCTCCGCGTGCGTCAGCGCGATCTGTGCCGTTAGCCGGATCTCACCCTCCACATCAGCGGCTTCGGCCAGCAGCAACGACGCCGCTTCCAGCTGGTCCAGCGCTTCGGCGTGGTCTGATTCGATCCTCAGCACGCCTCCGAGACGCTCTAAAGAAACGGCTTCCTGCGCCTGGTCCCCACTCTCTCTGGCCAGATCGACCGCCGTTCGGAAGTGTTGCTCTGCCTCCAGATGCGCGAACCGGCGTTCCGCTTGGTCACCTGCAGCCAGCGCGTGAGGGAGCGCTCGCGCCGGCTCGCCAGCTTCCAGGAAATGCCAGGCAATCTCAGCTGCCCGCAGCTCCCTCCCGGGCGGCGACCGGTTCTCCATGGCCGCCCCAGCTGCCAGATGTAGGCGACGTCGACGCCGTGGCGGCAGCTCCTCGTACAGGGTCTGCTGGGTAAGGACGTGATTGAAGGTGTAACTCTCGCCGCCCATGGACCTAAGAAGCCCGGCCTCGATCGCTACCTCGAGGGCGCGTTCCAGCAGGTCCTCGGATTGCTCTCCAAGGGAGGCGATGTCGTCGAACCCGAA
>DHWR01000098.1:2902-4909 GCA_002413265.1 Chloroflexi bacterium UBA5177
GGCACCTCGATTTCATCGATGTCCAGCCGATCCCATACGCCATCGCGGCGGAACAAGTCGCCCCGCTCAATTAGTCCCCGCAGTACCTCGTCAGTGAAGAACGGGTTCCCCTCGGTCGTTCGATACACCAGGTCGGCAAACTCGTCGGAAACGCTGTCCTCGTTTAGCAGGCTGGCCAGTTGAACGCTGGTTTCGTGCTGGCCCAGGCGCCGAATCGCGATCCTGTCCACGAGGTGCTCTCGGTTCAAGTCTCGAACTACCTGTCGCAGCGGGTGCGCTCGCCGGACTTCGACGTCACGATACGTACCCAGAAGAAAAAGGCGTTCGTTGCGAGTGTGCCGCACCAGGTACTGGAGCAGCTGGAGGCCCGATTGATCGGCCCAATGCAAGTCATCGAGCAGGAGCGCGACGGGCGCCGCTTGGCTGATCTTCTGCAGGAAGGCCGCTACTGCGCGGAACAGCCGTTGCTCGTCGAATTGATCGCGAGACCCCGTCAGTGCTTCGAGCCCCATCTCGTCGGGCAGAAGTTGCGCCAAATGGGGCCAGGTGGTCGCTGCGGCATCTCGGACGGCCGCCGGCGCAACCCGATACAGTGCCGAGAGCGCCTCCACGAACGGGTAGAAGGCAACGGTCTGCTGCGGCTCGTAGCATCGTCCGGTCGCAATCAGGAATCCTCGATTCCGCATCGCCAGCATCGCTTCCTGCGCCAGCCGGGTTTTCCCCACCCCCGGCTCTCCGCCGAGCAACACGAGACGGCCACTGCCACCGGCCGCCGCATCGACGCTCTGCAGTATCGAGGCCAACTCCTCGTCGCGTCCCACAATGGCACTGGCCGGAAGCGCTCCAAGAAAGCCGCCGATTGGTAGCTCTCGCTCTGTAGGATCAGTACCAGTTTTTTGCACAGTCTCCACGCGATCGACTGCCGGAGTTTCTACGAGGTTCCGTAGTACCCTGACGACTCGCACGGGCTCGTCAAAACCCTTGAGCTCGAGGCCGCCGCGATCCGTGTAGGTTATTCCCTCGAGCCTTCCGGCGAGATGAATGATTGCGTCAGTAGCGAGCACCTCCGTCGGCCCTGCCAGGCTACAAAGCCGCGCTGCGCGATTGAGCGCAGCCCCGCGGAAGCCTCCATCCACCGGCACCGCCTCCCCCACGTCCAGACCGATGCCGACGAGCAACGGGAGCGAGGCATCCTCTTCGGTTTCGAGCGCGAAGGTAGACTGCAGATCGATGGCCGCGCGCAGTGCCTGTCGCGCAGAGCTGAAAACTGCCAGGATCTCGTCGCCCCGCACCTCGACTACGTCGCCCCCGCTCTTCGACACCACCTCTCGTCCGATACCGGCAAATTTTGCCGCCAACCGCGCCGCGGCCTCGTCCCCGTTTTCAGCCGTAAAACGAGTGTAGCCTCGCACGTCGGCGATTAGGAAGACACGAGCCTCCGCCTCCACAGCGGTGCCGGACGAGGACGCGTCATGGCTGTCCAATGTCGTCACTTCCCTGCCCGTCTTGTGCCCGGTTCCGCAAATCTGATTGCTCTTAGAATATGGCACCGTGGGCAGGGGGATGCCGCGTGGAACCGAATCGCTCCCTTGACGAGGTTCTGGCCGAGCTTCGCCGCGTGTTTAACGAAGCCGAAATCGACGGCTTGCTCCGTCAGGCAACCATCCGGCAGGCGGAGGGCGCTCCCGCCGATCGCGACTATCTGCTGCAGCAGGTACGCCGGCTCTCGGAGATGGAATGGCAAGACGCGCGCCCCGCCGTGGCTGAGCTCCTTCGTGTGCTCGCTCACCTGGTCGCCTCGGTGGAGACGCTCTGGGCCTCGGTGGCCCGCCTCGAGGGACGCCTGGAACGGCTCGAGGGAGACGATGACGAGGACCCGGAGACGTGAAACTCTTCCTGCTCAACGGCGGGAGGATCGACGTCGATCGAGCAGTCATTCGTCCGGGCGACGACTCTCATCGGCGGGTCTCCCTTCCTTGTATGCAGGTCTTGATCGAGCAGCGGCGG
>DHWR01000098.1:5215-13146 GCA_002413265.1 Chloroflexi bacterium UBA5177
GCCAGTCATGTCGGTCGAGAATCGCGCAGATCGACAGCTGCACCAGCTGGGTCTGCAGCCGGCCGATCTCGACCTGGTCATCAATACTCATCTTCATTTCGATCACGCCGGTGGAAATCCTCTCTTCGTGGGGGTGACTGTCGCGGTGCAGCAAGAAGAGCTCGAGGCCGCAGCCACGGACAACTACCTGCCGGTCTGGGATGCGCCGGGCTTGCAGTTTCAAAGCGTGGAAGGAGATTGGAGCCCGGTGCCGGGAGTGGACATGATGTTCACGCCCGGGCACACGCCTGGCCACCAGTCGATGCTCGTCCGCTTTGAAAATGCGCGGCCATGGCTGTTCACCTGGGATGCCGTCTGCACGCAGGAGCACTGGATAAGCCAAGACCTCGGCGCGACCGCAGATGTTCGGCGTGCCAGGGCCAGCCTGACTCGCCTTCGAGAGGTCGCGGCCGACGAGAAGGCGAAGCTCATCTTTGGGCACGACATGGCGCAATGGGAGGCACTGGGCATGGACCAGTCTGGCGGTCCACGCCTCGTGGCCTCCGATGAATAGGCCGGTTTGAGCCAGGGTGCCCGGAACGAACCACGTCACCGGTCTTCTACTAGGTGCTATAAAGAGTGCATCAATTTGGGATAGAGACCGGGGGTGGAAGGAGGCAGCAGCGGGTACCGGGTTATGCATTCCGCGGTAATGGAGATTTGATTATTGCTTGGAGGGAAGCATGTCTCGACTCGATCGCGTCTCACGCATAGGTCCAGCGGGCCGGGCCCTGGTGGCCGTCACTCTGACGCTTGTGTTGCTGGGGAGCCCGACCTCGTTCGCTTCTCAGCAGCGCTCCGCACCGCAAGTAAAGGTAGGCGGGACGCTGGTGATCGACAACGTCAGCGGCAGCCTCTGGACTTGCGGTTTCAACCCGTACAGCAGCTCGACCGCGGGCTGGTCTGCCGGCATCTTTTACGAGCCGCTCTACTACGTCAATGCACTCAATAGCTCTACCAAGCCATGGCTGGCAACCGCCTATGCCTGGAGCAACGGCAACAAAACGCTGACGTTCACCATTCGAAATAACGTGAAATGGTCAGACGGCAAGGCCTTCTCGGCGGCTGATGTGGTCTACACCTTCAACCTGATGAAGAAATTCAGTGGCATTGATCTCAACGCCATCTGGACGGTTCTCAAGAGCGTCACGCAGCAGGGTAACAAGGTGGTGCTGAAGTTCAAGGCCCCGTCAGTTAGTTTCTTCTACTACGTGGCCGACCAAACGTTCATCCTGCCCCAGCACATCTGGTCCAAAATCTCGAACCCGGTTACCAACACGAACAAGAGCCCGGTCGGAACGGGGCCTTTCACGCTCGGGAGTTGCTCGCCTCAGAACATTACGTACAAGCGCAATCCGAAGTACTGGCAGAAGGGTAAGCCGTACGTGTCGGAGGTCCGTTACCCAGCTTTCCTGGACAATCAGCCCGGCAACCAGTACTTGGCCTCTGGTCTCGCCCAGTGGGGCGGCCAGTACATACCAAACGTGCAGTCGTACTACCTGAAGGGCAATCCCACCCGTCACACGTGGTATCCGCCGGCCACCTACAACGTCAACCTCTACCCCAACCTCACGCAATGGCCAACGAACATTCTGGCCGTCCGAAAAGCCATCTCACTCGGGCTGGATCGTAAGAAAGTTTCGACGCTTGGCGTCTACGGTTACCTTCCGCCCGCAAACCAGACAGGGATCATTTTGCCGAACTGGAAGAGCTGGTACGACTCGTCCGTGGCAAGCAAATACAACTACGGCTACAGCCCGAGCAAGGCCATCTCGCTCCTGCAAAAAGCCGGTTTCAAGCGCGGATCGGACGGCATCTTCAAAGACAAGTCGGGCCGGAAGCTGAGCCTGACCATCGTCAACGTCGGTGGCTTCACCGACTGGGTGGCGGAGTGTAACCTCATTTCGTCCACGCTTAAGCAGATAGGGATACAGGTAACCCAGGCGAAGCTGTCGGGTAACGACCACACGGCGCGCGAGCAAACCGGTCATTTCCAGCTTGCGTACGACTCACCGACCGGTGGCCCGACTCCCTACTACCAGTTCCGCCAGATACTGGCGAGTGCCAACACGGCTGCCATCGGTCAGACCGCTGCGAGCAATTTCGAGCGCTTCCGCTCCGGGGCCGTCGACAGTCTCTTCAAGCGGTACGACAACACGACAAGCGCGGCGGTGCAGCATTCCATCATCAACCAGATTCAAAAAGTGATGCTCACGCAGCTGCCGGTCATTCCCGTGCTGGAAGGGGTCAGCTGGTATCAGTACGACACCTCGAAGCTCACCGCTTGGCCGACACCCTCGAACCCCTACGCGACGCCAGCTCCGTACGACTACCCGGACTGGGAAGTCGTCCTGACCACTGTGCATCTAAAGTAGAGATCAGCACCAGCCAACTCGGACGCCGGCCGGCAAAGCGCCGGCCGGCGTGTCGACCCCAGGAGACCGCCTCCGGTGTCCATCATCCTCCGGCGCGTTCAGTTCTTCATCGTCACCCTGTGGGCAGCCGTCACCCTCAATTTCATCCTGCCTCGCATGATGCCGGGAGATCCTGCTTCCGCGATGATGGCCCGCTACAAGGGGCATCTCAACCCCAGCGCGCTCAAAGCGCTGACGGTCGCCTTCGGCCTCCACACCAACGAAAACATCTTCCAGCAGTACCTCGACTATCTCAACGATATGGTGCACGGCCGGTTCGGGCTCTCGGTCAGCTACTTCCCCGACACCGTGACCCATGTGGTCTTTACGGCCCTGCCGTGGACTCTCGCCCTGGCGGGCATTACGACCTTCGTCTCGTTTATTCTTGGGACCTTCATCGGCATGATCGTGGCGTGGAGACGCGGCGGACTCGTCGATGGGCTCATGACTCCGCTCTTCGTCATCCTGTCCGCGCTTCCCTATTTCTGGCTCGGACTCATTTGTATCTACGTCTTCGCCATAACCCTCGGCTGGTTCCCGTTGGGCTTCGGCTACAACGAGAGCTCCAACATTGCCCTGTCATGGTCCTTCGTCAACCAGGTGATCCACCACGCAGCACTGCCGGCATTCACCATCATCGTCACGTCGATCGGTGGCTGGATTCTGACCATGCGCAACAACATGATCGGGACACTCAACGAAGACTACGTCAAGATGGCTCGGGCCAAGGGCCTCTCGCCCTTGCGGATCATGACGCTCTACGCTGGCCGGAACGCCATCCTGCCGAACTTGACGGGCTTCGCCATGTCTCTCGGGTTCGTCGTTAGCGGCCTGCTTCTCACCGAGATCGTGTTTACCTACCCGGGAGTCGGTTACCTCTTTCTGCAGGCGGTGGGAAATGAAGACTTTCCACTGATGCAAGCCCTATTCCTGTTCGTCACTATCGCGGTGCTGGTAGCCATCCTGATTGCCGACGTGGCGAACGCTCTGCTGGACCCGCGAACCCGGACGGGGCAGTAGGCGAGCTGCGAGCATGTATACCCACGTCGCAGTTGACCAGCCCGCGGCACCTGCTCCGGCAGCTCCGCCCCGCGATTCGCCGGCGTTCCTTGGTATCGTCTCCACGATCGCTTCCACAGTCGTCTCAAATCGCAAGGCGCTGCTCGGCTTCGTGATTCTCGGCGTCTTCACCGCAATGGCGCTCTTCGCACAGAAGATTGCACCGTACGACCCGAATGCCACCGACTTCCTCCCCACCGCACCACCTTCGCGCGCCCATCTGCTCGGCACGACGTCGTATGGGCAGGACATCTTTTCCCAGCTCGTGTGGGGCGCCCGCGAGACCCTGCTCATCGGCGGCATCGCCGGCATGGTTGCCACCCTGCTTTCGACGGCTATTGGTGTCAGTAGCGCCTATCTTGGCGGCATCGCCGATAACGTCCTTTCCGCCATAACCGACGTTTTCCTGGTGGTTCCGGCGCTGCCTTTGATGATCATCATTGCCGCCTACGCGCAGGGCGGAGGGATGTGGGTCCTGATCGGGGTGATCGCTGCCACCAGCTGGTCGTACGGCGCCAGACAGCTTCGTCCGCAAGCCCAATCATTGCGCGGCAGAGATTTCCTCGAGTCGGCGCGCGTGCGCGGCGAGAACAAGTTTTACATCATCCTGGTCGAGGTGCTGCCAAACATGACCTCGCTCATCGTCGCCATCTTCCTGGGCGCGGCGCTCTACGCGGTGCTGGCGGCAGCCGGCCTTCAGTTCATCGGACTGGGCGACTCCTCGGACCTCAGCTGGGGCACGATGCTCTACTGGGCCGAGAACAACGAGGCTCTACAGACGGGCGCACCCTGGTGGATCATCGCACCCGGCGCCTGCATCGCACTCCTGGGCGCCTCGGTCGCCCTCGTCAACTACGCGGTTGACGAGATCGCCAACCCGGCTCTACGTGGAAAGAAGCGGAAACGTGGCAGACGAACCGCTTCTTGAGGTTCGCGACCTTGCGGTCGACTACCTGGCCGGCAAGAGCGCGGTCCGAGCGGTAGACGGCGTAAGCCTCCAGGTCCAGCCCGGCGAGTTTCTCGGCATCGTCGGCGAGTCGGGGTGCGGCAAATCAACCCTGTTGTTCGCGATCGGCCGCCTGCTCGGCGATCTGGCCGAAATCTCACAGGGCAGCGTACTCTTCAAGGGACACAATCTCGTCCATCTAAGAGAGAGACAGCTACGCCATCTCCGGTGGCGCGATTTCTCCGTGGTCATGCAAAGCGCGATGAACGCGCTCAATCCCGTGATGACCATCGAGGCACAGCTTTTGGACGCCATTCACTCGCATTCGAAGTCGGCCAAACGCGATGCGCACAAGCGTGCCGCCGAGGTTCTGCGCCTCGTCGGCATCGATCCTCTGCATCTGAAGAGCTACCCACATCAGCTCTCAGGGGGGATGCGCCAACGGGCCATGATCGCCATGGCGCTGCTATTCACGCCCGACCTGATCATGATGGACGAACCCACGTCCGCGCTCGACGTGGTGGGGCAGCGTTCGCTCATGATGCAGATCAAGGAGCTGCAGCGCGAGCTTGGTTTTGCAGTCATCTTCGTCACCCACGACATGTCGCTGGTGCGACGCTATTCGGATCGCATCGCAATCATGTATGCCGGCCAGATCATGGAGCTGTCTGGAACTCAGGAGGTTTTCGCCGATCCGAAGCACCCCTACACGCAGGGGCTTTTGCAGGCCTACCCCTCCATCTTCGGAGAGAAAGAGGAGCTGAAGGGCATACCGGGACATCCGCCGGATCTCCGTTTTCCACCCAGCGGCTGTCGCTTCCACCCCCGCTGCCCCTACGTGATGGACGTGTGCTCTCGGGAGGATCCCGGCGAGTACTCTCCCGATGGCCGGGACCTGGTGCGCTGCTTCCTATACGACGCGGAGGTGATGAGCCATAAGCAGCTCGATGCGGCTCGCTGAGGCGCCGCAGCTTCATCGGCCGGGCGAGGGCGCGCTCCTCGAGGCTCGTGGTTTGACGAAACACTTTCGGGTCGGGGGGACCTTTTCTCGAAAATTGCTGCACGCCGTCGACGAGGTTGACCTGGCAATCTATCCGCGTGAAATCGTAGCGCTGGTTGGAGAAAGCGGCAGCGGCAAAAGCACCATTGCCCGCTTGCTGGCGCGCGTTTACCGGCCGACCTCCGGAGAGATCCTGTTCCGCGGACAGTCGCTTGGGGCACTGCCCACTCGGGACTACAAGCGCCACGTGCAGATGGTCTTCCAGGATCCGTACAGCTCCTTGAACCCAGTATTCCGGGCCTCCCATGGAATGCTGCGCACCATCAGGCTTCATCGCAAGCTCAGGGGCCGCGCTTCGCGGAGGGCCCTTGGCGCTCAGATCCTCGAGTCTGTCGGACTCAGCCCCTCAGATGAGTTCCTCCGCAAATATCCGCATGAGCTTTCGGGAGGCCAGCGGCAGCGCTACGGCTTTGCCCAGGCGCTCGGGTGCAATCCCGAGCTCATCCTGGCCGACGAGCCGGTATCGATGCTCGACGTGTCGATTCGGATCGGTGTGTTGAACCTGATGCAGGAATTGCGCGTGCGCGAAGGTCTCTCATTCCTGTACATCACGCACGACATTGCCAGCGCGCGCTACATCGCTGACCGGTTGGTGGTGATGTATGCGGGCAAGGTCGTCGAGGAGGGGCCGACCGAGGATGTCCTCCGCCATCCCAAGCACCCGTACACACAGCTCCTGCTCTCGGCGGTGCCCGACCCGCACGCGCCTCCGGACAGCGCAGAGAAGGCGGATGCCGCGGAGCCACCGCGCATGATCGATCCCGGCGAGGGATGCCGGTTCCGCTCGCGGTGTCCCTATCGCATCGAGGTGTGCAACACGGTGACCCCGCCACTTCGAATTCTCCGACCGGAGCACAAAGCCGCCTGCCACGTCGCTCAGCCAGACGAAGATTTTGTGCCCGCCGGGGGACCGGCCGGTGCGCAACCTTAGGGCATCCCGAGGGTGACGTTCCAATCCCCCCGTCCGAAACCCCACAAATGCCCTTCGAGATCCGTAGATCAGTCCTTCAGGGCGTATCGAAGTTGAGGCTGCGAAGACCGTCGGTACCCGACGAACCCTGTCCGCAATCGCCGCCGCGGGGCGATCCCTGTTGCACGTAAGACAGCTAGGGAACCGCGAGAGTAAGTCCTGTTATTGCCATGCATGGCTAGTCGTCGGTACCGCTCAATGCGAACGGCGATACGCCCTGAAGGGCTGACCTACGGATGTTGGGCCCAATTAGGCCAAAGGTTGACACGGCTCCATGCGGGTCAAAGCCGCCCTTTGGTGTTACGCGTCCCAGTCGCCGACGTAGCTTTGATGGGCCTTGAGATAGGCATCCACCAGACTTGTCGCCAGAGAATACGAGCCAACCAAGGGATGAGCCATTAGGGCCTCGATCGCGGTCTTGCGCGAGCGCGTCCTGATTGCTTCCACCGTCAGGCGTTCGTAGCGCTTCACCGATTGCATCAGCAACAGGCAATCCTCGGGAATGTCGCCCGCCGGGATGGTCTTCAGTCCGTCCCTCCCGGCTTCACAGACCGTTTCGACCACGTCGTCATCCTGCATACCGGCTACGGCGCCTCGATTGGGGACGTTTGCCACGATACGAGCGGGGGCTCCCCCGGCGGAGGCCAGAATGTCGAGTGCAACGCCCGCGTAGCCCTCCCCGCCGTCCACTGACCCTTCCTCGTCGTCCTCGTCATGGGTCTTCGCCTCGGCTTGCTCCAGCGCTTCCTTGCCGCCATGCTCCATCGCCAGATAGGTGCCGTGCCGCGAATCCAGGTACTGCCGGTAGCGGCGCCACGCCTGCTCCGGGTGGCTTTCTGGATCGATCTCGGCAAGATCCCGAACCAGCTCCGAGCTGAGCCGCCGCACCTGCTCACCCCGCGTCTCTCCAGCCGCCTGGATGTTGGCAACCGCTCGCTCGCGGTAGTAGTAAAAGTACAGATATTCGTTCGGGATCATGCCCAGAAGACGCAGGAGGTCGCGGTCGAACAGGGCCGTCTCCGGCATGAGCTCGGCCAGCCTATCGTTCTCGATCAGCTTGGGGACGACGTTCTCTCCGTCCACCACCGCTTCGGCCAGCCACGAGAGGTGATTCAGGCCGAACAGCCGAATTTGAACCTCGGTCGTCGGGCGCTCGAAGGCCGCGGCAAGCTGTCGGTGCATGCTGCTCGGAGTGTCACAGATTCCCGCCATCTTCAGGTTCGGGAACTCAGAGCTGAGGGCTTGGACGACCAGCCCTGCAGGGTTGGTGAAATTGAGCAGCCAGGCATCCGGGCACAGCTGCTGCATCTGACGGGCATAGGAAGCGACCACGGGGACGGATCGCAGGGCCATGGCAAATCCGCCAGGTCCGGTTGTCTCCTGTCCCAGCACGCCGTGCTCGAGTGCGATGCGCTCATCCAGTACCCGCGCTTCCTCGGTCCC
>DHWR01000098.1:13402-19577 GCA_002413265.1 Chloroflexi bacterium UBA5177
GTCGAGAAGTACCAGCTCCTGGAGGTCGAGGGCTTTCTGGCGCCTCGCCACGGCCGGCATCAAAAGTGGGGCGCGTACTCCGGCGCCGCCGATCACCACAAGCTTCATCGCACTTCTCCTACCTCTTGGGTGAAGACCGAAAGCCGATTCTCGACCTCCGTCTCCGAAAGAATGCTTCCACAGCCGCCAAGTACCAAGGTCGAGAGGCCACCGGCAATGTTGGCGCAGCGCAGGCAGGTCTCGAAAGAATAGCCGCGCAGCAGGCCGTAGATCTGGCCCGCGTTGAAGTTGTCTCCCGCCCCGGTCGTGTCTATGGCCTCCACATCTATCGCCGGCACGGCATAGCGCTCGTCTTGGCACGCCGCCACGCATCCTGCCTGGCCAGCCTTGATCACGACACATTCACACCAACCGCTTAGAACCTCCAACGCCTCCTGAGCGGAGCCGGTGGCGGTCATGTGCATGGCCTCGTTCAGGTTTGGTGAGAACACGTCGACGTCTCCCAGCACCGCTCGCAAGCCTTCGGAGCGAAGATACTCCGGACTCCAGTGTGTGTCGACGTAGACCAGGATCCCACGGCGCCGGGCTTCACGGTAGAGCTCGGCTGGGTGCTCGCCGTAGGAGAAAAGCGCTCGCGGCCGGTAACCATCGAGATCTTTGATCGTCAGCCGCGAAGCCGGCCGTCCGCGCACGTTAGGCGGAGCGTAGCTTATGAACATCCGGTCGTGAGCAAACGAGATGCCGGCGGTAATGACCGGCAGGGGGCGATCCAGCCAGGTGGTCAGGGACAGCGAGATGCCGGAAGCCTCCATCCGGTCGGCGATGAAGCGGCTGAAGATGTCGTTGCCGAGCTGCGTCACCAGCCCGGCACCCAGCCCAAGGCTAGCCAGCGCGGACGCGATGTTGTATATCCCGCCTGGGTTGATAGCGAAATCCTGGGCGAAGACCTCCTGCCCCATTTCCGGCAAGCCTTCGCGATCAGTAAACCTGAAGGTGAGGTCGCAAAAGGGGCTGCCCTGTAGCAGGACGTCGAAGTTTTCAGCGGACATGCGATCCTCGCCAGGCTATTTGCCTGACCATACCTCATGCGGTTCCGACGAGAGGCGCGTCCATCGTGGCACGCCATCGAGCGCCTCCAGTACAACCCCTTACACGGGCGACCAACGTTCGCTCCTGACAACAGACTGGAGTCCGCCCTCGAGCATACACTGAAGTTACTAGACGTCAGACATGTCAAAAAGGGAACGTTTCATGACAACCCAAGCACCCGAGCAGACCAGAGAAGGCGCCGAGACTCGCGGAGCCTTCGTCCGCGGCGAGTATCCAATTCAAGGCAGGTTTTCGGCAGACGGTTCATCCGGCTTCAAAGCCGAGCCCGGCCGGTACCATCTGTACGTCTCGCTGGCGTGCCCCTGGGCACATCGGTCCATGATCGTGCGCCGCCTGCTGGGCCTCGAGGACGTCATTTCGCTTTCGGTGGTCGATCCCGTTCGCGACGAACACGGCTGGGCCTTCACAGAGGGTTTCAGCGATCCGGTGAACGGCTTCCAATTCCTCTCCGAGGCATACCTGCGAACCGATCCCGATTTCAGCGCCCGCTTCACGGTGCCATGCATCTGGGACCGGCAGACGGGACGCTTGGTCACCAACAATTTCCCTTACATCACCACCGACTTCGAGACCGAGTTCAAAGCGTTTCACAAGCGCGGCGCACCCGACCTCTATCCGGAAGGGCTTCGCCGCGAGATTGACCGCGTGAGTGAGGGCATCTACCACGACGTCAACAACGGCGTGTACAAATGCGGTTTCGCGGTTACTCAGGAAGCCTACGAAGACGCGTTTGATGCGCTGTTCGCTCGCCTCGAGGAGCTGGAGGACAAGCTCGGATCGAGACGCTATCTGGCTGGCGATCAGCTCACCGAAGCCGATATCCGGCTTTGGGTGACTCTTGCGCGCTTCGATGCCGTGTACCACGGGCACTTCAAGTGCAATAAGCGGAAGCTGATCGAGTACCCCAACCTGTGGGCCTACGCCCGCGATCTTTACAGCCGGCCCGAGTTCCGGGAGACGACGGACTTCGACCAGATCAAACGCCATTACTACATGACGCACCCCACGTTGAACCCGAGCCGGATCGTGCCGAAGGGTCCTGACGAAGACTGGAATCAGCCGCATGGGAGAGAGGTGCTCCCGTAGCGGGCGAGCAATTCTTAGGTCAACAGCTGAGGAAGTTTCATGACGAACTTTGACGAGCAGAGCCGGCCCGAACCGCCCGTGGCAGGGGACGAAACCGCCACCCTTCTCGGCTCCCTAGAGCGCCAGCGCGCGACGTTTGCCTGGAAGTGCGGAGGGCTCGACAAGGCTGGCCTGCAGGCTACCGTGGGGGCCTCGTCTATCACCTTGGGCGGGCTGCTCAAGCACCTTGCCCTCGTGGAGGACAACTACTTCTCCGTGCGCCTGCTCGGGCGGGTGGCGGCTTCTCCGTGGGACAAAGTGGACTGGGAGGCCGATCGCGATTGGGATTGGCACTCGGCTGCCGACGACACTCCAGAGCAGCTCTTTGCGCTGTGGCACGACGCCGTGGCCCGCTCCCGCTCGGCGATCGAAGAGGCTCTGACGGGAGGTGGGCTGGACCAGCTGGTCCGGTTCACCACCTGGAGTGAACCGCCCAGCCTGCGCCGTATATTGATCGACCTGATCGAGGAATACGCGCGGCACGTCGGCCATGCGGACCTCATCCGG
Source organism: Chloroflexi bacterium UBA5177 (assembly GCA_002413265.1). Taxonomy (GTDB): domain Bacteria; phylum Chloroflexota; class UBA5177; order UBA5177; family UBA5177; genus UBA5177. The sequence continues at coordinate 16,145 of DHWR01000098.1, forward strand.
GAATCGGTGGACGGCCTGGTTGGGGAAGATCCGCCAGGCTGATTGTGGGCAGCATCATTGCGGTCCCCCGAAGCTCCCTTTGGAATCGGTGGACGGCCCGGACGGGGAAGATCCGCCAGGGTGATTGTGGGCAGCATCATTGCGGTGCCCCGAAGCTCCTTGCCGTACGCACACGTAGGGGCGAGCTGCGGTCGCCCGCGTTCCGACATCCCTGCAGTCCCAAACCCCAACAAACAGCTAGACGTAAGCGTCCGGGCTTCCGGACGGATCCCGCCATTCCGGTGGCACGCGAATCGCCACCAGCCGTGCACGAGCTCGCTCCTCGCCGCCAGATAACAGCGAGCACTCGACGATGCTCTTCTTACCTTTGCGCTCAACCAAGCGGGCACGCAGCAGAAGCTCGCGATCGATCGGCGTCGGGCTCAGATACGACACGTCGAGGGCGGCTGTGACGCACCAGATCAGTGGATCGCTGGTCATGGGACGCCCTTCCTCTCGATAGTGATTGGCGATTGCAGTGCAGACGCAATGGCAGTCCAGAACCGTCGCGATGATGCCGCCGTTGAGGATGTGCTCCGGCCCGGCAGCGTGCCAGGGAAGCGGCGTCCAGCGACAGACCGTCTCATCGCCGTCCCAGTAGCTCTTGATGCGGAGCCCGTGCTCGTTCAGGGGCCCGCATCCCCAGCAGTGGTTGCCGGGGATGGCGTCCTGGAAGGCCTCTGCGCTTCCCCTCGGTTGTCCCTCGTTCGACATATTCGCGCAGATCACAAAGCTGTGAGCGTCAGAGTTAGGGTGGTATTGGAATACACCAAGTTGGCGCCCCCAATTCCAGTCGTGTCGCGTGATACGTAGTCGCGCAACTCTGTATCCCAAAAGGAACTACCGATCCCCGAAGGCAGCGCGGCCACATCGAAAAACGGGTTGAACCCCGGGACATAGTTGACTGGAACTAGATTGGCCTGAGCGCTAGCGATTTTCGACTCCCCACCGAGGCAGAGATATGCAAAGCACAGGCGGGGATGAGGCAAGTTCTCGTGGACCGCTGGACTATCGCCAAGACAGTCAAATTCATATTTCCTAGCTTCGCAAATGTCTCCCTGTCTCCCGAGGCAGCACCACCTCTAGACATTACCAGTCAATGCTTGACAGACCACAAGACATATGGCTCTATGCATTTAAGAGGAGGCCATCGTGCAGCATGCAGAAGTCAACGGCGCTCGATTGGCGTACGCCGTGTCAGGCAACGGCGATCCCGTCGTGCTCATCCACGGCTTCTCGCTCGACATGCGGATGTGGGATCCGCAGATACCTGCTCTGGAGGACCGCTTCCGCGTAGTTCGCTACGACCTTCGTGGCTTCGGACGATCCGCGGTACCTGATGGCTCTCCCTACGTGGCTTCCGAAGATCTGGCGGCTTTACTCGACTACCTGCAGATCGAACGCGCAGCCTTGGTAGGCTTCTCCTTTGGGGGCACGGTTGCCGTCCATTTCGCCCTCGATTTTCCCGATCGCGTAACTTCTCTCATACTGATCGATTCGGTCGTGGGTGGCTGGCCATGGTCGGAAGAGGGCACGACCGTAGACCGCGCGGTGTGGCAGGCGGGCAAGGAGCAGGGCACCGACGCGGCGCGGCGCATCTGGCTCGAACATCCGATGTTCACCCGTGTCAGGGCCATTCAAGGCACTGCGGCGGACTTTGACCGCATGGTCGAGGCGTACTCTGGTTTCCATTGGACCACTGACGACTCGCAAGTCTGGCCCGATCCTCCGGCGTTGGAGCGGCTCGGCGAGATCGGCGCGCCGACCGTGGTCGCCGTCGGCGAGCTCGACACACCCGATCTTCAGGGGATGGCGGAGGCGCTGGCGAACGGCATCCCAGGAGCCCAAAAAACGGTGGTCCGCGGTGCGGGGCACATGAGCAACATGGAGAAGCCAGACCAGGTAACGGAGCTCATCATCGGTCATCTAACAGCCGGCTGAGGTCGCAGATATGTAGCGCCTCGGCTACGCCTTCTCGTACATGATCTCCGGCTTCCACTGCTCCTTCGGCTCGCTGTAAACCTGCCAGAAGCGCTCGGCGATCAGCTCCGGATCGAAGAAGGTTCCCGACGTGACGGAGCCTCTGATGGTCACCGTCGAAACGTGGATTCCCTCGTCTTTCAGATCCTCTGCAAGTCCGTGTGCGAGATAGCGAAGACCAGCCTTACCGATCCCAAGCGTGAGGTATTCGAGGGAGCCCGGGCGAAGACCGGCGGCGCTGCCGGTGAATAGAATAGTCCCGCCGCCCAGACGGCGCATTCCCGGTAGGACCGTCTGACTTGCCGCCAGCGCGCCGATCGCGTTGATTCGGAAGCTCTTGACGAGCAGCTCGGGATCCAGCTCAGAGATCCGGCCGCCGAGATTCATCGACGGGTTGTAAAGCAACACTGAGATGTCACCCAGCTCCATCGCGACCGCGTCCAAGGCGCTGCGCAACGAATGCGAGTCCGATGCATCGGCACGGAAGCCGTGCGCTTCAATGCCCTCAGCAGAGAGCTCTTCCACGTACGCGTTCAGCCGTTCCGCGTTGCGCGCCAGCATCCCAATCTGAAAGCCCTGGCCGCCGAAGCGCTTGGCAAGCGCAAGACCGATTCCGGGCCCGATTCCGACCACAACGCAGGTACGTTTATGCATTCCGGCCGTCCTGGTTTAGTATGAAAACTGCATCTTGATCCATCATCAGACGGTACTCTTCAAACCTGAGGCGAGCTAACCCGGCGATCCACAGAAAGCGCGGCATGTTCCTTGCTCTATGGAGACTTCGCCAAATCGAGCGTAACCCGCGGGGGGACGTAAAAGTGAGGGAAATATGGTAGCGGTACTTAAGCCACAGAGCGAACTGCGTCCGGAGCACGAGGACATCCAGGCCCGCCTCCTTCAGGAACGCGAAACGGTGATCGCTCGCATCGATGCCGTCTCCCAACATGACATCGTCATAGACTCGGATGGCGTGCCGGCCGGGGATTTCGAGAGCGAGAACGCCCTCGTCGCCATGCTGGACAGCCGCCTCTCGGAGATCGACCGAGCCCTGGGGCGTCTGGCCGATGGCAGCTATGGCCGCTGCGAGGGATGCTCCAACACCATCCCACCCCGCCGTCTCGAGGCGTTGCCCTTCGCGACCCTCTGCGTTCAATGCCAGAGCGTCGCGGACAAGCGCGGCAAGATGGCCCTGCTCCGCCCCGCGCGCTTCTAATCTAGCCGAGAACCGAAGGTGAAGCCTGGGCGAACCTGAACAGTCGCCAGGCTCGCTTTGCTTGTGGGCCGCAAGTTCTAGACGAGAAAGCGGCCGTTGACCGAAAGAAGGAGAGGATTTCTCCCTGAAAGGGGTATTCACAACGCGCAAAAAGGGGCGTAGGCTGACGTCGATATATAGCTCCGCGTGGCGGAGCACCAG
>DHWR01000098.1:19775-19949 GCA_002413265.1 Chloroflexi bacterium UBA5177
GCGACCGGCTTTAGCGCAGCCGCCGTAGGCGCCGGATTGGTCGGCGTGCTGTACCTCGAAGGTAAAGCAACCGCCTGAAGTCGGTCCGTATCCGTCGCATGGAGCCGGTTCCGACGATCCGTCTGGACGTGCGGAATGGTCTGAGCCTCCAGCCGGCAGGGCGTGAAAACTAGG
>DHWR01000244.1 GCA_002413265.1 Chloroflexi bacterium UBA5177
CGCCAGGCGCCCACCATGTAGGGACCAAAACCGGCCGCGTGATCCGTCCACGCGTCGCCGTAGCGAGCCATGACGGAAGGGTCCGGAACGAATGAAGCGGGGAAGGCAAGCTCCGCCAGAAAGTGCGCCGCCGGGTGGACCAGTACGATCTGCACGGTCGAGGGGTTCGGGGAGCTGATCTTGGGCACGCCCTTGGCGTTCGTGGCGATGAGCTGTAGGTACGTCGAGCCGGTACTCGAGGAGTTCCCGGAACCGAAGCTGCGAGTCAGCGCGGTTACGAAATCGCTCGCGGTTACCAGGTTGCCGCCGGCGAACTTCAGGCCAGTTCGAAGATGAAAGCTGTAGGTTTTCCCGTCGCGAGAGATGGCCCAGCTCTTGGCGGCATCCGGCTTCACCTGCAGCCTGCCGTCGAGACGAACCAAGCCGCCATAGATAAGCGATGCCACGCTTATCGAGGTGGGGTCGGACACGAGCGTAGGATCCAACGTCGGCACGTCCGAGATGCCCGCGACGCCCCACTGGAGCGACGACGGATCGTGGGTGGTGAGGGCCGACGATTGAGCCGAGCTGCAGGCGGTAAAGGCGAGCAGCAGGACGCACAGGAACGCGGGAGATCGCATGGCCGTGCATTGTACAGACTGTGTCGCGAGCACAGCATCGCAAACGTCGCCCTGGGCCGGTGCGGTTCTTGCGGGGGGCCTTGCCTAGCCCGCTAGCAACACTCTTTCTCTTCCGGGCTGAGCCAGGTGTCGCCGAAGGTACGAAGCGCCTCGATTACAGGAATGGTGGCCATGCCCTTGGGCGTCAGACTGTACTGCACCCGCGGGGGAATCTCTCGAAATGACTCTCGGGTGATGAGGCCCTGGCCTTCCATCTCTCGCAGGCGGTCGGACAGGGTGCGAGGACTTATGCCGCCGGAGGCGTCTTCCAGCTCGGAAAAGCGTCGGGACCCGCCGGCTAAGTCCCTCAGCAAGACCAGTGTCCACCTGTCACCCAGGAGGCGTGCTGCGTTGGCTATCGGACAGACCGAAACTTCTCTGGTTTTTACCTGGCTCATGGTATTTATACGCCTCGCGCCACCTGCGCCACAGGCGCGCTGGGCGACACGCGCCGCCGAGCTGACCTGTTAGTTTCCCCAATGGTAGCACATTGCTATCCACTTGGTAGTTACTATATACTGTGTAGTGAAGCCACATAACAAGGAGTCCTGAATGGCCCATCCCGTTGCAATTTCTGATACGTCGTTCCAGAGCGAGGTAATCGACTCGGACAGACCGGTACTGGTCGACTTCTGGGCAGAATGGTGCGGTCCCTGCAAAATGATCGCGCCGGTGCTCGAAAACATCGCGTCCGACTATAGCGACTCGCTGAAGATCGCGAAGCTCGACGTAGACCACAATCCGCAAACTTCGATGAAGTTCGGAGTCATGAGCATCCCAACCTTGCTGCTCTTCAAGAACGGCGAGGTCGTCGAGAAGCTGATCGGATTTATGCCGAAAGAGCGACTGCTCGGAAAGATCAAGCCGCATCTGACGGTGTCAGCTACCGCCTAATACCAATTACATAGAAAGTCGGCCCTCTCGCACCGCCGCGAGGGGGCCGGTTTTTCTATTTTTGAGTCTTAGCCCGTCGGGCGGACCGCCGCGGATTATGGTGAGGCAGGAGATTTGCGGTGTCCTCACAGCTTGCTGCGCCCGAGATTGACGGTATCGAGCCGTCAACGATCGTCGAGCCCGAAAGCCACGGGGAGGTGGCGGCCATGCTCGCCGACGCCCGGATTTCGGGCCGCGGAGTAATCCCGGTCGGCGGCGGGTCCATGATCGATGTAGGCGATATACCCGAGCGCTACGATCTAGCGCTTTCCACGCGGAAGCTCAGAGGAATTGTCGAGTACAGCCCCGGGGACCTGACGGTGGTCGTGCGGGGCGGCACCACCCTCCAGGAGCTGCAAGAAGAGCTGGCGAACCATGGACAATTTGTCCCGCTTCAGCCGCCCTCTCCAGACAGGGCGACAGTTGGCGGCGTACTAGCGGCGGCTCTGAGCGGTCCTTGGCGCCAGGCGTATGGAAGCGCTCGGGATTTCACGATCGGAATGCGCATGGCGCTGCCGAGCGGGCAGATGGCGAAGAGCGGGGGCAAGGTCGTGAAGAATGTAGCCGGCTACGACCTCGCCAAGCTCTTCATCGGCTCCTATGGCTCTCTCGGAGTGATTACGGAGGTTGCCTTCAAGGTCTACCCGTTGCCACGCGAGTGCTTCGACCTCGTGATGGATTGCCGCAACGAGACCGATGCGATGTCCCTGGCACGCCGGATGGCGGCTCTGGGACCGGGAATCCTGGGCGTGGCCGCCTTGGGGAAATCCGTCCCGAACGGCGAAGTGCTCAGCTGGCAGGTGGTGGTGATGGTCGGTGGGACAGAAGGTACGGTGAGGGATCTGGCAAGCACTGTCAGGTCGAGTGCGGGCACGCGAGCGGTCTCTGAGTCCGAGGATGTTTCCACGTTGCAGAGGCTGGCAGAAGAGCCAGGAAGAGCGACCTTCCACATCTCGACCTTGCCATCCAGGACGGGATCCGGCCTGGCCGAGCTTCCAATCGAGGAAATGCTGTCGTACCCCTCGATCGGAGCTGCGTACATTACAGCCGCGGACGTGGGCAGCGTACAGATTAGAAGGGCGAGAGACGGGCTGGCGCCCGGTGGACAGCTGCGGCTCCTGCACGCTTCAACCGAACTGAAACGGGAGGCCGGCACGTGGGGACCGACCGGTCCGGACTTTCCTCTAATGAAGCGGGTGAAAGACGTCTTCGATCCGGAGAGGGTGATGAGCCCCGGCAGATTCGTAGGCGGACTCTAGCCGATGGGTAGAATACCCCAGGAAACTTGACGGGCGAGAGGTGGACGTAGTTGGCTGACGGACGATGCTTGATGGCGGTGCACGCGCACCCGGATGACGAGGTATTCAGTACCGGCGGACTGCTCGCGAAGTATGCGGACGAGGGAGCGCGGGTGGTCGTCGTGTACTGCACGCGTGGCGAGGCCGGTGAGATGCATCATCCGGACCTGACTGCCGAAGAGGCGATGCCGCGGCTGGGCGAGATTCGGGAGCAGGAAGCGCGAGAAGCGGCGCGCATTCTAGGCGTGACAGACGTCTACTTTCTCGGCTACCGCGACTCGGGCATGAAGGACACGGAGCCGAACAAGAACCCCGAGAATTTCATGAACGCGCCGTTCGAGGAAGCAACCGGTCGCCTTGTCGACATCATCCGGGACACCCAACCGCAGGTCATAGTGACCTACGACGAGGATGGCGGTTACGGTCATCCCGATCACATCATGACGCACAAGGCGTCCGTCGCGGCGTTCGAAGCATCCAAGGATGAGCCGTGGGGGCCGCAGAAGCTCTACTTCTCAGGCCGCTCCAGGGAGGCATTCCGCGAATATGTCGAAGCGCTTCGCGACCACGGCATTGAGATCCCCTGGGTGACCGGCGACTTCAATTTCGACGAGTTCGGAATGCCGAATAGCGAGATCACGGCGAACATCGATATTTCCAAGTACGCCGCGCTCAAGCAGCAGGCACTTGCCGTACATCGGACTCAGATTCCGGCGGATTTTTTCTACCTCAAGCTGCCTACCAATGAGCTTGGCCGCTACGCTGGGGTGGAGTTCTTTCTCAGAGTGGAACCGCCGCCGCTGCCCGGCGAACATGAAGATGATCTGTTTGTCGGCACACAGCCGCGGCGGGTTGCGGCCTGAGGCGCCATTCGACGAATTAGCAGCTCTCGAGGAAGTTCCGCAGTAACGCCGGACCCTCGAGCGTCAGAACTGATTCGGGATGGAACTGAACGCCTTCGACCGGGAACTCTCGATGCCGGACTCCCATGATGATCCCGTCCTTGGTCTCGGCCGTGATCTCCAGGCAGGACGGCAGCGAGTCACGGGCGACGGTGAGGGAGTGATATCGGACTGCGCTGAAGGGCGACGGAATCCCCCTGAAGACGCCCGAGCTCCGGTGATAGACATCGGAGGTCTTGCCGTGCATGAGGACGGGTGCACGCTCGACGCGGCCTCCAAAAGCTGCTCCGATGCACTGGTGCCCCAGGCAGACGCCGAGCACGGGGGTCTCAGTCCCTATCTCGCGGAAGATGTCGCAGGAGATTCCGGCGTCTGAAGGATAGCCGGGGCCGGGCGAGACGACGACGCCGCGGGGCTTCATTTCACGTATCTCGGGAATCGAGATCTGGTCGTTTCGCCGCACCTCTACCTCGGCGCCCAGCACTGAAAGCAGCTGGAAGACGTTGTAGGTGAAACTGTCGTAGTTGTCGATCAAGAGAATCAAAGCCGGCCCCCGGAAGCAAGGATCAAGGCACGAGCTTTGTTCATCGACTCTACCCATTCCCGTTCGGGGACCGAGTCGGCGACGATCCCGGCCCCGGCCTGAACGTGCAGCTCGCCGTCTCTGACCACGCCTGTGCGTATCGTGATCGCCGTTTCCATGTCGCCGCCCTTGCCGATAAATCCGACTGCGCCCGCGTACGGTCCTCGGCGGTCCGGCTCGAGATTCGCGATGATTTCCATGGCCCGGATTTTTGGCGCGCCGGAGACGGTGCCGGCCGGGAAAGCCGCGCGCAAAGCGTCGTAGGGCGTGCAGCCGTCTTTCAATTTGCCGGTGACGTCGGTGACCAGGTGCATCACGTGGGAAAAGCGTTCCACCTCCATGAAATTGGAAACCTCGACCGTACCCGGTGCGCTGACTCTGCCGACATCGTTGCGCGCCAGATCGACGAGCATGAGGTGTTCGGCGCGTTCTTTCTCATCCGCCTGCAGCTCGGCGGCTAACCTCAGATCTTCTGCCTCGCCGGCTCCACGGGGCCGCGTGCCGGCGATGGGGCGGGTTCTCACGGTTCCGGACTCCACCTGCACCAGGAGCTCGGGTGAGGCGCCCACCAGCTGGTGATCGACGAAATCCAGGTAATAAAGGTACGGAGACGGGCTGACGACTCGAAGGCGCCGATAGAGGCCGAAGGGATCGGAGTCGAACGGCATGCTCAGCCGTTGGGACAGGACGACCTGAAGGATGTCTCCAGAGGCAATGTGCTCCTTGCCGGCTCTGACCATCGCTTCGAACTGCGCCTGAGTTTGATTACTTCGAAGCTGAGCAGGCGTTGGCGCCGGCAGAGCGCCGGCCGGGACGGGGGCCTCGAGCTGGGCAGCGATGCGATCGACGCGCTCGGCAGCCCTGGCGTAGGACGCCTCGAGCGAGCCCTCGGGCCAGGCGTGGCTCACTATTCGAATGGTGCGGCGGACGTGATCGAAGACGAGCAGGGTGTCGACGTCCATGAAGGCGGCATCAGGTAATCCCAGAGGATCGTTGCCGGCGGACGGAAGGCGCTCGAAGGAGCGGGCTGCCTCGTACGACAGATATCCGACTGCGCCGCCATCAAAACGTGGCTCGACCTCCCGCCGCGGTCCGTAAGACTCGACTAGCGATCGAACGGCGTCAAGAGCGTCGGAGCACGGGTCACCGCTCGAGGATCCGTCCCAAAACGCCGTGTTCTCCCGAACCCGCACCACGCGACGCGGATCGGCTCCGAGGAAGGAGTAGCGGCCGACATTCTGCCCGCCTTCCACGCTCTCGAGCAGGAAACTCGGCGTGCTGCCTCGGATCTTGAGATACGCGGAAACGGGGGTGTCGAGGTCGGCGAGCACTTCCCGCGACACGGCGACGGGATAGAGCGTCTTACCGTTGGCCTGAACGTCTTCGAGTGTCGGGGAGAAGCCTTTGGTCACTTCGTGCCTTCCATTCTGGGTCGAGGAGGGTCTTGGCGTCTGGCAGTCCTACGACGGGCTAAAGCCCTGACCTACGCCCGATTGCGAGCGGAATTGGCGGAGATGAGTCATTGCTTAGCTGTTCATTCGAGGTCGGGGCGGAGAAGCCGTGCGCCGCGCAGATAGGCATGTTGTACAGGATCGCTTCGATCGACGTGGACTAGCACACGGAGGCAGCACGGCAGCCCTCCCGGCACGTCCACCTCGACCATGTCGAGCATCGGCGCGTCCCAGCCCGCGGAGCGCGCTGAGCGGGCGGGGAAGTCGGCATCGAGATCGGGCGTCAGGGTGAACAGCACGCTGACGACCTCCGTCATTTCGAGCTGGTTCTTTTCTTGAATGGCCGCCAGAAGGCTGTGCGTCGCCTCCCCGATGGCCTCGGGGGTATTCCCCGACACACTGATGGCTCCGCGGATCGCCCTCACGATCTCGCCTCCAACGTGGCGAGCAAGGCGTCAAGCGCGGCCAGATACGACCCGGCCCCAAAACCGGCAACCTGTCCTAGGCAGACCGGGGCGATGACCGAGACTCGGCGAAATTCCTCTCTCGCCGCGGGCAGCGACATGTGTACCTCGACGACCGGATAGTCCACCGACGCGACGGCGTCTCGCAGGGCATAGCTGTAATGAGTCAGGGCGCCGGGATTCAGCAACCCGCCGTGAGCCCAGCCTCGCGCTTCCTGCAGCGTGTCGATCAACACACCCTCGTGGTTCGATTGAACGGCACGCACGACATGTCCGCCTTCGTCCGCTCGCAGCCGCAGGTGCTCCTCGATTTCCGGCAGGGAGGTGGTCCCGTAAATTTCAGGTTCTCTGAGCCCGGTCAGGTTGAGGTTTGGTCCGTTCAAGAGAAGAATGTTCATTGGTCTCCCAAGGTGAGGCGCACGGCCCTGCTGGCCTCGGCCTCACTGACCGAATGGATCTCGCCGGCCCCGATCGCGGTGGGCAGCGCGAACCGCAAACTCTGGCTGTCGCGTTTCTTGTCGTGCCACAAGATCGACATCACGTCACCCGTTCTGCTGCCGAGAGCCGACGCCGAAATGGAGATCGGCAATCCGAAGCGGGTAAGCAGAGCGATCAAGGTATCAAGGACCTGGCGGTCGCAGATGCCGCGGCTCACCGCGAGCCTGGTTTCCGATACCATGCCGAGGCTGACCGCTCGGCCGTGAGAAAGCCGAAACTTGCAGGCCGTCTCGAGGGCGTGACCGATGGTGTGTCCGAAATTCAGGATCATTCGCTCTCCGCGCTCGTAGGGGTCGCGCTGAACGACCGCCACTTTCTCCAAAGCTGCCCAGCGAATAATGTCGACACGTTTGAGTGTGCCGGAGGAGTCGTGCAGACTCTCGAGCTTGGCAACCAGTTCAGGCGATCGAACCAGTGCGATCTTGACGACTTCGGCAAGGCCATCTGCCAGAACCGAGGTCGGGAGGGTTCGCAGGGTTGAGGGATCTACCAGGACGAGCTCGGGGAGATAAAAGGCGCCTATGAGATTTTTGACGCCGGACAGGTCCACACCCGTCTTGCCGCCGATGGCCGCGTCGACCTGAGCCAGCAGTGTGGTCGGCACGGAGACGAAACGCAAGCCTCTTAGAAAGGTGGCGGCAAGCATACCGGCCAGGTCGCAGAGCACGCCGCCACCCAGGGCGAGTACGCAGGCCGATCTGTCCAGCTTGGCGTCGAAGCAGCGGTCGTACAGGTATTTCAGGGTATCGAGGTTCTTGTGCTCTTCTCCAGGCTTCAGGACAACTCGGACCGTACGGCCGGGGTGCGCGGACAGGGCCCCGAGGACGGATTC
>DHWR01000204.1 GCA_002413265.1 Chloroflexi bacterium UBA5177
GGCCAGGGACCGCGATTCAACACATAAACGCGCACGTTAATCTGGCTCAGGTCGTGCGCCGCCTCGAGCCCCAGGAGGCCGCCACCGATGATGACCGCTTGTCTGCAGCGATTCCTGCGGACGTATTGCTGAATCTGCACGCCGTCGTCGATGGTTCGAAGTACAAACGTGCCGGGCATGCCGAAGCCCTCCAGCGGGGGTACGAAGGCGCGAGAGCCGGTTGCCAGGACCAGGCGATCGAAGTCCAGTCGCTTTCCATCCTCCACTTCAACGGACTGGCCGGCGGGGTCCACGCCCACTATCCGGCTCTCGGGAAAGTATTCGACGCCCTTGGTCTCGGCCCATTCGCGAGCGAGTAGATACAAGTTATTGATGGCCGTGGACTCACTCATGAGCTTGCCGATAGCCATTCGGTTATAGAAGTCGTACGATTCGTGTCCAAAAAGCGTCACGTTGGCATCGGGATTCAGCTTTCGAATCTCGGTAGCAGCGGTCGTTCCCGCGATCCCGTTGCCGATCACGACCACCCTTCTCACCTCTGGATCGAGGTCGAATCCAGGGCCCGTGGCGGCGGCGACAGCGCCTTCCGGCACTGCGGATGGATCCACGGTCGGCACGACGGTCACCGGACCCTGCACCTTGGCCATGCACGCCATTCGGCAGCCTTCACCCACACTGAGACGCTCCAGTGTTGACCGCTCAGTCCCCATGGCGGGAGAGAGATTTTTCTCTCCCTCCAGGACCCTCACCGGATCCGCCCCGCACATTCCCATCCGGCAACCCGCGTCGATCTTCACGCCGTTAGCCTCGGCGATGTCGAGCAAGGGTTCGCCGTAGGAAGCCAGGACCGTCGGGCCGGCAACGAAGCGAATCTCGACCTTATCCACGCTGGCCGCGTTTGCCGCCTTGACCACACTGTCCGCTACTTTCGCGGACACGTTGTACACGGAGTTACGGAAGCGATCCTCGCGTGGGAGGGCCCTGACAAACCATCCAACCGACAGGGCTGCAACCGCGACCTGCACGAGAAATGGTGCAAGCGCACCGTGCACGCCCCAGATCCCCAGCGCCAATGGAGCGACGTAGTGATAGAAGACGTTGATGGCCGCGACGACGTTGAGCAGGATGAGCTTTGAGGTCGAGAAGCCGGTCACCAGCTCGAAGGTGAGGAAGGCTCCGATGCCGGCACCGGCGAACAGCAGGATGCGTCCGTAGACAGACAGTGCTCCTCCGAGCGTCACGTGTGACAGATATGGCTGGGTGAAGAAGGCGTAGATAATCCACGGCATGGCCGCTGCAAAAAGTCTGCGATTCAGGCTCAGCCGAGGGTTTTCGTCGAAGAGATCGGCGAGATAGGCGGCGGTTGGATTGAAGTCGTAACAGTTCTTGGTGCAGCCGACGCACGGCCGGCAGTGGTCGTTCCGAACTACTCGCAGTGGCGCCTGGCCATAAAATCGCTCGACCTGCAGCATGGGACAGAACTGGCTGCACCAGCCACTCTTTCCCTTGAAGGCAACGCCTCCGACAAACGCCAGACTGAGAACGGTCACCAGGAAAAAGGCAAGCCCCACACTGCTGTGATCCAGAAACACGCGGCGAGCGCCGATGATCAGCAGGAAGAGCCCCGCGCTGATCAGCGGCGCGTACTGCTGAACTTTGAGGGGAAGAGTCAGGCCGCGAGTGAAGCCCAGGGTGCGCGGTATCTGATTGAGCGCCGCCATCGGGCAGATGTTCCTCCAGATGCCGGGAGCCACCAGGAACACCACCGGCAGAACCGGGACGTACAAGGCCCAGAAGAGATGGAGGGCTTGAGTCGGCTGCACGAAGCTGTAGGCGGCGAGGCCAAACGAGGCGAGCACGCTGACCCAGCGAGCGGCCGTCCAGAGTCGATGTGGCACCGACTGCCGCATCTCAATCGACGGCACGAACAGGGGAGGATTGCCTCGTACCCAACCCAGGCTTCCAGCCAATTCGCAAAAACCTCCGGCTAGAGTTTTCCTAGAGCAGCCAGACGCCGATTGTAGGTTCGAAAACGCGTACTCAGAATGCGTCCCAGATCCAGGACAAAGAGAATCGCGAGGCGAGGCTCTCTCAACCTGAAGCGTTCGAAGCCTTCAGGGGTCATGATCAAGGCTTCGGCGTTGGTCACCGCACGAACGTCCGCCTCGCGGGGCAACCGGTCGAAGAAAGCCAGCTCACCAAAGATATCTCCGGCACTCAAGTCGTTGGCGCGATCAAAGCCACGCGGTGAAGGAACCAGGACTTGGAAACGGCCGTTCATAATGATGAACAGCGTGCGCCCAGGGTCCCCGGCGCGAACCGCATATTCGTCCGGCAGGTACCGGCGCATCTGGCCAAAGCCAACCACTATCTTGATCTCGTCCTCATGCAAGTTGTTGAGAAAACCTGACGAAGAGGTCAGCTTAGAGTCTGGGTACGGAAAGAAGGCTGAAGCGTCAGTCATGCGACTCCCGGCTGCCGGTGGTCGAAATCGCGATGAGGGTGTACGTCAACGATAGCCTGCCGCTATCCTAACGTCAACGGTCAAGGGCTACTTGCTACACTGAATCAGCTAGGGGAGCGCGCGAGCGCTGAGAGTGTGGAGACGTCCACAGACCCTTCGAACCTGATCCGGATAATGCCGGCGCAGGGAACGCATCCACAACTCTCGACCGACCGCTCTCCAGGCAGGAGCGGTTCTTATGAGTCGAGATGGCGTGGCTACTTCGACCACACGCGTGGGGAAAGTACCACAGGATCTCCTGAACCGGGTTATCCTGCCCCATCTCGGCAAAACACGAGCAGAAGTGCTGGTAGGTCCCGCGCACGGCGCCGACGCGGCGGTCATCGACATCGGCGGCGGGCAGGTGATGGCCGTAACCACGGATCCGTTTTTCGTCATGCCCGAGCTTGGGTGGGAGCGCGCCGCCTGGTTCGCGGTCCACATAGTCGCCTCCGACGCCGCGACCAGCGGGCTGGCCCTTCGTTATCTCGCTCTCAACCTCAATCTGCCTCTGGACATGCCCGATGGTGATATCGAGAGCTTGTGGCTGGCGATCGACGAAGCCTGCCGGCAACTCGGTGTCGCCATCATCACCGGCCACACCGGCCGCTATGAGGGATGCGACTTTCCTATGCTGGGCGGCGCGAGCATCCTGGCCACCGGATCGCGAGATCAGTACGTCACGCCGGCCATGGCTCGGCCAGGGGATGCCGTCCTGCTGACCAAGGGTGCGGCGATCGAGACGACAGGCATGTTCGGCGTGACCTTCCCGGAGCTTCTCGCCGACCGCATTGGCGGCGAATTCGCCCGGCGAGCCTTCGAGGCGTTCGACTCGATGACCGTCGTGCCGGATGCCGCGGCTGCGGTGCCGGTGGGCAGCGGCGGGGCAGGAATCACCGCCCTGCACGATGCTACCGAGCGCGGGGTTTTTGGCGCGCTGGTTGAAGTGGCGCATGCGTCGGGATCGGGAATGGTCGTGGAGCAGGATGCCATCCCCGTCCGCCCCGAGACGCGTGCGATCTGTGATCTGTTCAACATCGACCCGTATTCGGCGAGCAGTGAAGGTACGCTGATCATCGCCTGTCATCAGTCCTCTGTGTCCCAGGTGACGGAACGGTTGGCCGATCGTGGGATCCCCGTGGCCCAGGTCGGCGAGCTGGTGACGGCGGGAGACGGGATGACGGTTTTCGCAGGCGGCGTCGCAAAGCCTCTAAACATGCCGGAGTCCGATCCCTTCTGGCCCGCTTACTCCAGGGCTCTGCAGGAGCGCGAGCGATGACAAGCCACGTTTTGGCGGCCCGGCGTCCCGAGATCCACATTCCTGCGGACAAGCGCGCGGCCAAGCTGGTCGTGCGGCATGTTTCGAAATCCTTTGGAGGGAACTCAGAGCCGGTGCACGCCCTCGACGACGTGTCGATAGAAGTCTATGCCGGCGAATTTGTCGCCATCATCGGGCCGAGCGGAGGCGGCAAGAGTACCCTTCTCAACGTTCTCTCGGGGCTCGACGAGCCTGACCACGGAACCGTCAGTTTGGGCGGCACGGATGTGACTGGACAGGTCGGACTGCTCGGCTACATGCCGCAGAAAGATCTGCTGATGCCGTGGCGAAACGTCCTCGACAACACCATCCTGGGGCTCGAGCTGGACGGCATGTCCAAGAAGATGGCGCGCGTGGAAGCCCTGAGCTGGTTCCCGCGATTTGGTCTGGAAGGCTTTGAACATCGCTACCCAGCGGCTCTCTCGGGCGGCATGCGTCAGCGAGCGGCGCTCCTTCGCACGTTCTTGAGCGGGCGAGACGTGCTGTTACTCGACGAGCCCTTCGGTGCTCTCGACGCGATGACCAGGGCAGGGATGCAGGAATGGCTGCTCAGCATCAGGCAGTCCTTTTCTCGAACGGTGGTGCTGGTGACCCACGACGTTGACGAGGCGCTGTATCTGGCGGACCGCGTCTACGTCATGTCCGCACGTCCTGGAAAAATTCACGCGGAGATCGACGTTCTGTTTGATCGCCGGGGTTCATACGGGGAGACCGTGACCTCCGAGAACTTCGTGCGGCTCAAGCGAAGCGTACTGGCCGCTCTTCACGGGATCGGAGAATTTGAATGACGTGGCTCAAGCGCGCATCGCCGCCGATCGCCTTGCTTGCGGCCGCGCTCGTCGCCTGGGAGCTCTACGTCGATCTGGCAAAGGTGCCGGACTACCTGGTACCCGGCCCGCTTGCCATCTTTCGATCGGCAATCGACGACCGCGATCTCCTGCTCCAGAATGCCGTTCCGACGCTGGAGATTGCTCTGTTTGGGTTTGCTCTGGCCGTGGTAGTAGGGGCGGGGCTCGGAGTTCTCATTCACATGTCAGCGGCACTCGAGCGCACGCTATACCCGATCGTCATCGCGTCGCAGACGGTTCCCGTCCTGGCGCTGGCTCCGGTGCTGGTTTTGATCTTTGGCTTCACGCTCACGCCAAAACTGGTGATCGTGGCCCTGGTTTGCTTCTTTCCAATCACCGTGAACCTGGTCGACGGGTTCAAGAGCGTCGAGCCGGATCTTGTCCGGCTCGTGCGTTCGCTGGGAGCGGGGCGTTGGAAGCTCTTCCGCACCGTCGAGTGGCCGGCTGCGCTGCCATTTCTCTTTTCCGGCGCGAAGGTCGCCGTTACCTACAGCGTGGTCGGCGCGCTCTTCGCCGAGTACGTCGGGTCCTTTGAAGGCCTGGGACATCTGATGACCGAAAAGCAATCGCAATTCGACATCGCCGGGCTCTTCGCAGCCATGGTTGTGCTGACGTTGATCGGCGTCGGTCTGTTTGTTCTGGTCTCCGCCGCCGAGCGGCTCCTGCTGCCGTGGTATCACGGCGTGCGCGGAGACGCGTTGACACGGAGATGAGCGCATGAAGATCCCCTCGCGCGTCGCAGTCGCCCTTGTGCTTGCCCTCGTACTTGCCGGCTGCGGGACACGCTCAGTGACGGGTAACCACAGCAGGATCTCCCTGGGCTCACCTGCCGTGCAAGCCACCAGCATCTTGCTCGACTGGTACCCCAATTCCGACCACGCAGGCCTGTACACCGCTATCAAGAAGGGTTATTTCAGTGCGCAGCACGTCTATCCGACGGTGCGGGTTCCCTCCAACGCCACCGGACAGATCGAGCTGGTGGCCGCTGGCCGCGCGGACTTCGCCATCACCTACGAGGCGGATCTCTTGGCGGCACGAGCGCGTGGCCTACCCGTTCGGTCCGTCATGTGCTTGATGCAGCATCCCTTGAATACCGTGATGACGCTTCGTAGCTCCGGCATCACGAGACCGCGGCAGCTCGTAGGCAAATCGGTGGGGGCTGCCGGATCCCCCAGCGACAAGCCGATAGTTTCAGTCATGATGCGTCACGATGGAGCCTCGATCGGGCAGACCCGGATGGTCGATGTCGGATACGGTCTCCTGCCGGCACTGCTGGCGAAAAAAGTCGACGCGGTGGTCGGCGTTTACTGGACCTGGGAGCGTATTCAGGCGGAACTGCGAGGCTATCCCGTCAACGTCATGCGGGTGGAACGATGGGGGATGCCGAACTACTGTGAGCTGGTGCTGATCACGAACAACAAAGTCATCAAGAACGCGCCGGCCCTGGTGCGAGGAGTCGTGCGCGCTATGCAGCGGGGCTATGCCCTGGCCGAGGCCCATCCTGTCGTCGGATGGCAGGCGCTGGTCTCAGGAGATTCAACTCTTCGCAAGCAGAAATCCCTCGTTACGCGCAGCGAAGCGCTCCTGCGCGGCGCGGTGCTGGATGCGCCAACCATTGGGTATCAGAACCCGGGACAGTGGCGACACTATGCCTCATGGCTGGCGACTAACAAGCTGATTAGCAAAAGTGTCGAAACTGTAACCGCGTATACCAATCAATTCCTAGCGCCCGGCGTCACATAGGGCGTAGACTTCCGGGCTGCAGGGCACACTGAAATTTCGACCGCAAGATTCACCGCCTGAGATCGTCCTTAGGCTGACACCAACTTTTCGGAGGACCCGCGTATGAAGCGAATCGCATTGGCATTTGGCTCCATTGTCTGCGCGCTGGCGATTGCCACGAGTGCAGGCGCCAATGGAAATGGCAACGGACATGGCAAAAATCAGTCCGCCGGCACGAGCACAAGTGGCACGTCAACCAGCGGTAACCACGGCTCACAGGTTAGCCAGGCAGCCCATACCTGTCCCAAGGGCAAGGTGACTGCAACCGTAACCACGACCGGCACGGCAACATCCGGCAAGAAGCAGAACCATGGCCAGTGTGTCCGCAAGGTCGCCATGAACAATCACGGTCATGCGAGCGCGACCGGTACTGCCGGCGCGGGCGCCCAGACGACCGGAACGGCCGCCAGCGGAGCGCCTACCCACGGCAAAAGCGGAAAGCATCACAAGAACCAGAGCGGTAAGAACAAGAAGAAGAACGGCTAGCTTTCGCTCGGGCACCAAAAGGGGAGGCGTCCGCCTCCCCTTTTTCTATTCTCTGCGTCATGCGCGACGCCCCGAGGAGAGTTGCCGTCATTCCTCTGCTTAGCTAGTCCCGGCTGACAAATTTGAAGATTGTGCCTCGGGTACGACATTCGATGAGCCAAACACGGCCAGGAAGAACTCGGCAGCCATGCGGTACGCCTTAACTTCATTCTCGCGCCGAGTGAATCCGTGGCCCTCGTTCTCGAAGACGACGTAGTCCACGACGCCTCCGCGTCCTCGAATGCGCTCCACCATCTGATCCGACTCGGCACGAACTACTCGGAAATCGTTGGCGCCTTGCATCACCAGCAGGGGACAGCGAATCTGATCCACGTAGCTGATCGGCGACCTTTCGAGAAGGAATTCGCGTTCCGTCTCGGGGTTGCC
>DHWR01000001.1 GCA_002413265.1 Chloroflexi bacterium UBA5177
AAGGCGGGAAGCAGTGCCGCCGTTAAGGGAGCCACGATAACGCTCGACGGCCGCTCGGTCGGCCTACGCTCGCTTCTGCACGCGAAATCCGACGCGCACGGTAAGGCTTCGTTCAAATCGATACATCCGTCTCGCCGCGGCTCAATCCATCTCACGGCCACCAAGAGTGGCTTCAAGCTGGCTAAGGCAACAGTAAAAGTTCACTAGCCAAAGCAGCTCCGGCATCCGCTCGCTATCGAGGCTACGGTCGAGGGTCTACAGCCTCTTCTGCGCGACTAGCGGCAGGGGGCCGGCCAAATCGCCACGGATATACCGACCGCAGGTACAGCACGAACCGGGCATTCCTATATGGGCTCAACGCCGCGTACTGGCTGCGTAGGCGAGCCCGGATCTCGGCTAGTTGTTCGTGCAGGCGGGCTAGATCGGCGTCGACGCCAAGCATACCTTCGTCGAGCTCCTCTCGAAGCCGGGTCTCGCGGCGATCATGCTCTCCTAGGCGTTCCCCGAGCCACGACACCAGACTCCCCTCCTCGAGCGTCAGTTTTTCCTTTGACGCTCGGTTGGCGGCTTCAATCTGTTTCAACGCCTGGGCACGCCTCGAGATGATTGTGGCGGCGGCCTCTTCCGGTAACCGTTTGGGTGCCGACCTGCGGGCCAGTTTTTCGGTTTCGACTCTCCAGGTAACGAGTGAGAGCAGGCGCGACTCGCCTACCTCCTGAATGGTCCGAATCTTTTCAGCGCTGACGTCCGCCGCAGCCCAAATGCCCAGAGCGAAGAAACGCGCCTTCGTCAACCAATCGAGTCCGGGCATGGAAGCCGTCCACAAAGTCGTGTGTCGCAAGAGCTGATGAACGTGTCGCGCTTGCAGCTCTTGTAGAGCGCGCTTCACTTCTCCCTCTTGATCGTGCTGGTACTTGACCAGCCTCTCGGCAGTCGACTTCGCTTCCCGCTCGCGTAGAGTCTCCAGTGCCTCACGCCTCTTTCCTTCCTGTACCTTCAGCTCCGTACGTCCTTCGTGAAGCTCCGCCAAGCGCCGTTCATGGCGATCCGTCATTCGACTCCTGTCGCGCTCTACAGCAGCCACGGCTCGCCCTACGGCCGCAGACTGGCGTTGCAGCTTTCGAACGCCGGCAAATCGATCTCCAGCTCGCCTCACCAAATCTGTCCGTCGATAAGAAACGACAAGAGCCGCCCCTGATACCGTGAGCCCAGCGAGATCTGCCAATAGGGCCATCAAAGCTGGAGCGGAGAAGACCACCACCATTGCGATCGAAATGCAAATGAACAGCACAATCGCCGGCAGCAGGAACTTCAGGCCAGGATGGGCTCGAGGCAGCTCTGGGTCCGAATCGCGAGCTTCGATGTGATCCGCCAGCCAGTGCGGCCCGCCCGACCCACCGGGAGCGGCGATGGCAAGCACCTGGCGCGGCACGCTTGGCACGACCAGCGCTCCGAGATCGGCAATCGCACTTCGCAGCCTGCCTCGGGGCATTTCCGTCCCGGACCTGCCCGGAGCCACCGCCCCGTTCAATGGCTGGACTCGACTCGGATCCACGACCAGGAAGCCGGACATCTGCGTCACCGCATCACGAACGCTTGGATCGCTATGCTGCTTCAGAGCCAGGAACGCCGCGGAGCTGGCTGGATCGTCGTAGTCCGTTTTCCGCAGCAAAAGGCACTCATCGCCCCCGTTGAGCTGCTTCCACAGGTCTGGCTTGCCGGCAAGGGCCAGGAGCGAGGTATTGATACTCCACTCCGAGAACCGGTCCAGATATTTTCCGAAATGTGACCCTGACCGCTTCGGGTGTTGGTAGTGCGGGTGTCCCGTCTCGTGGCTGCCGCGGCCGGAGAGGGCGGGCACGTACATCCCGTCGTAGTCCACCAGGATGAGGCGGCCATTCGAAACCAGCACGTTACCGTGCTGCAAGTCTCCGTGTGCCACTGCGGCGCGATCGAGGGCGGCGCACATTTGGCGCCACGAATCGGCCAGCACCCGTAAGGTTGTCGCTTCGGCCAGGTGCTTCTCGACGAAAGTATCGAGTAGCTCCCCTTCCACCCATTCCATCTTCAATATGGGATACCACTCCCCCTTCACGCTGATGCCGCGCGGCAGGTATTCGAACCCCACCGTGTAGGGCAAACGGGACGCCGCGAGATGGGCAGAGATCGCGGAATACCTCGTCTGCAGATCCGAGAACTCGCGCCAGAAGCACCGTACGGCCCAATCTCGCTTGGCGCAGTGAACTCGATAGACGCTGGCGAAGTTTCCGGTGATCGGACGTGGCAGGCCCAGTGGGCTCAGCTGCGGCGAGCCGGATCTCAGCTCTGAGTCAGCAAAGCACTGTTGAGGGTTTTGGATCGCCTCGTTGTAGTCCTGCGGAGTGGGCCACGGCATGGATCGGCCTCAGCGCAGACTCAGACGTAACAGCGTGACATCGTCATTGCGCATGGTGTGCGAATAACGCTGCGTTTCCACCCAGCGAACAAACTGGAGTCCATGATGTGCAAACACCACGTCCAGATCCGTCCACGGGGCATGGCCTTGTTCCGCTCGATCGAGGAACCAGCTCGCCAGCGCGTCAGTCATCAGGTAGAACTTGTCTCCCTCCCGCCAGTCCCCATTTAGCTGCATTAGGGCCTCTGACGGCTCCCCATGGACCTCCGGCACGCTCGATACCAGGCGCGGTCTGCTCGAGAAATCCTGCGACCGTTGGATCGGGAAGCACGTGTAAAGTTCCTCCCCGCGAACTTGCGCCAAGCATGAGTCCCCGATCGCCACGGACTTCCAGCCGCCTCCGGCTTCGACCTGCAAGCCCAGGATTGAAGAAAATGCCCCGCTGCGCAGCTTTTCCTCCGCGTACCACGGCAGCACTCTTTTTCCAACCTCCCGCCTCCACAACGCCTGGAGGATAAGGAGATCAGATCCGAAGCGA
>DHWR01000149.1 GCA_002413265.1 Chloroflexi bacterium UBA5177
TCGCATCCCACTGCCAACCTTTGGGCATGTGCGTATCTGCTCACTGAAAATCGTCGATTTGATCTCATCCAGCTTACCGCTGACCTCGACCCACGAGCTCTCGCGGGCGGTTGCCACGTACCACCTTAAACGCGGACGATGGAATGAGCCTTTCCTACGCACTGGCATTCCCTCTCGAGCCAAACTTGAATAGACGCGAAAGGCGGAACATGCCAACCGGCTACGGCCTCGGGCTATTTCCCGACCTCGAGCGGGAGTTGCGCTCCCGCAAGCGCGGCATTTTGCCTTACGAAGAGATCAAGCGCCTGGTCGAAAATGAATGCATCTCAGCGACTGAAACTATAGACGACTCACAGCTGCAGCCGGCCAGCATAGACCTGCGGCTCGGGGACGTAGCCTTCCAGGTGCGCGCCAGCATCCTGCCGGGCTTGAAATGCCGGGTCCTCGACTCGTCATCCGGCCTCGTCATCCAGGAACTGGATACCCGTGGCGGGGTCGTGCTGCAGAAGGGCGCGGTATACATCATCCCGCTGCTCGAATCCCTGAGACTGCCTGCAAACACGCTCGCAACAGCCAACCCGAAGAGCACGACCGGGCGGCTCGACGTTTTTGCCCGCCTGATCACCGACTATTCGGAGCAGTTCGACCGCGTTCCCAGGGGCTACGGCGGCCCGCTGTACCTCGAAGTGGCGCCAAAAACGTTCAACATCCTCGTACGAAGAGGAACCAGGCTCAACCAGATGCGGTTTCTGCGGGGAGTACCGGCACGGCTGGACATGAGCCGGAAAGCCGCCAGCGAGGGTGAAGACCTCGTCTACGGTGAGAACGGCGAGCCGTTGCGCGCCACGGTATTCAGCGGTCTCTGGTTCTCGGTCGACCTGAAAGGCGCCAACGAGCGACAGATCATCGGTTGGAAGGCGCTGCACGACGCCCCGGCCATCGACCTGGACAAGGTGAATTTCTACGAGCCGGCTGACTTCTGGGAGCCGGTCTACCGTCAGCCAAACGGCCTGCTGCTCTTGCAGCCGGGAGAGTTCTACATTCTGGGCTCGAAGGAGCGGGTGCGCGTACCGCCATCGTACGCAGCGGAAATGGTGGCCTACGACCCATCGATGGGCGAATTCCGCGTTCACTACGCCGGTTTTTTTGACCCGGGATTTGGCTACGGGACTGGAGAGCTCCTGGGAACGCGGGCGATCCTGGAGGTGCGTTCGCATGAGGTCCCGTATGCCCTCCAGGATGGCCAGAAGATCGGCCGCCTCATCTATGAGAGGCTGCTCGCGCCGCCGAAAAAGCTCTACGGGGTAAACGCGGGCTCTTCGTACCAGCACCAGGACATGGGACTCAGCAAGCACTTCCGGCAGCCTGAACGGACCGGAAAATAGTTACAACGTGGCGGGGTCAGCGATGACGACATGAATGTCACCATCCTCGCAGCCGCGCTCGGCACGACCGTGCGGACACTCCGAACCGCCAGTTTCCGGCGCGGCAACTAGCAGTTGATTTCATTCGCAACCGTAGTATACTCGCACTACGATAGAATGTGATGCCCTGTATTTCAGTAAGGCCGAGGAATCGCTGGCAGGTGCGCAGAGCGAATTGGCCAACCGCGCGTACTACGCTTGCTTTCAGGCGGCCATTCAGGCGCTGGAGGACGCAGGTATCCAGTCACGGTCGGCACTGGCAGAGTGGAAACACGGAGCCCTGCAAGCAGCATTCGCCGGTGACCTCATCACCAGGCGCAAGCTCTATCCCAGCGACCTGAGAGGCGTGCTCACTCGCAACTACGAACTGCGGCAGACCGCAGACTACCAGCGACACGCCGTGACGCAAACGCAAGCCGCACGGGCAGTGGACCGCGCAGAATCGGTCGTAGCGGCAGTCCAGCAAGGAGGTGGCAAGCAATGATCAAAGAGCAGGAAGGGTTCCCTCGGGACCCGCGCATGGAGCACGCCATCTCCGAGCTGCAGGAGCAAATCCGCGGCAAATACCCGAGCACCCGCTTTGGCGTACAGCAGGGTATTGACGATCCCGAGGAGACGTGGCTTGTTGCGACGGTGGACATCGAGGACCCGGACGAGATTGTGGACCTGGTGATTGACCGGCTCTTAGAGCTGCAGATTGACGAGCAGGTTCCCCTGCACGTCCTCCCCGTGCATACGCCGGAACGGGTTGCGCAGACCCTGAGCCGCCAGCATCGTGCGCCGGTCGGCCACATCGCCGGCCGTTAAGGCCGACCGCCCCAGCAACAGCCATGACGGAAAGACGTCTGAACTTCCCCCATACAAAGCCGCGGCCCAAGAAGAAGCAGGGCTTTATCACGCTGCGGCAGTTCTACGAGGAAATCACGGAGCGACCGGATGTTCGGAAGTTGTTGAAGCGCCTCGTGCAGTAGTAACCACGTCTTCACTTCGCCTTTGACGGGTTCTGCGACGCGGAGTCAGTGAACTACCTAATTGGCCGGAGGCCACGACATGGCATTAGTAACCGCTGCAAGTGAAGCAATGCGGATTGTTAGGAAAGTCGAGGCGTGGTTTCCGAGCGGCCCACCGAAGAGGGGGTCAGCATTCCTGGCTCCGGCAGGAGGCCTGCTGATTACGTGTGCACATGTTGTGACGAACGACGCCGGTGAACGCGCCAACCGAGTCATTGTGGACGACCCTGCTGGGGCAACATACTCGACAACTGTCGCACAGGTTGATGACCCGCACGACCTCGCAACTATCGTCACGTCAGAGACGACGGCGGCGCCGACGCGTGAGACGGGACTTCCCAAGGTTGGAGAGGATGTGGTCTTCGCCGGCTTGCCTCTGGGGGTCCACCGCGTCTCCGTGTTCCCCGGCATGGTGTCGGCTGTCGGTGATAGCCTGCTCGCCCAGCCAAAGTGTGAACTCATCCAAATCGCTGGGATGGTTAACAACGGGAACAGCGGCGGGCCACTGTTGAATGCTAATGGCGCTGTTATCGGCGTCATCACTGCCAAATATGTCCCACTATTGCGAGAAATCGACAAGCTGCTTCAAGACTTGACAGCTGCCCCTACCTTTCCAAAGGGTGTCCAAATGAACATAGGTATTGACTGGGGCAGCTTCTTCGAATTCACGATTCAGACGACGAAGCAACTCGGCGAAGTGCTCAGATTGGTACAGGTGGGAAC
>DHWR01000158.1 GCA_002413265.1 Chloroflexi bacterium UBA5177
CCCTACATGGTGGGCGCCTGGCGACATAGCCGCTTCCTGCGCCTGGTTCCAAACCCGAACTTCCGACCGAAGCCCGCGGTGAAATCCATCACGCTCCGCTTCTATGCTCCCGGCGACGCCGTCGCCGCCTACAACCGAGGCGACATCGACCTGGTTTCGGGGCTGCTACCCGGACAGAGCGTCTCCTCAAAGCCCGCGGGCCTGCAAAGGGTCCGTCTCCTGGCCCTCGACTATCTCGCCTTCAACACCACCCGAAAGCCGTTCCGGCGGACCGACGTGAGGCGTGCCTTCGCTGCCGTGTGGACGCCGGCCTTCGTCACGCACGCCATGAAATCCTCGGCTTTCCCCTCAGATGGCTTCCTTCCGGCCTCGTTCGACGTCGGCACTCCGCTCTGGAAACCGGCTCAGCCGGCAGCTCGGTATCTGGCCGCGGCCCGCTATCCGAACGGTCATGGTTTCCCCCAGGTCACTCTGATTCTCCCGAACGACGCCGCTCTGCACGCCCTTGCTCTCGAGCTGCGCCGCTCCTGGCAGCGGTACCTTGGCGTCGATATCGCCATCCGGCAGCTCAATAACTCCAACTATCAGAGAGTGCTGAACGCGCGCGCCTACGATCTCGCTTTCGTTCGCTGGGGAGCGGACTATGCCGACCCTCAGGACTTTCTGGACACACAGCTCGGCCCTTCGCCCGACAACGTCACTGGATGGGCCGGCACGTCGTACGATCGCCTCATTCCGCTCGCCGACTCGTATGATCCGCGCGATCCGCGCCGTCTAACACTTTTCAAGCAAGCCGCCGCTATCGCCGCCGATAGAGTTCCGCTGCTTCCTATGGATGAGCCTGCCCAAACAGCGCTCGTCCGCCACGGTTTGCATGGAGTTGCCCTAACGCCACTGGGCACCGTCTACATTTCGCCGGGAAAGCTTGGCTTTTCCCGCTAGCGAGCTTCTCGGGGCGATCAGCCTGCGCAGAAATTCATGGCAGTCCGGGTCAGGATTTCCGCACACAGCGCCACCTCGCGAATCGATGCATACTCGACCGCGGCGTGGGCGCCGGCTCCCCCTGGACCGAACACTACGGTCGGAATGCCGGCGGATTGCAGCAGCGCTGCATCCATCCAGGGCGTGTCGCCGTACACCACCGCCGGATGACCAATCAGTTCAACAGCAGCATCGCGCAGTACCGAAACGATCGTCTCTTTTGGATCAACTTCGAACGGACCTCGCCACAGGTACAAATCGAGCTTGGCGGCGAAGGTCGGATCCCTTTCCCGCAGACTATCGAGACGCACTCGCATCTCAGCTTCGACCGACGCAGCAGTCTCGCCGGGCACGGTTCGCCGCTCGATCTGACAGACGCAGCGATCGGGGTAGCTGCTCAGCTCGGTCCCGCCTTGGATGAGCGACGCGTGGATCGAACCTGCACCGAGCAAGCGGTGCGGCTCGCGCCCAGATAGCTCTCGCCCCAGCTCTTCAACTTGTCCCAGGACACGCCCCATGTGACTAATCGCGTCGACGCCGAGCTCCGGCTTGCTGCCGTGCGCCGCGCGCCCGTGCGTTTCAACAGACAGCCAGGCAAACCCCTTGTGGGCAGCGCAAATCCGAAGTCCGGTAGGTTCGGTGACGATTGCCGCGTCGGCCGTGATTGAGTCGACCACTGCCTGCGTGCCCAGGCTCGCATATTCCTCATCCATCACTGCCGTGACGATCACGTCCCCGGAAGATCCGGCCCGCATGACGCCTCGAGCCGCCAGCATGACGGAAGCCAGTCCCGCCTTCATGTCGTAGGAGCCTCTGCCGTAGAGCCGGTCGCCTTCGACGATGGGCTCGAACGGCCGCTTCGCCCCGACGGCGCCCACCGTGTCCGTGTGCGCGTTGAGGATCAGCGATGGGCCCCCACCGCTCCCAGGAACCCGGCCCACGACGTTTGGTCGCCCCGGCGCCACCGCCTCCAGCCGCACCTCAAGGCCTGCTTCCTCGAGCCAACGGGCGACGAAGCGCGCGATCTGTCCTTCCCCGGCCGCGCCAGGCACCAGAGACGGATTCACTGAATCGATTCGAACCAGTTCCGAGAGAAGATCTAAGACCTCCTCACGACTCGGTCTGTGCAGCTTGTCCGCCAAAATTCCCTCTTGGTTAGGCGACTAATGCTAAGTGAGCATGTAGTGCAGCGCAGGACAGCTATGGAGAAGGCTATTGCAGGACTTACTGTTCCAGTCGCCGAAACCTTCCCGGGAGTGCTCTCGCGCCGCCGATGTCGTTTGCAGCCTACTCTCCCTGCGATTTCGAGGACGAGACGTCGTACTCGTGAGTCAATGGCGCTAGGCTGCCTCTGAAAGGCCTCGGCAAGTTCCGGAATCGAGCAGCCTGCAGCGAACTGCTGGCGACAGCGATGCGTCCTCCTCCGGCGTCCACCTCTCGTAAGCACGTCGGTGGCGCTTCTTGATCGCCGCCAGACGCTCAACCGTACTCAAGGGTACTGGTACGGAATCCACACGCCGTTCTGCCTGGCCAAGGAGAGCCGTCGCTGCGGCTTCCAGAAGGACTGCTAAGGGGCCGGCGTCAAGAACCCGTCCATGCAGCAATTCGATCGCAGCCCCGCGCAACTGCGCTGCCAAGACTTGCAGATTCTGCTCACTGCGAACTTCTTCGACGTTTCCCATCGCGCGGACCTGACCCAGCTTAGGATTACTTCCGATCGTAACTCAGGATAATGTCCCAAAGATCCAAAGGTGGGTCACCGGCAAAGCCGTATCGTGGATCGCCAACCCTCGATGTCGAATGCATTGACGATAGTGCTGACGGTGAAGACTCGCCTAAAGACATGCGAACGTTCGCCTTTTTCTGTCACGGGCAAGCACCCCCCAGCGTTGAACAGAGTGGACGACTCGTATGGCATCGAAAAAGGTGCGCCCTTGTCGACCCGGATGCAATTTACCTTTTATCGGCGTATGATAGAACCATCGAGACTGTAGTCAGGGCCTACATCTCGTGGGAAGTGACACACGCACCTAGCTCAAAGGAAGAAGGAACCGAGCGAGCACCCGCGACCCCTCCGAGGCCGATTATCGACACAATCAGGATTGATGAGGAGAAGACTATGGGAAGGTTCACTTCCAACGGCATTCGCTCTCTGGCCGTAGCCGTGGCCCTGCTTCTGGCGCTCGGTGTATCTCAGCAGCCCGCTCTGGCGGCTGCCGCCATCGCCGTCACGCCGACCAGTGGACCCTCAGGCTCAATAGCACAGGTGGTAGGCGCCGGCTACGCCGCCACGACCAACGTCAATGTCTACTTCGCCGGG
>DHWR01000040.1:0-3098 GCA_002413265.1 Chloroflexi bacterium UBA5177
AGATGTGTATAAGAGAACAGCTCCACGATGGCGATGCGCTCGTGCGAGCCGACCGGCGTTCGCATGTCGTGAATGAGCTCGACGCTGCGGGTGACGGCGGTGGAAAAACCGATGCAGTAGTCGGTGCCGTACACGTCGTTGTCCATGGTCTTTGGTATGCCGACGACCGGGAACCCTTCACGATGTAGACGCACCGCGTAGCTGAGCGTGTCATCCCCACCGATGGGGATGAGCACATCGATTCCCAGCTTTTCGATGACCTTCAGGACGTGCGGTGTGCAATCCA
Source organism: Chloroflexi bacterium UBA5177 (assembly GCA_002413265.1). GTDB lineage: Bacteria > Chloroflexota > UBA5177 > UBA5177 > UBA5177 > UBA5177. Next base: position 287 of record DHWR01000040.1, read on the forward strand.
CGGTGTCGCTTCCGTCCGCGGGAAAGCGTTCTTTGAGAAATTCAGGCAAGCTCTCCGGCTTCACCTTTCCGGGGTTCGTTCGGGAGGTATGGAGGAAGGTGCCGCCGTAGCGATCCACGGTGCGCACCGACTGCTTGGTCAATGGCATGACCCACTCGGACTGGGATTCATTGGAGTCCGGGTCGTAGGCAAGAAGTCCCAGCCACCCACGCCGAATCCCGAGCACATCATGGCCGGCGTTCTCGGCGCGGTTCACGACCTCTTTGATGCAAGGATTCAGGCCGGGGACGTCTCCCCCGCCGGTAAGAATGCCGATGCGCATATTCCCTCAGCCCTTCACAGCACGTTTCTAAATCATCCCACAACGAGGGCCAGCGGACCGTCTAGCGGTGCTTAGTCCCAGACCTGACGCAACCAGTCGGATTGGTCGGGAATTCTCGTTCGAGCCACGCCAATGCTGGAGTCGGCCATGCCGTAGTACACGTCGATCTCGCCGTTCTCTCGCACGTCGGCCGCGGTGGGGAAAACCACGTTGGGGACGATGCCGTGTTGCTCCGGATCCCGCTCGGGCGAGAGCACAGGTTCGCGAGAGCGGTACAAAATGGTCGTCGGGCGCTCAGGGTCGAGCACCAGTGCCCCCGCGGAATAACAGACGTCCTTCGTTACGGCCGGATCGAGCGATATGTTGCCGGAGACACCGTGATAGTAGGTGAGCCAGCCCCCGGGGATTTTTACCGGCGGAGTCCCGCCACCGATCTTCAAGCACTCCCATTGCTCGACCGGCGCTGCGAGCAGCTCGTTGCCGTAGACGTACACGAGCTTGCGGATGTCTTCCTTTGCCTTCTCGAGCGAGATGTAGGCGATCCAAATGCTCTCGCGCGACTCCTCGATGTCACATGGGACCTCCAGCAGCACCGTCCCGTCGGGCCGATGCACCTGGTACGTGGGCCGGTGAAGAATCGCCAGTGCAGGGTTGCCCTTCGGGTCCAGAACGACATCGGGGAAAAACATGCCGTCCTTGTTTCCATACTGGTTGAAGCTCACGGCACAGGTCTTCTGATACTTCAGGAGACCGAGACGGTGCCAGGTGTGCAGATCCCGCGACACAGCCACGGCGACCCTGGGACCCACACTCGAAACGGCGGTATAAACCATCGCCCAGAGGCCGAGCGGCTCCACGAAGGTCACTCGCGGGTCCTCGACGCCGCCGTGGGTGCGCATCGATCGCTCGTATCGTTCTTCCGGCTCCAGCACGTAGCCCATGCGCTCGACACCCCGAGGCTCACCACGACCGTCAAAGAGCACACGTGCCTTGCCGATGCGTGAATAGTTGCCCTCGGCGACGACCCTTGGATAAAGGAAAAGATCTCCTTCCGGACTTCGGGCGGAGGCGGGATTGAGTACGCCCCAGGCCTCGAGCGGATCGTTTGGATCCGGCTCCATGACGCTGCCGATGCGCTGGAGCTGAAAAGGAGCTTTTTCGGCTATAGACATACGATGCCTCGCTGGCTCAATGTTGGGTAGGCGTGCCGCACCCCGCAGCGACATGCTAGCGGATTCGGTCAGGAGGCTTGAAATGACAGATGAGAAAAGCGCCGAGGTTGAGCCCGATGCGCTCCCCGTCCTCCCCAGCAGCATTCGGGCCTCGCTGGTCTCGGAGCTCGCTAGCTTCGAGGAGATGGTGGATGGGCTCTCGGTGCCGCAGTGTGCGGAACAAAGCGCCGAGTCGGGGTGGAACAACCTCGACGTCATCGCCCACGTGCAGCTTGCCCTCGCCCTCTACACCAAGCTGTTGGGCGCAGGAGCCAGCGGTTGGACAGGAGGAGCGATCGGCAAGGCCTTCGGCTCGGTGACTCAAACGCTGGTCCCGGCGGCTGCTCCTGTGCTGAACGCCTTGAACAAGGCTCTCCCGCACGTCGTCACCGGCGCACTGGCTCCCGAGGCGGTAAAAGGACAGCTGCTCGGAACCGCTCGCGAGCTGCGCAAGAAACTGGAACAGCTGCAATCCGTCGACTACACGAAGCCGATCTACTATCGGGGCGGTCCCTGGCCGGTGTCTTTCTTCCTCGCCGCAATCTTGAACGAGCTGGCACTTCATCGCTGGGACATCGAGTCCCGTCTCGTCGAAGATGCGCATCTCAGCGATGCCTCGCGCTCCCTTTTGCCCTGGTTCTACTGGGGAGGGACAAGTTTCATGTTTCGGCCTCCGACGGGCACCTCGGGCTCGGTTTCGATCGCCTTGACAGATCCCGAGGCAGAACTGTCATGGGTCATTGGCGCGGGAGGCGCGATCAGCAAGCGCCGAGGTGTCGAGCCCAAGCCCGACGTCACGATTCGTGCCGAAAGCGGAACCTTCGTTCTGGTTCTGGCGGGCCGGATTCCTGTCGACGATGCTTTGAGAATTACCTCTCTGAGGATGGAAGGCGATGAATATCTTGGAAAGCGTTTCCTCAGCTCGTGGAGCTTTGTGTAAGCGCTATGCGGTAGGCGCCGCCCCGAAGAGCTGGTGCTCCCGCACGGATATTCCGGCCATCCATAGCTGCAGCTCTGATGTCGAAAGCGGCTTCGCGACGTAGAAGCCCTGGATTGCGTCGCAGCGCATCGCCCTGAGCGTCTCGACGACTTTGGCCGTCTCCACGCCTTCCGCCACAACCTCAAGGCCCAGATTGTGGCCGAGGTCGATGACAGACGTCACGATTGCAAGCGCGTCGCGATCCCCCTGGCCCATCTCGAGCACGAAGGACTTGTCTATCTTTACCTGCTGCACCGGTAGTCGTTTGAGTCGCCCGAGGGAGGAATACCCGGTGCCGAA
>DHWR01000040.1:3251-3842 GCA_002413265.1 Chloroflexi bacterium UBA5177
CCGGGTTTGACATGATGCTGCTCTCGGTCACTTCGACCGCCAAACCGGCCGGATCCATGCCCGCCTCGCGGCATATCGCCACGACCTGCGCTGGAAATTCTGCATCTCGAAGCACGCGAGTGGACACATTGACGGCAATGCCAAGCTCGATCCCGTTTTCCAGCCAAGCCGCTCTCTCGCGAATCGAGGAGCGCAAGACCCACGCGGTCAAATCGGCGATAGCCCCCGTTTCTTCGGCGAGGGGTATGAACTCCGCCGGAGAGAGAAGGCCCCGTTCAGGGTGATTCCAGCGGGCCAGTGCCTCGACATAGTCAACGCGCCTGGTTTGCAGGTTAACCTGCGGCTGAAAGTGCAGGAGCAAGGCATCGGTTGCAATCGCTTGCCGCAGGTCAGACGCCAGCGTCAGCCTGGTTGGGCTGTAAGCATCGCGCTGAGGCTCATAGACCGAGTGGCCCCAACCACCGCGTTTCGCCACGTACATGGCGACGTCGGCATGACGCAGCAGCACCGCCGGGTCGGCGCCGTGGTCAGGATAGACGGCGATGCCGATGCTGCAACCGACGTCGAGGAATCTTCCTTCGACTTCAAGGG
>DHWR01000040.1:4039-5785 GCA_002413265.1 Chloroflexi bacterium UBA5177
GTCCGAGCCGGGAAGAAGAATGGCGAACTCGTCGCCTCCAAGCCGAGCGACCGTATCGGCGCCGCGCAGGGTGCGAGTGAGACGACCGGCGACCTCCTTTAACAGCAGGTCTCCCGAGTCGTGACCGAAAGTATCGTTGACTTCCTTGAATCTGTCGAGATCCATCAGCAGGAGAGCAATCGGAGATGCCTCACGGGTGGCCGCGAGAAGGGCCTGGGTCAATCGGTCCTGCAACAGAACTCGGTTTGGTAGCTCCGTGAGTGCGTCGTGCAGAGCTTGATGAGTAAGTTCCTTGCGTGCTTCAACGCGTTCACTGATGTCTCGTGCGAAGCAGGTGAACAGACGCGCCGTACCTTGTTGCGACACCGCAAACGACAATTCCAAAGGAATTTCACGTCCATCACGGTGCAGGCCGTTGGTTTCCAGGTGCTTGCCTCCTTCGGCCTCCGCGCGACTGAAGGCGAGCTGTCGCAAAGAGCCGGCGCCGGTGCCTCGCAAGCTGGCAGGAAACAGCACGTCGAGCGAGCTGCCTTCGAGCTCGTTTCGACTAAAGCCGAAAATGTCTTCGGTGGCTGGATTGACCGTCAGGATCGCGTTCGAATCGTCGACGGTGATGATCGCGTCTGATGCGGTGTGCAGGATCGTCCGGTACCGCTCTTCCTGGCGCTGCATTTGCTGGGCGAGCTTGCGGTTATCTAGCAGAACCACGAATTGACGCACGAGAACGAGCGCGATCAGCGCGCTGCCCCCGATATACAAGCCGGGCTCGACGGCGGCATTGCCCTTGGTTCGTGCGGCATACACCATGAGCCCAACGGCTACCGGAACAAAGAGATAGGCGATGAAGAGCGTGCTCTGCCCTTGAAGCTGAACGGCCAATTCGTCGCCGGCAAGGGTTCCTCCTGGATGGCTCCTCAGAGCGCGATAGGCGAAGCCCGCGGCCAGCCCCAGCAGCATGTAACCGAAAGCCCACAGGACGTCGATGACGCCTCCGTCCGCATAGCTACCGTGGAGTGTCTGATAGTCGAACACGATGTCGACGAGCACGACCGAGACGAGGCCGATACCACCGAGAATGACAACCGGACGCATGGCCGGGTTGGCCGTTCGTCGGGCCAGTATCAAAAGGGAGGCAACGAGCAGCAGGTCGAACAGGGGATAGGCCGACCCCACGTATTGCGAAAAAACACTCTCGTACGACTGGAGAATCGTAGGGCCGAGCACGAAGTACCACATGACGGTGGCCACCGCCGTGATGACCAGAAGCCCGTCGAGGCCTACACGAGCCCGCCCGGCTAGCGAGATCGATGGCCTCGGTAGCAGCAGGATGCCGGCAAGTAGAAACGGATACGCTGCCAGATAGGCGGCGTCGGCCCAGGATGGGAAGGGCGTTTGCTGGCCGAGGACGATCTCGTAGTACGACCAGATGTTTTCACCGACACCAAAACACGTCACCCCTATTGCAATGAGCGCCGGCGCCCAACCGGTCCAGCCGCGGCGCTGCTTTCGAGGGTTGCGAAGTCGATCCCGCACGAACCAGCTCAGGATTGCCGCACCGACGAGCAACGGACCCTCCGCCCCTGCCAGATCGTCGATCTGCTTGATGCGTTCCTGGCCAACAGGATGGAAAAGAAGGAAGACGGCGAAGAGGAGATTGTAGGCGAGAACTCCCCAAACTGCGAGCACGCCGAACCGCGGCCATGTGCTTTCCTCAGCGCGCGAGCGTCTGAAAGGCGCAGACCGATT
>DHWR01000222.1:0-5122 GCA_002413265.1 Chloroflexi bacterium UBA5177
CTAGAGACCGTCGCATGGCTGCGGACTCGCGGCGTGCCCGTACTCGACGTAACGCCCGAGGTGTTTCGGAGCATCTCTTCCAAGGACGGACCCCAAGGTCTGGGCGCTGTGCTTCGACAGACGTGGCTCTCGCTCTCAGAAATCGATGGGCACGAGGGACTGTGCTGGGTCGCTCTCGACCGGATTGCAGATCCCGGAAACCTGGGCTCGATCATTCGAACCTGCGATGCCACGGGGGCAGCCGGGATCATCCTCCTGGGCGATACGACCGACCCCCATGATCCGGCAGCGGTACGAGGGAGCATGGGTGCCATTTGCTCGACACTCCTGATCCGGGCTGAAGGCAGTGAATTTTCCAACTGGATCGCAGCCAGGTCAATCCATCTTGTCGGGACGTCTGATCGAGGGCACACAGGCTACCGAGAAGCGGCGTATGAGCCTCCTCTGACCATTCTGGTGGGCAGTGAGCGAGAGGGGTTACCCGCTAGTTTGCTACACCTTTGCAGCGAGGTCGTGAGCATTCCGATGGTGGGTCGGGGAGACTCTCTCAATGCGTCGGTTGCGACCGCGCTAACACTGTACGAGGCCCTCGCACGGAGAAATAGGACCCCTGCGAAGAACGCGTGATACAGTTGACCAACCTGGAGACAGGCCGACGGCCCCCGTCCCTATCCGGACGCGGGCTTTTTGTCTTTTGGAGGGCAACCAATGGTGCGAGAGGTGCTGAACAGGCTGATCGCTGGCGAGGACCTCGGAACCTCTGAAGCCGAAGAGCTCATGCGACAGATGATGGATGAGGAGCTGACGCCGGTTCAGCTGGCCGGAGTAATGGTTGCACTCCGGGCCAAGGGCGAAACAGCCGAAGAGGTGGTGGGTTTCGCGAGTGCAATGCGGTCGCGGGCTCGTCACATCGAGTTTTCGGTTCCGGTTGCGGACACGTGCGGCACCGGTGGAGATCACAGCGGGACCTTCAATGTCTCGACGGTGGCCGCGGTCGTAGTTGCGGCCTGCGGTCAACCGGTTGCCAAGCACGGCAATCGAGCGGCGAGCGGACGATGCGGCAGCGCGGATGTGCTGGAAGCACTTGGCGTCGACGTTGGGCTACCGCCCGAAGGCGTTGTGCAGTGCGTGGAGGGTGCCGGCATCGGCTTCCTGTTTGCTCCTACCTTCCATCCGGCGATGAAGTTTGCAGGTCTTCCGAGGCGGGAGCTCGGCGTTCGCACCGTTTTTAATCTTCTCGGGCCCCTCACCAATCCCGCGCGGCCTCACTTTCAGCTATTGGGTGTGAGCAGCGAGGACCTCTTGGACCTGATGGCGAGTGCGCTTGCGGGACTCGGCGTGGAGCACGCCCTGGTCGTTCATAGTGCCGATGGAATGGATGAGATCAGCGTGGCCGGCCCCACTTCAGTGCGAGAAATCTCGGCGACCGGTATCGAGTCCTACGAAATCACGCCTGAGGACTTTGGACTGGGGCGCTCAGAGATCGAAGGCCTACGTGGAGGAGATCCGGAAACAAACGCAACTATCTTTCGAGACGTGATGGGAGGCCAGCCTGGAGCCGCTCGTGACTGCGCAGTCATGAATGCAAGCGCGGCGCTACTGGCTTCGGGTCGTGTTAGCTCTCTTCGAGAGGGAGCCGAACGAGCGGCCGAGGCGCTCGATTCAGGGGCGGCGCTAAGCACGCTGGTATCGTTGCGTGAATCATCGCGTCGAGATCGGGTTTCCGTGGAGGGCTCTACTTGATTCTCGAGGAGATTCTCGATCACAAGCGTCAGGAAGTGGAGCAACGTCGACGAGCAACCTCCGACGAAGACATCCGTCGACTGTCTTCCAGAGCTCCCTCGGCGCGCAGCGTCCGTTTTGACATGCCAATGTCACTCATTGCGGAAGTGAAGCGCCGCTCACCCAGCGCCGGACAGATTTCGGAGGGTCTGGACCCCGCACATCAGGCAAGACGGTATGAGCGAGGCGGGGCCGCGGCGATCTCCGTTCTGACTGATGACAAATTCTTTGGGGGTTCGATAGATGATCTTCGGGCAGTGCGGGAGGCGGTTTCGATCCCAGTTCTCTGCAAGGACTTCGTTCTCTCGGAGTACCAGGTTTATGAGGCGCGAGCCAATGGAGCTGATCTGATATTGCTCATCCTGGCGGCACTCGACGATCGTGCCTTTCGTCCATTGCTGTCCCTGGTGAGAGATCTGGGCATGACGGCTCTGGTCGAAGTTCACGATCAACACGATCTGGCGAGAGCGATTGCTTCCGACGCGCCGATCATCGGTATCAATAATCGCGACCTTTCAGATTTCTCCGTCGATCTGATCACCACTGAGTACTTGGCGCCGTTGATACCCGATGGGACGATGATCGTCAGTGAGAGCGGCATCTCGACACGCGTCGATGTCGAGAGAGTCCGAAGGGCCGGGGCGACTGCAGTGCTTGTGGGAGAGGCCCTGATGCGATCGGACTCTCCAGAACGACTGATCTCAGAGCTGACTTCGTGACCAAGGTCAAGATCTGCGGGGTTCGGCAGGTCGAGCACGCCGTCGTCGCCGCCGAATCCGGCGCCGACTTCATTGGCCTGGTCTTTGCTCCTTCGCCGCGCCGCATCGATCCCCAGATCGGCGAGCAGCTGAGCGATGCAGTGAAACGAGCAGGTGAGGCAAAAGTCGTTGGTGTTTTCGTCAACGAAAGCGTCGAGACCATGAATTCATTGGTACGACGTTGTGCTCTTGACTACGTGCAACTCTCGGGTGACGAACCTGATGAGCTCATCGAGCTAATCGATGCACCGGTAATCCGCACCGTGCATGTGACAGAGACGTTAGACAGAGAAGCCCTCAAGAATCGTGTCGCCTCGATTGCTGCCGAGCTGGTGCTTCTGGACAGCGCACGATCCGGACTGTACGGGGGGACTGGCCAGACGTTCGAGTGGTCCCGCCTGCCTGCTACGGACAGGCCGATCATGGTGGCCGGGGGCTTGCATTCCGAGAATGTGTTGGAAGCGATTGAAGCTATGGATCCGTGGGGCGTAGACGTGAGCGGAGGAGTCGAAACCAATGGCGTCAAGGATGAGCAGAAGATCAGAGACTTCATCCGAACCGTGAAACGCCTTTAGCATCGCCTCACACGATGGGGCTTGCGTCTCTGGTTCATCGACTTGCAAGGGCGTAAGCTAGGGACAAATGAAGCCGAACTTCATGCGCGGTGTCCCGTGACGACCACGCTGGCGCGCGAGACCATCGGGCGTCTGGCGCGAAATGAGGGAGTGCCGCTCGACCGGGACTGGGTACAGCAGGTTCGGGTTAACCGCAGCGCTGTGGAACGCCGAGCCGCAACCCTCGTCACCCGGCGCACCGTGAAGAAGCAATGGCAAGCCGCTTGGCTGTTGCGTGCCATCACCTGTCTGGATCTGACCACTCTGGCAGGCGACGATACCCCGGGGAACGTTCGGCGCCTGTGCGCCAAAGGTGTCCATCCTCTGCGAGCTGACATGGAAGAGGCACTCGGAATCTCGGCCTGGCAGCTTCATGTGGCTGCCATTTGCCTGTACCACAACCTCGTTCCTGTAGCCGTCGAGGCCCTTCGCGGCACACCGGTGCCGGTTGCGGCCGTCTCCACCGGCTTTCCCGCTGGTCAAGTTCCCCTGTCGGTAAAGCTGGACGAGATCAGAGCTTCGAGAGAAGCCGGCGCCGCGGAGATCGACATCGTGATATCCAGGGTCCACGTGCTTGCCGGAAACTGGGACGCGCTTTACGCCGAGATCCAGGCCTGCCGGGAGGCATGTGCAGATGCTCACATGAAGGTCATATTGGCCACCGGTGAGCTGGCGACTCTGCAGCAGGTTGGCCAGGCCAGCTTGGTAGCCATGATGGCCGGAGCCGACTTCATCAAGACGTCCACCGGAAAAGAAACAGTAAACGCGATCCTGCCAGTTGGTGTGGTCATGACCCGTGCGATCCGCGATTATTGCGAACGGACCGATTTCAAGATCGGCTTCAAGCCGGCGGGAGGAATACGGACGGCGAAGGATGCTCTGGCCTGGCAATTCCTCATGAAGGAAGAGCTCGGAGATGCATGGCTGCGACCACAGCTGTTCCGCATCGGCGCTTCCGGGCTGCTCACCGATATCGAGCGCCAGCTCTGGCACCACCTTTCCGGCCATTACGGCGCAACCTACCGGTTCCCGATGCCATGACCTCGAGGCACTCATGTCTGTAACCGACGTTTTCGAGACGATGGCCTATGGACCTGCGCCTGAGGCCGCCGGGCCCGCTCTCGAATGGATTCGAGAGAGAGAGCCCTTCGGCCACTTCATCGACGGCCGATGGGTGCCGCCGTCCGAGCAATTCGAGATCGTGAACCCGGCTACCGGTCGGAGTCTGACGAGCGTTGGCCAGGGTGGCGAGAAAGAGGTCGACGCCGCGGTGGCCGCTGCAAGGCGAGCGCTCGACGGCTGGAGGGGCGCTCCAGGCCACTTGCGAGCGCGCTATCTCTACGCGCTGGCGCGCGCGGTACAGCGAAATTCGCGACTGTTCTCCGTGCTCGAATCCCTGGACAACGGCAAACCGATCCGAGAGAGTCGGGACATCGATATTCCCCTTGTTGCTCGCCACTTTGCGTATCACGCCGGATGGGCGCAGCTACGGGAGGAGGTGTTCGCTGGCTTCACGGCCGTCGGCGTCGTGGGACAGATCATTCCGTGGAATTTTCCATTGCTCATGCTGGCGTGGAAGATCGCTCCAGCACTGGCGGCCGGAAACACCGTCGTGCTCAAGCCCGCGGAATTCACGCCGCTGACCGCGCTTGCCTTTGCCGACGTCTGCGAGCGGGTGGGCTTGCCACCCGGTGTAGTCAACGTGGTGACGGGCGATGGTAGAACCGGCGAGCTGATCGTCAAACACGACGGCGTGGACAAGATTGCGTTCACGGGCTCGACCGAGGTCGGACGGATCATCCGCCGCGAAACCGCCGGCAGTGGCAAGCGGCTGTCTCTGGAGCTTGGCGGGAAGTCGCCATTCATCGTCTTCGACGATGCAGACCTGGACAGCGTAGTCGAAGGCTTGGTGGACGCCATCTGGTTCAATCAAGGGCAGGTCTGCTGCGCGGGCTCTAGACTGCTGGT
>DHWR01000222.1:5321-6884 GCA_002413265.1 Chloroflexi bacterium UBA5177
CAGGAGAACGTCGAGGAGCGACTCATCCCGAAGATCAGAGCTCGGATGGAGAAGCTCCGGGTCGGTGATCCTCTTGACAAGGCCGTGGATATCGGGGCAATTGTGGCCCCGGTGCAGCTGCAGAAAATTCAGCAGCTCGTGCAGCAAGGCGTCGACGAAGGAGCGGTGATGTGGCAGCCATCGTGGGCCTGCCCGACCGAAGGGTATTTCTATCCACCTACGCTATTCACGAATGTCGCGCCGGCGGCCACCATCGCTCAGGTCGAGATTTTCGGTCCGGTGCTCGTTGAGATGACATTCCGCACGCCAAACGAAGCGGTAGACCTGGCTAACAACACCCCGTACGGGCTGGCGGCTAGCATCTGGAGTGAGAACATCAACGTCGCTCTCGACGTTGCAGCCAGAGTGAAAGCCGGCACCGTTTGGATCAACAGCACGAACGTGTTTGATGCTTCCTCAGGGTTCGGTGGCTATCGAGAGAGTGGCTACGGGCGCGAGGGCGGCAAGGAAGGGATGTACGAGTACCTCCGGCCCCTCGATGGCAGACAGGATGTGCCGGCGCTTGCCGGTGGCGACGGAAAAGGAGATGGTTCGAACAGTTCTCCAGCGCCAACAGCCGAGGAGATTTCGGCGGAGGGCGATGACCTGCCAACCATCGATCGAACGCCAAAGCTATACATCGGAGGGAAGCAGGTTCGACCCGATTCCGGCTACTCCAGACTTGTCTACGCGAGCAGCGGGAAGGTCCTCGGCGAAGTAGCCGAGGGCAACCGCAAGGACATTAGGAACGCTGTGGAAGCGGCGCGCAAGTCGGAATCGTGGGCCTCGAGCACGGCCTACAATCGCTCCCAAATTCTGTACTACCTCGCCGAGAACCTATCGGCACGCCGTTCCGAGTTTTCCGAACGGCTGTCGGAAAGCACGTCTGTGACGGCCCCTCAGGCTTACACCGAGGTCGAAACGTCAATCGAACGTCTTTTTAGCTATGCCGCATGGGCAGACAAATTCGAAGGTGACATTCACCGGCCGCCGATTCGCGGATTGGCACTTGCTATTCCGGAGCCGATGGGTGTGATGGGCGTGGTCTGCCCGGACGAATTCCCTCTTCTCGCCTTTGTCTCACTCGTGGCTCCGGCGGTGGCCATGGGGAATACGATGGTTGCCGTTCCCTCGGAAACGCATGCGCTGTCGGCCACGGATCTCTATCAGGTGTTGGAGACGAGCGACGTGCCGGCGGGTGTCATCAACATTGTCACCGGCGAGCGTAATGCGCTGGCAACAGTGCTTGCACAGCATGACGGCGTCGATGCCGTCTGGTATTTCGGCGATCGCGACGGAGCTCGGCAGGTGGAGTACGAGTCGGCTGGGAATATGAAACGCACGTGGTGTCGCGCAGGGTCCTGTGATTGGGCCGGCGATTGGGGCGCACGCTCCGATGAGTTCCTACGCGAGGCCACTCAGGTGAAGAATATCTGGGTTCCGTGGGGCGCATAGTGGACCGGAACGCGTGACCGAGTTTGAGAGGCGTGCCGACAGGCCAGTGGCCGCGTCCGGCAAGCAATA
>DHWR01000138.1 GCA_002413265.1 Chloroflexi bacterium UBA5177
GAGCTCCACTGCAATACGCATCACGGGGTCCCCGGCGAGGGACCGTGTGATGCGGAGGTCATGCTGATCGGCGAGGGTCCAGGACGCAACGAAGATCTCCAGGGCCGTCCGTTTGTCGGGGAGGCGGGCAAATTCCTGACAGAACTGCTGGCCGGGGCCGGTCTGAGCCGTGAAGAGGTTTACATCACCAACGTCGTGAAGCATCGGCCGACCCGACAGGATCCAGATGGATCACTTAGCAACCGCGCTCCTCTTCCCGAAGAGGTTGACGCCTGCAGGCTGTACCTCGATCGCCAGATAAAGCTGATCCAACCCCGTGTCATTGTCACTCTCGGCGCCCATTCGCTTGGGGCCTTCTTTCCCGGTCAGAGCATCATGCGGACGCACGGGAGCATGAGGCAGGTCGAGGGACGATACTTCTATCATTCATTCCATCCAGCCGCGGCGCTGTACAAGCGCGAGCTCCGCGAGACCATGCTGGAGGACATGAAAAAGCTCGGACAGCTTCTCCGGACTCGAGTCAAGCAGAACGAGCTCGAGAGGAGCGCAGAAGCACTCCCCGGCACCGAAACGGACCCGACAGGGGAGCCGGAGCAGCTAACGTTCTTCTAGCTACCTTGCAACCGCAAAGAAAGGCCCCTTAGCCCTTGGCAAAACCAAAGCTCCGAATCATCCCGCTCGGTGGCGTCGGTGAGATCGGGAAGAACATGACCGTGTTCGAGTACGGCAACACGATCATCGTCATCGATTGCGGTGTGATGTTTCCGCAAGACACGATGCCGGGCATCGATCAGGTCATCCCGGATATCTCCTACCTGATTGAAAGAAAGCACAAGGTCAAAGCCTTTTTCATCACCCACGGGCACGAAGATCACATCGGAGCGCTTCCCTATGTCCTTCCCCACTTTGACGTGCCCTGCTATTCCACAAAGCTCACCAACGGCTTGATCTCGGTCAAGCTAAAGGAGCGAAAGCTGCTGGAGTCCTCCGACTTGCGAGTGGTGCAGTTCGGCGACAAGATCCAGTCGGGGGCGTTCGTCGTCGAATTTTTTAGCGTCGCGCACAGCGTCCCCGATGCCTCAGGTCTCGGCATTCGAACTCCGGTTGGCACCGTGGTTCACACCGGCGATTTCAAAATCGACCTTACGCCGATAGACTCCAAGCCGACCGATATCGCGGCCCTAGCTCGAATCGGGACAGATGGCGTGCATGTCTTGCTCGCCGATAGCACAGGAGCTGAGCGCCCGGGATATACGCCGTCCGAATCGACCGTGGGTCGTGCATTCGACGAAATACTTCGGAACTCCCCCGGCCGGGTCCTCGTTGCCACCTTCGCGAGCCTCATAGCCCGCATCCAGCAGGTGGTCAACATGTCGGCGAAGTATGACCGTAAAGTGGCCATCGTAGGTCGGAGCATGGTTCAAAACGTAAACATGGCCCTCGACTTGGGCTATCTCACTGATCCGAAGGAGTCGATCCAGCCGTGGGAAAAGTCGATGCATCTGCCCCCCAACAAGATCACGATCATTACCACCGGCGCGCAGGGAGAACCGACGAGTGCGCTCAGCCGGATGGCGAATCGGGATCACCGGCAGATTCAGATTCATAAGGGAGACACGGTGGTGCTCTCCTCTACCACCATCCCCGGCAACGAGGAGCTCGTCGCGCGTAACATCGACAACCTTTTCTCGCTCGGCGCCAATGTCATTTACGGGCCGGAGGCGCAGGTTCACGTATCCGGGCACCCCGGTCGAGAAGAGCTCAAGATGCTGACCAGCATCACACAGCCACGCTATCTAGTGCCCATCCACGGCGAGGTTCGCCATCTGATCCTTCACGCCCGCCTGGCGGAGTCGATGGGCTTCCCACCCGAAAATATTCTCGTCCCGGAAAACGGGCGGGTCATGGAGTTCACTGAAGATTCCGCCCGCTTCAGCGGCCATGTCAATGCAGACAATATCTTTGTCGACGGTCTAGGCGTTGGAAACATCGGCGATGTGGTTCTCCGCGATCGCAAACATCTGTCACAGGATGGAGTGCTCATTGCCGTGATGTCGATCGATCGGCGGAGTGGGCGCCCCACCGGTAGACCCGACATAGTCTCGCGTGGCTTCGTTGAGGAAGACGCCGAAGAGATCATCGAAGGTGCTCGCGAGCAGCTGTATCGCAGCCTGCAGCATTCAAACAACAAGACAACGACCGAGCCCATGTACGTACAAAACAAGGCACGCGATACTTTGCAGAAGTATCTGTATCAGAAGACCAAGCGCAGACCCATGGTGCTCGGAATAGTCGTCGAAGTCTAGTGCGATCCGACGAATGTGAACGCGTTCACAGACAGACCGGGTGTAGGGAGGTATCTTTGTGCCAATAGCACGGTATGCCCTACACGGCACAGGGGCCGGCCATACTCCTCCGACCGGTCTCTGTGCCTCTCCTCGTGTCCGGATTTCATGCCTGGCCGACGAACCCGATAGATCCGCGTTTGTGGCGTGTGCCGCCGCGAAGGGCCACCACGTTGGAGCTGCGAACCACGACGGTGTCCCCGCTTTCAGAGAGTTCGAAGGTGGGCCACTCCTCGTGGGACAACCGTTCGACCACATCCTGTATCCGACCGTTTACGGCAAATCCGCCTCCGTTGGTAAAGATAAGTACCTGGCCCTCCTCGGGTTGCCTCTCGAGATCTACCTCCATGAATTCGCCTCCTCGTCGTGGCGCGTCGCTGCGCAAGCTTCTCGAACTTTCTTCAACTATCCTCCGTCGCGCGTGACATATCCAAGTCATGGATGAGCTTCCCGACTTCCGACCGCCCGATGCCGGGGGCGCCTCAGTCCGGGAGCAGTTGGTGAAGGCAGCTCGAGATCTTTGGTGCATGACCGAAGAAACCGGTGATGACCACATAGTCCTCATCGATCGACGTCGACAGCCCGCCAGGGTGGAGCTCGCACCGGATGGGGGCTTCCGAGTCAGTTGGACGGAACCGGACGGCAGTCAAACCCGCTTTCCGCGAAGCTTCGAGAACCCACGTGAGGCATGCTTCCACGCCTTCCAGGGCCCTCACTGACATGTACGGTTCACGCCTATTTCGGCTTGCTTTACCACTGGGAGGCGCACTGGTCACTGCCGCACTGGGACTCGGCGCTTACGTTGTGCATCAGCTCAATGGACCAAGACACAGGACCTGGCGCGACGACTACACGTTCTCACCGTTTGAGGTCGGTGTCGAGTTTGAAGATGTTGAATTCCAGACGCAGGATGGTTTGACGCTCCGCGGCTGGTGGTTCCCGCATCCCGAAACGAAGAGTGTCGTGGTTGCCCTCTCCGGCCACAAGGGAGCCAAGCACGACCTCCTCGGCATCGGCTCCGGCCTTTGGCGCGCAGGCAACAATGTGCTCCTGTTCGATTTTCGCGGCTGCGGGACAAGTGACGCCGCGCCGCTGTCACTGGCACACCGCGAGCTAGCGGATGCCCGCGCAGCTGTTGCATACGTGCGCCGGCGGATGCCGGACGCGAGGATTGGTCTGATCGGCTTCTCCATGGGTGCGGCCGTCGCCATCCTGACGGCCATATCCGATCCAGAGATTACAGGCGTTGTTTCCGACTCCTCCTTCGCCGGGATAAGCGAAGTCGTCGAGGCAGCCTATCGCAGACACGGACTACCTGCACGGATCCTCGTGCCCATAGCCGACGCACTCAATCGATGGCGTCATGGCTACACCTTCAGTTCGGTGAGACCGGTCGACGTGATCAGCCGGCTCTCACCGCGTCCGGTCCTCATCATTCATGGCGCCGACGACGCCATGACACCGGTGGAGCAGGCGAACCGACTCTATGAGGCTGCAGTCGAGCCGAAGGACCTGTGGATCACCGAAAACACTCCGCACTGCGGCACCTACTTCGTCGATCGCGAGGAGTACGTGCACCGCGTGGCCGGGTTCTTCGGCTCACTCCATGGGGTTCTCCAGCGCGTGGATCATGAGCACGATGCGGCGAAGCTCCAGGTCTAGCCGGCGCACCGTGTAAGCATCCCCTACTTTCCGCCGCGCCCGTAGCAGAATGTTCACTTCGTGGAACTCGGTGACCAGACTCTGCCGTACGCGATCTCGTATTCGGAGCATCTCTTCCGTACTGAGGCTAAGGTCGATATTGCGACCGTCTTCATCCGCCATCGGCACTCCCACGGGACCAAACCTATACATGTATTTTAGAACAGGCGTTCTATTTGTCAACCTGCTGGTTTCAAACCCGCGCCTCGACACGCCACGTCAGCGTTGGACAGAATGAGGTTGTCGCCGGGACGACGTGTCACAACAAGCCGAAGTCAATCGACGACCGTCTCGCGCGAAGGTAAGGGGTCCTGCCATAGACGACGCGTACATTCGGAACATCGTGTTGGCGTGTCC
>DHWR01000078.1 GCA_002413265.1 Chloroflexi bacterium UBA5177
ACCATCTGGGTCTTCTCTCATAATCGCGCTAGCGATATACCCCGTTGTGGCCGAGACTGTGGAGGCCCACATTCGGAAAATAGGTCAGGCCGTGGGCTTCCGAGCCAACCGGGATCTTCGCGAGCAGCTTGCCGGTGATGGTGCTCATCACGTAGACGACGGCGTTATAGCGGCCTGACGCCCACAGCTGCGTGCCTGCAGGGTTGAGCTGCAGCATGTCGGGGCTGCCGCCGCCGGGGATGAACCACTTGGCGACCACCTTTCGGGTCGCGAAGTCGATGACCGAGATCGAACCTTCCAGCCGGTTCGACACGTACAGGGACTTGGCGTCGCGAGAAACCTGGAACCCGTGGGCACCCTTCCCGGTGGGTATGAACTGGATCTCCTTCATCGCGATCGGGTCGACCACCGAGACTCCCATGCGGCCTTGATTGCTCACGTAGAAGACAGTGCCGTCGGGCGAAAGCTTGACGTCGATCGGCAGCCCGCCGACATGCACGGCTCCGACGAGCTTCATGTGGACCACGTCGACCTTCGCGAGCATCCCTGTGTACTCGGTCGAGATCATGAGATAGCTGCCGTCGGCGCTGAAGTCGAGGTGATCGGCTCCGGCCCAGGGGATCGCAACCGAGCCCAGCAGCCTCCACCCATGGTGGGGGTCGCGGAACTCGATGCGCTGCAGCCGCTCAACTACGTCGATCGCTTTGGTGCCGTCAGGCGTGAAGTAAAGGTTGTAAGGAAACGGAATCGAGATTGTGCCGGCGGGCTTGCCCGTGTGGATGTCGATCTTCGTCAGGCTGCTCGAGCCCTCGTTGTCGACGTAGAGCGCGCTCATGTCCCACGCCGGGGCGATGTGGTGGGGAATCGAGCCGACTGCGAAATGGTCGATAACCTTGAACGTCAACGGGTTGATCACGTCCACGGTCCCGGCTCCGCTGTTGGGCACATACACGCGAGGCGGGAGCTTGCATAGTGGGCATGGCACGACGCCCGACATGATGTTGGCGTAGATGTTGACGGGCGTCGCGGGCAGGCTGCCCGGCTGGACGTCTGGCGCAGGGAGGACTCTTACGGGTCCCGTCGGGGCCGCTTCCTGGACAGGTGTCGGCGTGCTCAGGTAAGGGGTGGTCCACACCACCGCGAAGACCACACCGGCCGGGCTGAGAATCACGAGAGTGAAGATCGCCGCGACCACCACGCGCATCGGGCGCGACCGCAGGGCTGAGACCAGGCGATTATTCGTCAGGGAGGTCTTCCAGCTTGGGGGCGAGCTCGCACACCCAGCGACCGTCATCGAGCCGCCGGATGAAACGACCATAACCCTGGTTGCGCGCCACGTTGAAAAACTGCTCCTGGGTGATCAACGTCCGAAGGCGGGCCAGATCCGCATACGTGTTGTCACGCATGATGCCGCCCACGACTCCGGCGAGCTCGCGCCATTGGCCTTCTGACAAAGGCTCGCCATAGCCCGCGATGGTGACCAGCAGCGCCGCGGTGGCGCCGGTGATCGTCTCGGGTAGCAGCTTCTCGGCCTTGGCCCTCGAGATAATCTCGCGACCTGTGCCGATAATGTCCGCAATGCGATCTCGCCGCACCCCGATGATGTCGCGTCCGCTCCCGACTGTCGTGCCTTCGAGGTATCTAGGTCCTGCTTCCATGGCCGATTCCCTATTCTAGTTTGCCGTCAGTGGACCTGGATCTGGCGCCCCAGCACGCTAGCTTCCGAGACACCGTCCGCGAAGTGGCGCAGGGCGTGGTCCGGCTTCACGCGGCCGAGGTCGATCGCGACCATCGATTCCCCGACGAAGCCATCGAGGCGGCCAAAGAAGCGGGGCTGATGGGCGTGCTGATCCCACAGGAATACGGCGGGGCCGGCCTGGATGCCATCGCCTTTGCCGTCTGCATCGAAGAGCTGGCCCAGGCGTGCGCCTCCACCTCGGTCATCGTGGATGTCCACACGAGCGTGGGTAGCGAACCGATTCTGCTGTTCGGCACCGAGGAGCAGAAGAGACGGTGGCTGCCGCCACTTGCATCTGGAGAGCTATTGGGCGCCTTCGCACTGACCGAGCCCGCATCAGGGTCGGACGCGGCCTCACTTCAGATGAGCGCCCGCCGCGACGGCGATCGGTACGTGCTCAACGGAACAAAGGTATTCATCACCACGATTGGCCGGGCCGGCCTGTACATCGTGTTTGCTCGGACCGGGCGCGAGGATGAGCGGGCAGCCGGAGTCAGCGCTTTTGTTGTGCCTGCAGACACTCCTGGCGTTCGCGTTGGCCAGCTCTTCAAGAAGATGGGGTTGCGCGGCTCGCCCACAGGCGAGCTCGTCCTCGAAGACGTGGTGGTGCCGGCTGTCAACCGTCTTGCCGCGGAAGGGCAGGGCTTCACCGTGGCGATGAGGGCACTCGATTCCGGGCGGATCGGGATCTCTGGCCAAGCGCTCGGGATTGCGCAGGCAGCGCTCGACGAGTCTCGGTCGCTGCTCTTGGAGCGAGAGCGCGGGCAGGGCGAAGAATTCATGCTCGCGGACATGGCGACACGGTTGGAGTCCGCGCGCTTGCTGGCTTACCACGCGGCGTGGCTGTGCAGCCTCGGGCGGCCTTTCACGCGGCAGGCGTCGATGGCCAAGCTGCACTGCACCGACACGGCCATGGATCTCGCGCTGGATGGAGTTCAGCTGGCTGGGGAGGAGGGCACCATGTCGGGAAGCCCGTTCGAGCGCCACGTGCGTGACGCCAAGGCCCTCCAGATCTACGAGGGATCAAACCAAGTCCAGCGCATCGTTATCGCGCGCGAGTTGCTCAGCTAAGCTCACCCCGTGGATTTCGAGTTCTCGGAAGAGCAGATTGCGATTCGGGACACGATCCGGGAGCTCGTCCAGGACAAGGTCGCCCCACGGGCCGCAGAAATCGACGAAAAGTCTGAATACCCGAAGGACATCGAGAAGCTGTTCGCGGACAACGGCATCCTGGGCATCCCCTTCCCGGAGCAGTACGGCGGGATCTCCGGCTCCAGCGTATCGATCTGCATGGGCATCGAGGAGATCGCCAAAGCGTGCGCGACCTCATCGCTGATCCTCGCCGTCCAGGCACTCGGCGCATATCCCATCCTGGTCGCCGGCACGGAGGAGCAGAAGAAGCGGCTGTGCCCGCCGCTGGCCTCTGGAGAGAAGGTCGCCGCCTACGCGCTGTCGGAGACCGGCAGCGGTTCCGACGCCGCCGCGATGAAGACGCGCGCCGTGCGTCACGGCAACGAGTACGTGCTGAACGGCACGAAGCAGTTCATCAGCGGAGGCAG
>DHWR01000154.1:0-4770 GCA_002413265.1 Chloroflexi bacterium UBA5177
CGATCCCGGCTGCAGGGCGCCGAGGTAAGTGTCAGTGTGTGCCCGTACTGCGCTGTCGGCTGCTCTCAGCTGGTCTACCACCGCGAAGGCAAGCTGCTCTCCATTGAGGGCAATTATGAGAGCTTCATCAGCGGCGGAACCCTTTGTCCCAAGGGCTCGGCGACGTACGGACTGGTCGTAAACCCTCGCCGTGAAACCAAAGTGAAATATCGCGCCCCCGGCGGCGACCACTGGCAAGAGGTTTCACTCGAGTGGGCCATGGAGCGCATCGCCCAGCTGGTGAAGAAGGCACGCGACGAGACCTTCGTTCACCAGACCCCCGATGGCCGCACGGTGAACCGCACCACCGGCATCGCTCACCTCGGTGGCGCCACCCTCGACAACGAAGAAAACTACCTGATCAAGAAGCTCTTCGCCGCTGGCCTGGGGATGGTCTACATCGAGAACCAGGCCCGCATATGACACAGCTCCACAGTGCCCGGTCTGGGCGCACGACTCGGACGCGGCGGGGCCACGACGGCGGAGAACGACCTGGCGAACTCCGACTGCGTCATCATCATGGGTTCCAACATGGCCGAGAACCACCCGGTCTGCTTCCGTTTTGTGGTGAAGGCCCGTGAGCGGGGAGCCAGGATCATCCACGTCGATCCGCGCTTCACACGCACCTCCGCCTTGGCCGATCAATTCGTTCGCATCCGGCCGGGGTCGGACATCGTCTTCCTCGGCGGCCTCATCAACTACGTCATCCAGCACGAAACGTACTTCAAGGAATACGTCGCCGCGTACACCAATGCCGCGAACCTGATCACGCGTGAGTTTCAGGATACTGAGGACCTGGAAGGCCTCTTCTCCGGCTGGGACGCCGAGCACCATCGCTACAGCAGTGCGACGTGGCAGTACCAGGGCCAGGAACAGGCGCCCTCGCCTGGAATGCATCAGCAGTTCGGGAGCATGTCATTCTCCCAGCGGGTGGGCAATCTGGGAGGCGAATGGCCCCCACCCCGGGATCCAACCATGCAGGACCCCAGCTGCGTCTTCCAGATTCTCAAGCGACATTTCGCCCGATACACGCCGGAGATGATCGAGGCATCCTGCGGCGTCCCCACCGAGGATTTTCTGAAGGTTGCTCGGGCCATCTCCGACAACTCGGGGCGCGATCGCACCACCGCCTTTTGCTATGCGGTCGGGTGGACGCAGCACACCAAAGGTCCCCAGATCATTGCCGCCTGCGCGATCCTCCAGCTCCTCATGGGCAATGTGGGCCGACCGGGCGGCGGCATCCTCGCCCTACGAGGTCACGCCGGCATTCAGGGTTCCACAGATATCCCAACCCTGTACGACATCCTCCCCGGCTATCTCGCCATGCCGAATACCTTCGACGAGCACGGCACCTTGGCCGGGTATCTACAGGAAGAGACCCCGAAGACAGGCTACTGGCACAACCTGCCGAAGTTCATGGTGTCTCTTCTCAAAGCCTATTACGGCGAGAACGCCACCGCGGAAAACGACTATTGCTACGACCTCTTGCCAAAGATCAGTGCGGACTATTCGGTGTTCCCCATGTTCCTCGCCGCTCACGACCGCCTGATCAAAGGCATGTTTCTCATGGGACAGAATCCGGCCGTCGGCAACATGGATGCCGGCTTCATGCGAGAAGCGCTTGGCCGGCTCGACTGGCTGGTGGTGCGAGATCTCTTCGAGATCGAATCCGCAAATTTCTGGCGCGACTCACCCGAAGTGCGCTCCGGCAAATTGCGCACGGAGGACATTGAGACCGAAGTCTTCCTTATGCCGGCGGCAGTCGTCTCCGAGAAGAACGGCACCTTCACCAACACTCAGCGCCTGATCCAGTGGCACGACAAATCCCTCGACCCGCCTGGGAATGCAACCACTGAGCCGTGGTTCCTCTACCACCTCGGCCGGCGGCTTCGCGAGCTGTATGCAGACGAGGACACTCCCCAAGCCCGCCAGCTTCGCACCCTCGACTGGAGCTATTCACTCGAACGAGATGGCCGCGGCATGGAAGAACCGTTGGTCGAGGACATCCTCAAAGAGATCAACGGCTACACCGTCGCCGACCGAAAGCAGCTTCCGGGATTCGACGCCTGCAAAGACGATGGCTCGACCGCCTGTGGATGCTGGATCTACAGCGGCGTCTATCCCGATGAGGAGAGGAATCTTGCCCGCAGCCGTGTGAGTGACGATCGGTACTCGCTCGGCTGGGGCTTTGCCTGGCCCGCGAACCGACGAATCCTCTACAACCGCGCCTCCGCCGACCCCGAAGGCCGCCCATGGTCCGAGCGCAAGAAGCTTATCTGGTGGGACGAGGACCAGCATCAATGGACCGGCTACGACACACCCGATTTCCCTGTCGGCAAAGCCCCCAACACTCCCGTCAAGAAAGGTGGCGAAGGCATGGACGGGCTCTCCGGCGCCGATCCATTCATCATGATGGGCGACGGCCGAGGATGGCTATTTGCTCCAGCCGGCCTTCGCGACGGCCCCCTGCCCGCACATTACGAGCCGGTGGAGTCGCCCGTCACAAACACCGTCTACAGCCAACAACGCAATCCCACCTTTAAGTGGTGGCCGCGCGCCGGCAATCAGCTCGCCACCCGGCACGACCCTGAGTATCCCTACGTCGCGACCACCTACCGCCTCACCGAGCTTCACACCGCAGGTGGCATGAGTCGCTTCACGCCCTGGCTCTCCGAGCTTCAGCCCGAGTTCTTTGTCGAGATCAGTCCCCGTCTTGCCGGCCAGGTTGGCGTCGACAACGGCGATCGCGTGGTGATCTCCACACCCCGAGCACAGGTGGAAGCGC
Source organism: Chloroflexi bacterium UBA5177 (assembly GCA_002413265.1). Lineage (GTDB taxonomy): Bacteria > Chloroflexota > UBA5177 > UBA5177 > UBA5177 > UBA5177. The sequence continues at coordinate 2,825 of DHWR01000154.1, forward strand.
GCGCCCTCGTGACCGAGCGAATGCAGCCTTTGAAGCTTGGAGAGCAAGTGGTCGAGACTGTTGGGCTTCCCTACCACTGGGGCTATTCCGGCGTCGTAAAGGGCGACGCGGCCAACGACCTGGCATCCATGGTTGGCGATTCCAACGTCTCGATCGAAGAGGCCAAGGCCTTCACCTGCAACCTTCGCAAGGCGAGGACGAAATGAGCGTCGGCGGCAAAGGCTTCTTCACCGACACCTCGCTCTGCATCGGCTGCAAAGCCTGCGAGGTCGCCTGCAAGCAGTGGAACCAGCTCCCGATGGAGGAACCGGTCTGGACGGGCTTCAGCTACGACAATACGCAGCAGCTAGGGGCCACCACCTGGCGGCACGTCTCCTTCGCTGAGGTACCGGGAGAGGGTGGGCCCGGTGGGCAGACCGCCTGGATGATGATGAGCGACGTCTGCAAGCACTGCGAGCACGCGGGCTGCCTCGAGGCCTGTCCCACCGGGGCGATCATGCGAACGGAGTTCAATACCGTCGTCGTCCAGCAAGACGTTTGCAACGGCTGCAATTACTGCGTCCCAGCCTGTCCGTACGGCGTCATCGAAGTGCACATGCAGGGTCCCTCAGCGGACGGCAAGGCGCACAAATGCACACTCTGCTACGACCGTCTCTCAGATGGTCTGGAACCGGCCTGTGCCAAGGCCTGCCCCACCGATTCGATCGTCTTCGGGGACGTGATCCAACTGCAGGCTCGAGCAGAATCTCGAGTCAAGACGCTTCGCGAAAAGGGTTTGAACGCCTACCTCTACGGCACCGAAGAAGTTGGCGGTGGACGCGGCATCGGACGGCTAGGCGCCGGTTTCCTGCTACTGGACGAGCCTCAGCACTACAACCTGCCGGAGCGGCCCGTGCTCCCGCAAAAGAGAACCCTTCCCGGCGTGATCTCCCTGACCCTCACCGCCGTGGGCCTAGCCGCGGCCACCGCCTGGTCGCTGAGGAAAGGCTGAACGTGCCTGCCGAAAACGAACACAGGTCGAAGACGGCGACTGCTCAACTGGGAGACTCGTATTACGGCTTGCCCGTCGTCAAAGCGCCACACTGGCGCTGGCTTGTCATCTTTTATTTCTTCTTGGGCGGGATCTCCGGCGCATCGTTCACCATCGGCACGGTAGCCAACCTGTTCGGCAGAAACCGAGCCGTGGAGCGTGCGGCACGCTACGTGTCCGTAGCAGCCCTTATCCCCTGCCCGCCGCTGCTGATCCTTGATCTGGGGAGGCCCGAGCGCTTCATGAACATGCTTCGGGTCGTCAAGCTGAAGTCGCCGATGTCGCTGGGATCCTGGGCGCTTTCCGGCTTGGGAGCCTGCGTCAGTGTAGAAGCGGGCTTGCAGATCGCTTCTGATCTCGCCGGTCGCAGGGTTGCGCAAAGGCTCCGCGATGCCGTTGGCATCCTGGGTCTGCCCTTCTCCATCTTTCTGTCCGGGTACACGGGCGTCCTGCTCGCCGCGACCAACATACCGCTCTGGTGGCGAGCGTCTCCTTTCTTGGCGCCCACCTTTGTCTCCAGTGCCTTCTCGACCTCATTCGCCTGTATCTCGCAATTCCTTCAGGTGTACGGCCTGGGCGATGCAAGTACCTTCCGCAAGCTCAACCGCGCCGAGACCGTGTGCTTGACGGTTGAGATCGCGCTTCTGTCTTCCATGCTGGCGAGACTCGGCAGTATCGGAGAGCCGCTGCGCGCGGGAAGACTTGGTCGGATATTCTGGCCGGTTACTTTCGTGGGAGGCCTGATTGTCCCGCTCGGGATCCAGCTCACGGGACCCATTCACGGCACAAACACGAGATCAGGCCGCCGGCGGGTAGCTGCCGGACTCACCCTTCTCGGCGGCTTCTCGTTGCGCGCGCTGATGATCTTTGCGGGTCGCGAATCGGCCCGACGGCCGAATGACTACTTCCTCTTGAC
>DHWR01000154.1:4931-5535 GCA_002413265.1 Chloroflexi bacterium UBA5177
TCACTCACGCACCGAGCAGTGAGCCCCCACCCGGAAAGCCGGAAAAAAGTGGAAGCGCCGGCATCGGGTCCGATGTTGCCCTCATCCACGAAGAGGGCCACCGGGCCGGTCACGCCGGGCACAGAGCTACACGAATGTTAGGCGAGGAGATGGGACCTGTGCCGACCATGGCTCTTGGTAACACCGGTCCCCTACGACAGTCTGCAGCAGAAGTCTACGGCACGCGCATTCAAGACCTCGCCCCAGACGTCTCGCACTTCCTCCTCCGCCCCGGCCGCCTCAACCTCGGCCCGCTGACCTCGCCGATCGAAGTCCCCGTCTCCGACATCCTGAGCATCTCAATGGATCGGATCGTCCTGGACTGGGACTAGATCGATTCCAACATTCCAGATGTCGTGTAGTCTCGTACGTTGGAAGGGCCAGGTGAACGGCGCTTCGATTTGAGCGCTGCGAAGGCGACCGCAATCGAGGCCGCGCGGACGTGGCAGCTCGAGCTCGAGGAGCCGTTCGCGTTGTCGTTCGTTTCCTATGTTGCGCCTGCGGGGCGCGCCGTGCTCAAGGTGGCGTGGGAAGGAGACGGCGAGTCGCTCCACGAGGGCGAGGC
>DHWR01000154.1:5756-10306 GCA_002413265.1 Chloroflexi bacterium UBA5177
CTTCTCGAGGAGCGTGCGCTGCCAGGCCATGACCTCTCGGCATTGCCCGATGCCGAGGCAACCGCCATCGCCGTCGACCTCGCATCACGCCTGTGGCGTCGTGCAGGCCCGCCTTTCCGGCCCGTTGCACCCGAGCTTCCGCGCTGGCTCGACGTGGCGGAGCGAAAGGGCGTGAGCTCGTTCCGTTCGCGCGCCGGCTACTCGGCGAGCTCGAGGCGGGCGCGGACTGGCTCGTGCATGGCGACTTCCACCACCACAACATGCTTCGCCACGGCGAGCAATTCGTTGCGATTGATCCGAAGCCGTACCTCGCCGATCGCGAATACGACCTGCCCTCGTTTCTCTGGAATCCACGCGACAACCGGATGGAGGACTGCGAACAGACCGAGCGGCGCATTGCGGCGTTCGTCGCGGCGGGTCTCGACGACTTCCGGATCCGCGCGTGGACGGTGATTAGGGGCGCGTATCTACGGCCCGAGTTGGCCGACCAGATCAAGGCGCTCCTCTAGCGGAACAGATTTGGTGTGAACCGCCTCGACCATCGGTAAGGTGAAATATGACGGTGATACGTGCTCGCCGCACCCTACTTCAAGCCAACTGTTGTGGCCCAAGCCGGGGCCGGCCGGCGAGGAGGCAAAGATGTGCAGGCGGAACGATCACCTAGCTGCAGGCACTCGCCAGGCAGACGCCGGTCAGCCGCCTCGCTGACCGGCGCTTTTATGTTCTGGTGTAGCACCAGGAGGACGGAATGACTCAGGACCACGCGAACCACGACCACGCAAGCCACCACCACGGTGACCATGCAGACGGCCCAGGAGCCGGACTTCCTGGCCGTCGTTGATGTAACTCCAGGGTCCGACACGTACTCTCAGATCGTTCATCGCACCGCTATGCCCAATGTTGGCGATGAGCTGCACCACTACGGCTGGCAAGCATGTTCCTCGCCACACGGCTGCGCTCACCTTGGGCGCGACAACCTCGTCGTTCCCGGCCCCCGGTCCTCCCGCGTCCACATCCTGAACGTCTCGGCAGATCCTCGCAAACCTGAGATCGCGAAGGTCATCGAGCCGGAAGAGATCGTCCGCTAAACCGACCCACCTCGTCTGAACGGCCAGCTCTGGCTGGGTGGCCTGCAAAAGAAAGGTCGCCACGGGGACCGGCTTCTGGACGGCGGTCCGCAGATGATCCAGCTGTCGATGGACGGGCGGCGCCTGTACGTCAGTAACTCCCCCTACAGCACGTGGGACAACCAGTTCTACCCGAACCTGGAATCCTGGTTGCTGAAAATCGACATCGCTGAGGACGGCTCGATGTCTCTTGACGAGAGCTTCTACGTGGACTTCAGCACGATTCCGGGTCGCCCGCGGGCCTACGAGATCCACCTTCCCGGAGGGGATGTGACCACCGAGATCTTCGCCTAACTCCCTCCAGGGACGCTGGCGCTACACACCGCGCATGCCATCACGGTCGCTGGGCGACCTGGATTGGCCGTGCTCCTGGAAACGCGCCGTTGATCCCACAAACCCTTCTTGGCATCACCGTCGTAGGGATCGCCCGGTGTTGTATAGACCGGGGACATGGTGTGGCGATCCGCCGCAGTCGCCCGGACCTGCATTCGCCGTCCCCCCCGCAAACACTATTGTCAATACGGTCGGAGGCGACATGCGCTCGCACAGCTCCAATAAGTGCCATCGATGTACGGGAAACCACTCGCACGCCCCGTCAAAAGGCGGCTTGTCATCCTCTTGCCCGAGACGGGCCGATAGTCCCGCCCCTACCGGGACCTGTGCATCTGTGAGGTACGCGCATACAGGCGTAGGGTAAGGCTACAACCGAATAAGAAGTCGACAAAGGCAAACCCGCCGCGAGGCGGGGACGCAAAACCACGGAGCTCAAGTAGCTAGCCGGGTTGCCGAAACGAAGAGCGTTCAGCCAGTTTCGAGCTCCCGGCAAGACGGGAGAGGAACAATGGCAGGACGCTCATTTGGTCTCATCGCAGGAGTTGTGGCTCTAACGGCGGTAGCGCTTCCCACGGCGCACGCCCAAACCATCACCGGAGGTCAGCGAGCCACCGCGCTGGCGTCGCATCTTCGATCCTTGTCAACCGGAACGCTGCATCTCCGAGGCACCCTCGGAAGCACGGTCGGAATGACCATGACCGGGGCCTTCTCGGTTGGACACACGGCGAACTTGAGCTGGGATCTCCCGGCTCTCGCTTCGAGCCACGTGGCCGGCTTCGCCCAGAAGGTCCAGAAGGTCACCTACGCGTTTAACATCGCTCCGGACTCGGCGCAGGACGTTGTGGTCAACGGAGCTTCCGTCCACCGTGTTACCTGGAAGGCGCCTCCGTCGGATACCGTCATTCAGGTCAGCGAATACCTGCAGGTCCAGGTCAGCTCGAAGGTCGGCCACTTCCACAGCCGCGCACGCTTTCCTTTGAAAGCGGTCCCCGCGTATGCGGCTCCCTTCCTCGGCACGTCGGCCGCCACGCAGCTTCCCGGCACTGCCCAACGGCTGGTCACCCGTCTGGCTCACGGCAAGAAGTCCGAGCGACGAGTCGTCGCAGCCGTTACCAACTGGGTTGCTTCCCACACGCGGTATGCATACACGTCGCAGAACTCGGCGGCCCAGGTTCTTGCCCGACACACCGGCACCTGCGAGGGCTACACCAATCTTGCAATCGCCATGCTCCGCGCGCTCGGCATCCCTGCTCAGGCTTCGTACGGCTGGGTTACCGCCACCCCCATCGAGTTGAGAGATGGAAGCGGTCGCGAGACCATCCAGTGGAGTCGCCCCGGCTCGGGTACCGAGCTCCATGCCTGGCTCAATGTGTATTTCCCGCGCTCCGGCTGGGTTCCCTTCGACCCCCAGCTTGAAAAATTCTTCGTCGATCCTCGACATATCGTGATCAAGACCGCCATGGACGCCAGCAACATGACGATGGGCGCCTGGGCGGCGGACGGCCTCGGCGTCTCCGTCACGGGCCACAATCTCTCGAACGGTTATCCGCTGATCGTTCCCGGCGCGGGATCCGGCAGCACGACCACCATCCACACCGTCGACAGCTTCCGCGCCAGCGTCGGAAGCATGGTGAACGACGTCAGCCGAGTGGTCCTCTTCTCCCGCTAAACAACGTCCTCTCCTATCCCGGCTCCCGGAAACCCGGTCCACTGAAGGGCCGGGTTTCTTGCACCAGGCTTATTTTCTCTCCTCCTCCCTCCGTTCTCTGCACGCGAAAAGAAGACCCGGCCCCGCAAAAGGGGCCGGGTCTTTCTCTACCTGACTTCGACTCGATCTATCGCTGAGCGATTGTCCACCGCCGGAGCAGGAGCCCGAGCGAGACTATCGACAGTCTGATACTTATCGGAAGGGTCGGGTCGTTCGGGGTAGTACCGCCGCCACCCGCGCATCGACAAATCCCTTGACCTTGGCGGTTGACCTCGAACGAGAGCTGGGGGCGGGTTGGACACTCTGATCCAGCGGCGACCAACCCGCGTACGTTACCGGCAAAGTGACCCCTCGCGGCAATCTGCTCTTCTCGACGTACCTGGGAACCGCCGACCACGACACGTCGGCGAGCGATCTTGCCCTTGATGCTCGAGCCGGAATGTACATCGTTGGCACGACCGACGGTGGCCTCGACTCCGCGAATGCCCCACAAATGAATTACGGCGGCGGCCGGAGCGACGCATTCTTGACCGTGCTCAATTCGTCCGGCTCACGCGCCCTCTACACCTCGTACCTCGGCGGAAATGATGAGGATAAGGCAGAAGCCGTGGTGATTGGAGCTTCGGGAATAGTCGCATTGACTCTGCTTACGTTGTCAGCCGACTTTCCGGGTCACCCTTAGGTCGAGCCGCGAAGCAAAGTGAAATAGGTCGGGCCTACCACGCGGTTCTCGTGCTGTCGCGGCCGCTGAAGATCTCTGCGCGCCACACGCTCTCGACCTGGCAACCCGAAGCGCACCGATAGGCTTTGCATATTCCCTTCGTCCCAGACTTGAGGACATCCTGGCTCCGGGGGTCAGGTACTTCACGTGGAGCGCATGTTTGGCACGTGCCGCATCACAGCCGACGCGCTTGGCAATCGAAGATCTTGCTGCTCGACAAGGGGCCTAGGTAGTAGCATGATCGCCTCTTTCTGGTGGCCAATCGCCTTTTGTGTCATCTTCTTTCTGCCGTCGGCACGACTGGCTGTGATCCGTTCCAGCGATCCTTTCGGGCGAAAAAGGCCGATTTCTTTGTGACTCCTTGTGACATCCTGGCGCGTCTTCCGCCAAGAACCGCCGTCTTGCTGTGCCGATCTAGCCTTGCCCCTGCTGCACAAGTTCAGGATAGGTGCGAAAGACAGTTGACGGTGGCAATTGGCCTTCTTTACTGCGGAAACAGAGGCGAGCCACCGCCGGGCCACCTGAGACTCGATCTTATGGAGGACGCGCGGGTCGTAGCCGGGGCCACCTGAGTCGCGTTCGCCACTGGCGAGCATGGTCTTGCTCGCCGTGGGACAGAGGGCACAGGAGATGAGCATGCAGTTGCCTCTTATACACATCT
>DHWR01000254.1:0-549 GCA_002413265.1 Chloroflexi bacterium UBA5177
GCCATCGTCGCGGGATTCAAAGCCGCCGTCTCAGCAGCCGCGGCCAAGCAGGTAGACAGCACCATCAGCCGACCGATCTGGCAGCGGGGGTTTCACGACCGGATCATTCGCAGCGAGGCGGAGCTGCGACGGTTTCGGGAATCCATCGCAAATAATCCCGCACAGTGGGAGTTGGATCGGTATTTCGGAAAGGAAGGATAGGGTTGGAGTAGATGCTGCGCGCAGGTCCGCCCTGCGGCTGAACTCTGCGGGTGCCAGCGCCGGCAACCGCGGTCGTTTCGACGCTTCGGATTACCTTAGCTTCACACCGGTAGGGGCGAGTCGCGCTCGCCCACTCCGCCCCGCAGGGCGGACCTTTGTTGTGGCGGAACTTTCCTGGTGCCAACGCCGGCGACCGCGCTCGTTCGACGCTTCGGAATACCTTAGCCTCACACCGGTGGGGGCGATCCGCGCTCGCCCCACGGCGTGCGGAGTACCCCCGCGACTGAGGGTGGGGGAATTGGTTTCTATCCGTACTACGGAGCACCCCTAATGGGGTGCGGCTACGGG
>DHWR01000254.1:827-9694 GCA_002413265.1 Chloroflexi bacterium UBA5177
GTGGTGGCGGCTGCGAGGCCGTGACCTCGGTGCTCGGGATGTGTGAAGACTCCGCCGACCGCCGCCATCCCGAAGGGCTCGCTCGTGCAGTGCGTTCGCGACACAGCCACGAGCTCGCCGCCGCGAAAGGCTCCCACGTGCACACCCACGTCCAGCATGGATGCTTCGAAGACGACTTGTTCTTCCCACTGTGCGTGGAGACTTCCTAGCTCGTCGGAGTCAGACGGGGTCAGAAGCCGCAGGGTCGCGTAATCGGCGGTCGCCGCCTGGAAGTCCAACGGGGCCAGGATCATTCGATACATCTCCTCGACCGAATCGACGTTGTAGTGAACATTCAGCGCTGAGTGATCTGCAGATCGACTTTGATAGAGGGCGGCCGCGGGCAAGTTCTGCGCGCCGACGAGAATCGCCCGAATAGCCGCCGTTTCACCGTACGGGATGAGTATCGCGAGGTTTGGAAGCGAATACGCGAGCACCACTGCACGCAGGCGTCCGGCTCCGCGCGCACCGACGAACCGGGCGCTCGGTCGAAATGGCTGCTCGAGGTCGCACAGCCCGTATAGGGTCCAGGAGCGGTCTTGAAGCAGCAGTTCCGTTATCTCCTCATCGTTCTGCTCGTCCGCGACTACGAAGCTCATGTCGAGTGCGGGTGCGACAACGAGATCGAGGGTAGGTCGCCGATCCGCTCATAGCGAGGGAACGGATCAGGGCCTAGCAGGGGGAGAGCATAGCGACGGAAGCTCTCGGTAGTCATCCGACCGGTCCGGTCGAGGAACTCGTCGGGCAGTAGGCTCTGGCGGTTGGCGATGGCGGCGAGCGGCGCGCTCGAGGTGGAGCAGCGATACGGCTGGTCTGCTTCCCGTACCAGCGTGACCATCCGATCGGTCTCGTCGGCCGATGCCAGCTGGACGGCAGCTCTTCCGGCCTCTCTAGCCTCCTCCACATCGACCCGGGACGAGAACGCCGTGGACATTCTCTGCAGACTTCCCGGCTTGTCGAACCTGGCTCGCAGTCCCAGCTCGCTCTGCACCAGCTCGACCATGGCCTGAGCCGTGCCACGTAGGAGTGGGTGACCGAAGGCATCGCGGTCGCCGCTGCTGCTCGGATCGGCGAAGGGGTGTCCGTGCTCATCCCTCATAGTCTCGGTCACGACGGCCACCACGTATCCGAATTCCTCATAGACGCGTCGAACATCGTCGAGAAGCTGGGTCCGCGAGACCGGACGTTCCGGCACGTAGATCAGATGGGGCGCGTCTGCGGGCCTTTGTTTACCGAGTGCCGAGGCGGCCGCCACCCAGCCGGCATCCCTCCCCATGACCTCGATGAACTTCACCGGGTACATGGTCGGCATCGACTCCGTGTCCTTCGCCGAGTCCATGGTGGCAACGGCGACGTAGCGAGCGATGGAGCCGTAGCCGGGAGAGTGGTCGGTGACGGGAAGGTCGTTGTCGATGGTCTTGGGGACCGCGATGGCCGAGATGTCCAGACCGAGGTCGATCGCCATTCGCGCCACTCTGTGAACCGTGTCGGCGGAATCGTTGCCGCCGATATAGACCATGGCTGTAACGTCGTTGTCTGAATAGGAGGTGAGCAGAGCTTCGATCTCCTCGTCGGAGACCATACGACGTGAGGAGGCGAGGGCCGCGCCCGGTGTCGTGGCCACGGCTTCCAAGCGTTCGGGGGCTAGGGAGCTGAGGTCGACGTAGTCGTCTTGCAGTGCCCCTTCGGCGCCCCGTCGCATACCGTAGACGGCGCGATAGCCGGCCGCGAGGGCGCTTTCGACGACTCCGACGAGGCTGGAGTTGATGACGGCGGTCGCGCCCCCAGCCTGGCCGACCACCAGGTTGCCGCCGCGCATGGATTCCTCCCCCTGTTTGGTCATCGAAGTATACGGGCGGACTGGCCGCGCCTTGGCGCATTCCGCCGCGGCATCGGTCGCGCGGTGCTTCCCTACAATGAGGCGATTGCGAGGAAATCGTGCCCGAAACGGTCTATCTGGATCATGCCGCGACGACTCCCCTACGTTCGGAGGCGAGGGCCGCGATGGAGCCGTACCTAACCTGTAACTACGGCAACCCATCGAGCATCTATCGGATGGCGCAGGACGCGAGATCAGCGCTGGATCGAGCTCGGGACGTGGTTGCCGGCTGCCTGGGAGCCAGGCCGGGGGAGATTATCTTCACGTCCGGCGGAACCGAAAGCAATAATGCCGCCATCAAGGGCGCTGTGCTGGCGAGGCGTGACAGCGGCCGACATATCGTCACCACTGCGATCGAGCATCACGCGGTCCTGCATCCGATCGAGGAGCTGACCGAACGTTTCGGCTTCGAATGCACGGTGGTCCCTGTAGGACGAGGCGGGATTGTCGCGGTGAGCGAGGTCGAGCGAGTCATCCGGGACGACACGGTGCTGGTGTCGGTGATGTGGGCGAACAACGAGATCGGCACCATCCAGCCGGTGGACGAGATTGCACGTGTGGCGCGGCGGCGCGGGGTGGCAATTCACGTCGACGCGGTGCAGGCTATCGGCTCCCTGAAGATCGATCTCTCATCGACCCCGATCGATTTCCTCAGCATCTCGGCGCACAAGTTCTATGGGCCAAAGGGCGTGGGCGCCCTCTTTGTGCGAGCCGGCACGCCGTGGTGGGCACTCCTGACGGGCGGGGGACAGGAGCGCAATCGTCGCGCGGGTACGGAGAATGTCTCTGGCATTGTGGGCATGTCTCGGGCACTGGAGCTTGCCGTGTCCGAGCGTGAGAGCGCGAATGCTCGGGTGCAGGGGCTGCGTGACTTTCTCCTGAATGAGATCAGGAGTCGCATCACGGGCGTCTTCGTCAATGGGGATATGAAACAACGGCAGCCCGGGAACCTCAATCTGTCATTCGAGAGCGTTCACGGGGAGTCACTTTTGGTGGCTCTCGACCTGGCGGGCACCATGGCTTCCAGTGGCTCGGCCTGCACCTCGGGATCGCTCGAGCCGAGCCATGTGCTGCTGGCGATTGGTCTGTCTGACGCGCTGGCCCAAGGGTCGCTTCGGCTCACGGTAGGGCGGGAGAACACGCGGGCGGAGATGGAGCGGACGGTGGACGTTCTCGAAGGCATCGTTTCGCGCTTACGCAGCCTGGCGCCGGCCGCGGCAGTCTGATGTTCTCCGAAACCCTGCTGGAGCACTTTCGGTCGCCTCGTAACGTCGGAGAAATGCAGGATGCGGACGCCGAGGCGGAGCAGGAAAACCCGGTATGCGGCGACCGCCTCCACGTCTGGCTGCGTATAAAGGACGGGCGTGTGGAGGCGGCGAGCTGGCAGGCGCAGGGATGCGCACCGGCTCTCGCGGCCGCGAGTCTGTCCAGTGAGATGATCGGAGGCATGTCGCTGGATGAGGCGGTGCGCCTCGACCGGGACGACATTGAGCAGGCGCTGGGTGGGCTGCCGCCGCGCAAGGGCCACGCCACGAGCCTGGCGGCATCGACAATTCGAATGGCGATCGAGAGCTATCGGAGCCGGACGAGCCAGCCGGTGGCAGAGGAGGCCTCTTGACGGCGAATCGAACCGTCGTCCTGATCGTGATGGACGGCTATGGGTGCAATCCGAGGATCGACGGGAACGCGATTGCGGCGGCGAGACGTCCCGTCCTGTCGAGGCTGTGGGATGGCTACCCGCACACCACGCTGAAGGCGTCCGGCCTGGCAGTTGGCTTGCCCGAAGGCCAGATGGGCAATTCCGAAGTCGGCCACCTGAATCTGGGCGCGGGCAAGGTTGTCTATCAAGACTTCACGAAGATCTCGAAGGCCATCGAAGATGGTTCTTTCGAGCGCAACCCGGTTTTGCTCGAGGCGATGGAGCACGTGCGGGAGCGCGGCTCCTCTCTTCACATCATGGGCCTCATTGGTCCGGGAGGGGTTCACGCCTACCCAACCCACCTCTATGCCACGATGCGGGTGGCGAAGAAGGCGGCCGTGGAGCGGGTCTACATCCACGCCATCACCGATGGACGTGATACCAGCCCAACGTCCGGGCTGCCGGCGATCCGCGAGCTTCTCGAGCAGATTCGGGAGACCGGCGTAGGAGAGATCGCCACGGTCTCGGGGCGCTACTACGCCATGGATCGAGACCGCCGCTGGAACCGCACACAGCTGGCGTACGACGCGATGGTCCACGGACAGGGGCCGACGGCGACCTCCCCGGAGCAGGCGGTTGAAGCGTCGTACGCGGCAGGAGTGACGGACGAGTTCATCCTTCCGACGGTGATCGCACGCGCGGATGGATCACCCGTCGGGCGCGTGAGTGACGGCACCTCGGCGGTCTTCTTCAACTTTCGGACCGATCGACCTCGACAGCTGGTTCGAGCCCTTACCCAGCCGGACTTCCAGGAGTTCGAGCGTGGAAGACGGCTGGAGGATCTCTATTTCGTCACGATGACGGAGTACGAAAGGGATCTGCCGGTGCACGTGGCGTTCCGGACGGAAGACGTGGACATGCCGCTGGCACGCGTGCTGTCGGATCTGGGACTGAAACAGGTGCACGCCGCGGAAACCGAGAAGTACGCGCACGTCACATTCTTTTTCAATGGGGGCCGGGAGGCGCCATTCGAGGGGGAAGACCGAATTCTGGTGCCGTCTCCGCGTGAGGTCGGCACCTACGACAAGAAGCCCGAGATGAGCGGGCTCGAGGTAGCCGAGCGCACGGCCGCGGTGATCCGCAGCGGGCAGTACAACTTCGTTCTGGTCAATTTCGCCAATGCCGATATGGTGGGCCATACGGGCGTTATGGAAGCCGCAATCAAAGCGGTTGAGACCGTGGACCGCTGCGTCGGCGAGATCGTCGAGGCAACCAAGGATGCCGGCGGCTTGGTCTTGATCACGGCCGATCATGGAAACGCCGAGCAGATGATCGATTACAAGTCGGGGGGACCGTACACGGCCCACACCATTGATTTTCCGGTCCCGTTGGTTCTGGTTTCGGATGGCGAGCCCGAGACGAAGGGCGTCTCGCTTCGGGATGGTGGAGTACTGGCCGACGTGGCGCCGACCATCCTGGAGCTGATGGACATTCCGCGGCCTACCGGGATGGAGGGCACAAGTCTTATCGAACGGCGTTCGGGAGGAGAAGGATGAGCATCGTCCAGCTGATTACAGCCAGAGAGATTTTGGACTCACGGGGGAACCCAACGGTGGAGGTCGAGGCGGTTCTGGAAACTGGGGAGATCGGGCGCGCGGCGGTGCCGTCCGGCGCGTCGACAGGCGCCCACGAGGCAGTGGAGCTTCGTGATGGCGACAAGAAGCGGTATGGCGGCAAGGGCGTTTTGAAGGCGGTTGAGAACGTCAATACCACGTTGGCGGATGCGATCGAGGGTATGGATGCGACCGAGCAGGTCGCGATCGACCGCCTGATGATCGATCTCGACGGGAGCGACAACAAGGAGAACCTCGGGGCCAACGCGATTCTCGGGGTTTCGCTGGCCGTCGCCCACGCCGCGGCAGAGTCGCTGGGTCTACCGCTTTATCGGTACCTTGGTGGTCCCTTCTCCGACCTCTTGCCGGTTCCCATGCTGAACATTTTGAATGGTGGCAAGCACACCGAGTGGCAATCGACCGATCTCCAGGAGTTCATGGTGATGCCGGTGCTGGCGGAGAGCGTGGCAGACGCGGTCCGCATGGGAGCCGAGATCTATCACGCGCTCGGCAAGGTGCTGGAAGGGCGCGGCCTCAGCACCTCGGTGGGGGATGAAGGCGGTTTCGCACCGAGCCTCAAGTCCAACCGAGACGCGCTGGAGGTCATCGTCGAGGCCATTCAGGCAGCCGGGTACACGCCGGGGGTCGACATTGCGCTGGCCCTCGACCCCGCGGCCAGCGAATTCTTCGCTGACGGCCGGTACAACTTGCGGAAGGAGGGCAGGTCGATGTCCTCCGCGGAGCTGATCGACTTCTACGCGACGCTGGTCGACGAGTTTCCGATCGTGTCGCTCGAGGACGGATTGGCGGAGGACGACTGGGAGGGGTGGAAGCAGCTGACGGAACGCTTGGGTGGCCGCATTCAGCTGATGGGCGATGACCTTTTCGTCACCAATACGCAGCGGCTGTGGCGCGGCATCCAGGAAGGGATCGGTAACTCAATTCTGATCAAGCTGAACCAGATCGGGACCATCACCGAGACGGTGGAAGCCATCGAGCTGGCGCGCCAGAGCGGCTACACGGCGGTGATCTCGCATCGCTCCGGCGAGACGGAGGACACGAGCATCGCGGATCTGGTGGTGGCGCTTAATACGGGACAGATCAAGACGGGGGCGCCGGCTCGGAGTGAGCGTACCGCGAAGTACAACCAGCTGATGCGGATCGAGGAGGAGCTGGGAGATACAGCCAGGTATCCAGGGTGGGCGGCGTTTTACAATGTTCGGGAATTACAGAGGCGGGCCCCGGCGGCTGATCCGGACTGAGTCAGACCCCGAAGGCTTCTCGGTCGTCAGCCGCGAATTCTGCCTCGATGGCGCGCGATTCCGCGACGAACTCTGGATCCCTAGAGGCCCGCTCCCAGGCGTGTGCGTCTGCTGAGTCCTGAGCTTCACGCACGAGCCGGGCAACGGCATGCTGGACGGGCGCATCTTGTTCGGGTTCCATGCGGTCAACGTTAGCAAGTTGATGAATGAGGAGGAAGAGAGTGTGGGAGGTGGGTGACAAGCTTGCCTGCGCAAGTTCGAGACGGGTTAAGTCCTGAGTCATCTTGGACTCCCCGACCGGGAATTCCATACGTAGCAGTCAGTTTTGTAGCCGGGAACTGCTTCCAGCTTTAGTTCTCCTTCTTCTTTCAATCTCTCGAGCGAGGCCCGCAGGAGCTGTTCGTCGATGCCGGTGTGGCGAGCGAGAGGGATGGGGGCGGCGAAGGCTGCTGCTGGGAGATAGCTCTCAAGGAATTTGTCGCAGGCTTCCTCGGGGCTCAGCTTTTCGGCGGCGTCGACGTGCTCGCGATAACGGGCGGAGACCAGAGCGTGGCTCATTTCGTCGCCGTTACCGCTGACCAGTTTGGCAAGCATGAGGCGGGAGTCTAGCTCCTCTACGGCTTTCAAGTAGGCGGCCCGCTGCTCCTTCCCGGTTGGGAAGTCTGCTGCTTTCCGAAGCTCGGCGGTCGAGAGCGTGCCTCCCGACTCGTCGAGGGCGCGGGCGATCTTGTAGGCGTTAGCCGAGATCGTGCCGAGGTCGAAGAGCTCGTCTGGAGTGCGCAGCTCGGCGCGCAGGCGCAGGATTGACGGTAGGAGGGACCAGGAAACCCAGGTGGGCCGCTTCCGCACCACCAGCGAATAGAAGCCGGCTTGCCGTCCACCGAGGTGCCAGCGCCAGGTGTAGACCTCGCCGGAAGGCGTGTCCCACGCGGAGTCGGTTTTGGCTTCCGGATCACCCAGATAGGCGTGGAAGATGTTGGGTAACTCGGGGGAGGCCGGATAGTGGGTGACCACTCCCAGGGATTGAATCAGCTCCGCCGCGGCATCCGCGTCCGGGATGTGGGTTTCCGGCGTCTGGTACCAGGCATGGAGGCGTTTCTCGACGGGCGTCATATTTTCAACTCTCCTTCCAGGGGGTTGTTGGGAGACTCGGGCACCCCTAAAGGGGTGCAGCTACAGGGTGGCGGAGCTCCGGGGGTTGTTGAGGAGTCTCGGGCACGCCTAACGGGGTGCAGCTACAGGTTGGCGGAGCCATCAAGCTTTCCGAACCGCCTCAACGTGGCGAGCGCCTGAGCGGTAACCGGTGGTCGCCAGTGCTCGCCATAGGCGACCGGCCAGCCTCCATCCTCCAGCTGCTCTGCGGCGAGAGCTGCGACCCGTTCGTCGAGGATGGCTGGCGGCATGCGCCGGCCCACGAAGGTCTCGGGGCCGCGAACGTACTCGAGGAAGTGCATGGCGTCCGGGAGCGCTTTGGCTGCCTCCTGGCGCAACAGCCACCACATCGCACCGGAGAGGTACAGCTCCTTCTGCGGATGATCCCACTCGGACACAAAGTAGAGGACATAGGGGCGAACGCTGTAGTAGGCATCGCCGAGCAGGTCATTGGGAGTCGCAAGATGATCGAACAGTCGATCCGCGCGAGCGTGAAATTGCTCGGAGCCGAGACCAAGGGCGCGTAAGTAGCCGGAGATGGTGCACGACGGGTTGAGGCTGGGCCAGGTCCACTCTCTGAACCAGGGAGCCATCTCCTGCTCGTACACGGCGGGCGAGAACCTCAGGTTGCCGTCGTCCTCCTGGCTCTCCTCAAGGTAGCTCACGGTTCGAGCGAGAAGCTCGGCGTCGCGAGGCACGTTGGTCTCCAAACAGATCGACAGCGCGATCTCGGTCGCGAAGGGGTTGCTGGGCGGTCCCTGAATGTCCGGCTCGAGGCCGTGACCGAAGCCTCCGTCGTCGTTCTGATACGTCGACAGAGCTTCCAGCACACCGTCTCGAGTTCCTTCGCCGAAATGAAAGTCGAACAGAGCCTTGTCGATGTCTCTTCCGTGGGTGTGAACGAATTCGCCGGCTCGAGTAACGCTGATCATGATTGCCCTCCAAGGTGCCTTTTCTCCCATGTTCTCCTATATTGGTGACAGAACATGGCACTAATACGGGAGCGAAATGTCTCGGACCGCGCGGTTGCTCGAGCTGATGATCGCCGTGCGCGGTCGAAGCCGCTTCACGGTCGATGAAATGGCGGCGGAATTCGGTGTCTCGCGCCGCACGATGCTGCGTGATCTTCATGCGGTTTCGGAGATGGGGGTGCCGCTGTCGGCGACGCCCGGGCCCGGCGGCGGCTACTCCCTGATCGCCGCCGCACGCATGCCCCCGCTCAGCCTGACGGTGGAGGAGGCGATTGGGATCGTCATCTCGTACGAGTCGTTCCTGCAGTACGC
>DHWR01000105.1:0-4500 GCA_002413265.1 Chloroflexi bacterium UBA5177
GTCACCGTGATGATGCGGCTGATCTTTCTACTCTTCGCGGAAGAACGGCTGTTGCTGCCTGCTGACGACGACCTATACCTGAATTCATACTCCGCCGGCCAACTAGCGGGCAGCCTCCGCGAGATCGCGAACAAGGAGGGCGAGGAGACGCTCGAGCATCGAACCTCCGCTTGGCACCGTTTGCTCTCCCTGTTCCGCGCGGTACATCGAGGATTAGCTCACGACCGAATACGGATCCCGGCCTACGGCGGGGTCGTATTTGACCCGGATGGCCATCCGTGGCTCGAGGGACGGCACTCCGCGGATGACGCGGTGGCCGCGGTTCGTGTGTTGCCAGTCGACGACCGGACCATCCTGCACGCACTCGAGGCCATCCAATTCGTCACCGTGCGCGGCGAGCGACGCCGGCTGACCTTCAGGACGCTGGACGTCGAGCAGATCGGCTACGTGTACGAAGGCCTGCTTGGCTATGACGCCCGGCGCGCTTCGGAGCCTGTTGTGGGGCTCACAGGGCGAGCCGGCGAGGAGCCCGAGGTACCCGCCGCAGGGCTGGCAGAACTTGCCGGCTCCACTACCGAACTACAGGAGCTCACGGGATGGACCGCCCGCCGGGTTGAGCAGACCTTCGCGCCGATGACTGAGCTCGAGCACCGGGACTTCGAGCGACTGCTCCGCGGGGCCAGTGGCGGTGATGAGCCGCTCATCGAGCTTCTGCTCCCCTTTGCGCGGCTGCTCCGGAACGACCTGCGGGGCCTGCCAGTCGTGGTCCCGACCGGGGGCCTGTATGTGACCGCGAGTCCTCGCCGGCGGCTCTCCGGCACGCACTACACCCCCCGGTCTTTGGCCGAGCAGGTCGTGACCGGCGCACTCGAACCGCTCGTCTACTCGCCGGGTCCATTGGAAACAGCGGATCGCTCTGCATGGAAGCTGCGTCCGAGCCGGGAGATCCTCGCCTTGAAGGTCGTCGACATCGCGATGGGCAGCGGCGCATTCCTGGTCGCGGCATGCCGCTACCTTGCCGCGCGTGTCGTGGAGGCCTGGGCCGACGAGGGAAACCCACGAGCCACACGACCGGTCGCACAGGACCCGTCGGCGGAATCAGACCCCGACTCCGACCCGGTGATGATCGACGCCCGACGGCTGGTGATCGAGCATTCCCTCTACGGCGGCGACATCAACGAGATGGCGGTCGAGATGGCGAAGCTCAGTCTCTGGCTGGTCTCGCTCAGCCGCGAGCGACCGTTCAGCTTCCTGGACGACCGTCTCGTCTGCGGAGACAGTCTCCTCGGATTAACGAGCCTGGATCAGATCCGCACACTCCATCTCGATCCCAAGCGCGCAAAGCGCACTGGTGACGGCGGCTTCGACCTCTGGGGGAGTGTTGGCAGGACCCTACGTGAAGTTGAGTCCATCAGGCGCGAGCTCGCCGCTCATCCTTTGAGTAGCGTCCGAGATGCAGCTTACAAGGCGCGGTTACTGGCGCGGGCGAATGAGACTGCTCGGCCGCTAGGAATTATCGCTAACGCGATGATCGGTGCAGTCTTCGGCGCAGAAGGTTCCACCGACGATGCTTTGTTGAAGGCAGCCGCGGAGGCCGCCAGGGCTCTCCGAGCGGAGGGGCCTGAGCGCGAAGAACTGTTGCGAGACCTCGCGGCGAAAGCGCAAAGGCGCTTGGACTCTGATCGACCTGAGGGAGCCTTCAAACGCAACCCAACCCACTGGCCGCTGGTCTTCCCGGAGGTGTTCGAGACAGGCGGATTCGATGCGGTTGTTGGCAATCCACCCTTCCTCGGCGGCCAGAAACTGACCGGGGCGTTCGGCACTCCATATCGCGAGTATCTTGTTGAGCAGATCGGCCGTGGCAAGCGCGGCAGTGCTGATCTCCTCGCCTATTTCGCTCTAGTCGCCCACGCGATCCTGAATGAGCACGGACAGTCCGGACTGATCGGGACCAATACTCTCGCTCAAGGTGATACCCGTGAAGTCGGCCTGGACCAACTCCTTGGGGACGGTGTGATCATCCGTGCTGCCGTCAAGAGCGCAAAGTGGCCCACGCGGGCGGTCAACCTGGAGTATTCGGTCCTGTGGTCCAGCCGGCAGGAACCGTCGGCGTCGGCGGTTCGGACGCTCGACGGACACTCCGTTCGAACGATCAATGCGTCTCTTGATGCGGAAGGGCGCGTGGCTGGGGACCCAAGTCGACTTGCGCTTAACGCAAGCCACTGCTTTGTCGGATCCTACGTTTTGGGCATGGGCTTCACCATGAGCCCTGAGCAGGCCGCCAGTCTTATCCAACGCGACATCCGTAACCGCGATGTGCTCTTTCCATACCTCAACGGCGAGGATCTCAACCGCCGGCCAGATGGTTCGCCGAGTCGCTGGGTCATCAACTTCCGAGATTGGCCGCTCGAGCGCGCAGAGACGTATCCCGATTGCATGGAAATTGTTCGCAGGCTAGTAAAGCCTGAGCGCGCGGGCAACAATCGGAAGAATTACCGAGACTACTGGTGGCGTTTCGCTGAGCGCCGCCCAGGTTTGGTCGCTGCCACCAGCGGGATGACCCGTATGTTGGCGATTACCCGAGTCAGCAAGACAGTTCTGCCGGCATTCATTGATGCCGATGTGGTTGCCAGTGTGGAAGTGAACGTCTTTGTATATGACGACCCCGACCACCTCGCGGTCCTGTCGAGCGCCTTCCACTATTGGTGGGTGATAACTCGTGCCTCGACCTTGCGCACGGACGTCCGATACACGCCCAGCGATGTATTCGAGACGTTTCCTCAACCGTTCGTCACCCCGCGGCTCCAAGCCGCGGGCGAAGAGCTTGACGGATTCCGTCGGCCGCTTATGCTCGAACGTAGGCAGGGCCTCACTGCGCTGTACAACGATGTCCACAATCCAGCGATAACGGACAAGGACATCCAGAGCCTTCGAGCCATCCACGTCGAAGTTGACCTTGCGGCGGCAGAGGCTTACGGCTGGTCTGACCTGGCTCTAGAACACGAAATCCACGACACCCGCCAGGGCGTGAGGTTCACCGTCTCGCCCGCAGCACGGACGGAGCTGCTCGACCGCCTACTTGACCTAAATCATGAGAGGCATGCTGAAGAGGTCGCCGCCGGCCTGGTCGCCAGTGAAGCCGGCAAGCAGGCTCACCTGGAGCTCGTCGAATCGTGAGCGATTCCTCGCTGGAGGTTCGCGAGCAACTCGAGCAAATCCTCGAGCGGGATCTGCTCGGCCCGTGGGACGGACCCAGCGAGGAACTGCCATCCAATCAGGGACCGCGGTCCCGCTACCTCATAGGGATGATCGCGCCGGTCGACGTGAGGGCAGACCCCGAAGAGGTGGACTCGAGTCTCGGCGACGCCGATGAGGAGGGCGAGGGGGTCGAGCGGGCGGCTCCCGCCGCAGCCTCTACGATGTTCCCGCGCTCGATAGGCATCTCATTCACGGTGCCAGACCCCACCCCCGCCCTTCGAGTTGGAGCGGCCTGGGGCCGCTACGAGAAGCGCGAGTCGGAGACACTCCTGAACGAGCGCGGCGAGCCGCGGGTAGTCTGGCACCGCCAGCAAATCAAGCATGAGGTAGAGCTAGTGCTCAAAGAAGGCAAGCAGGAGTTGCCGAAGTGGGCCGATGATCCGGGCGTCCGCCTCGTCAGCACATCCCGCCGTCGCGACGATCGCTGGGTCGTCGAACTGGCTCTTGTCAACCGCCAAAAGGAGCCGAAGCGGAATCGAGACGAGGCCTGGCTGTTCCAAGCCTCGCTGACGATCACCGCTGCAGACGGTTCCGCGGTCTTCCTGCCGCCGCGAGAAGGGGACCTCGCCGACACGACCCAAGGCGAGGAGCGACAGCTGGCGATGCTGTATCGAGATTGCCTCGAGTTCGCTGCAGGTAGGAACGTTGCCGTCTCTGCCGACCGCGACTTGCGCGAGCGCCGAGCGCGCCGGTTGCGAACCGAGTGGTTGCCGGAATACGAGGTCCCACAAACCGTCGCGCCACGCAGCTCAGAGCAGCCTCTGCTCGACGGGCTTGAGCTGGATATGCGAGAACTCGCGAACCTGCCACCTGACCAACTCCGCGCCGGGCTAACGCCCCTGGCAGAGGGCTACGAGACGTGGCTTAAGGTCCAAGAACGAACCTTGATGGATGAGCCTGATCTTGGTCCCCACCGTAGCGCGGGCACCGCTTCCTTGGAGGACGCGCGACTGGCGGCCAAACGTATTCGCGCGGGGATCGATCTCGTGTGCTTAGATCCCAACAGCGTGGCTCTCGAAGCCTTCCGGTTCGCCAATGAAGCGATGGCGCTCCAGCGCATCCACACCGAAGCCGGCCGGCTTCGCGATAAGAACGCCTCACTCTCGTTCCAGTCTGCGGTCGAACAGGCCGACCAGCCCTCGAACCGTTCCTGGCGCCCTTTCCAGCTTGCCTTCGTCCTGCTCAACCTGCCGGCGCTGACCGACCCAAGCCATGACGAGCGCTCCCCTCTCTACACCACCG
>DHWR01000105.1:4555-16230 GCA_002413265.1 Chloroflexi bacterium UBA5177
TTCCCGACCGGCGGCGGCAAGACAGAGGCATATCTCGGACTCTCCGCCTACACCTTCGCCGTCCGCCGCCTGCAGGGGGTGATCGGAGAGGGAGCCGAGGCGCGCGATGGCCGAGACGGTGTGGCCGTCCTCATGCGGTACACGCTGCGCCTGCTCACCGCTCAGCAATTCCAGCGCGCCGCAGCCCTGATGTGCGCCTGCGAATTCTTGCGCCGGGAGCGAGCCGCAGCAGGAGACAATCGACTCGGACGCGAACCATTTCGCATCGGACTCTGGGTCGGTCTGGCGGTGTCGCCCAACTCATACGACGACGCCGCACGGCAGATCCGATCCGCCCGGGGACAAGGCCGGGGAACCGGCAACCAGGTGCTGCAGGTCTTGAACTGTCCTTGGTGTTCGGCGCCACTTGACGAGGCTCGCGACCTCGATCCGCAGGACCAGGAACGTCGCGTTTACCTCTATTGCTCCGACCCCGAGGGCCAGTGTCCTTTCTCTCGGCGACTGTCTCCCGGCGAGGGTTTGCCAATCCTCACGATCGATGAGGAGATCTACCGACTCGTGCCGTCAATGGTGATCAGCACGGTGGACAAACTGGCACAGCTGCCGTGGCGGGGTCAGCCCGGCATGTTGTTCGGTCGCGTGGCCCGGCGATGCTCAAGACACGGCTATCGGCATCCTGATCTTGACGCCCGGACGAGTTGCACGGACTCGCATCGCCAGACAACGACGCTTCCCGTTGCGACGACCTCGGACGTGGTCCAGCTGCGGCCGCCCGACCTCATCATCCAAGACGAGTTGCACCTGATCTCAGGGGCGCTCGGAACCATGGTGGGGCTGTACGAGACCATGGTTGACGAGCTCTGCACCTGGCGATGGGGCGCCGACCGAATCCGCCCGAAGATAGTCTCATCTACAGCGACCGTTCGAAGAGCGCGCGAGCAGGTCCATCAGCTATTCGGTCGCGATCTGCGCGTCTTCCCGCCTCCAGTCCTCGACGCGGGCCAGACATTCTTCTCGGAACAGATCCCG
Source organism: Chloroflexi bacterium UBA5177 (assembly GCA_002413265.1). GTDB lineage: Bacteria > Chloroflexota > UBA5177 > UBA5177 > UBA5177 > UBA5177. The sequence goes on from DHWR01000105.1 coordinate 5,585, forward strand.
GTTTCGCCTGAGTCTCCTGGCCGACGCTACCGCGGCCTATGCGCACACGGGATCCGTCTGAAACAAGCCGAGATCAGGATCGCAGAGTCGCTTCTCACAGCCACTCAGTACCTGCTTGACCTCCATGGGCAGGCAGCAGATCCTTACATGACGATGGTCGCCTATTTCAACGCGCTCCGTGAATTAGCCGGGATGAAGCGCTTGGTGGACGACGACATCTCCATCCGCGCCCGTCGCGGGACCGACAAAGGGCTCGCCAACCGCTGGGTTCCGATGGAAGTACAAGAGCTCACGTCGCGAACGCCATCGAGCCGGATCGCGGAGACGCTCCGCCAGCTCGATGTTGCCGCAGATCCGGCCTTCGATTCGACGGCCGCCCGGTCCGCGAAACCAAGGCCGGCTCGGCAGGGTCGCCGTCCAATCGACGTGCTGCTCGCGACGAGCATGCTCCAGGTCGGGGTCGACGTGAGCCGGCTCGGTCTCATGGTTATGACTGGCCAACCGAAGAATACGGCCGAGTACATCCAGGCCACGAGCCGTGTCGGACGCGATCCTGCCCGTCCGGGCTTGATCCTTACCCTGTACAACTGGGCCCGCCCGCGCGACCTCGCCCATTACGAGACCTTCTGCCACTATCACGAGACCTTTTACAGGCGAGTCGAGCCGCTATCAGTAACACCCTTCTCACAGCGTGCCATCGATCGCGGACTCACTGGGGTCTTGGTCGGAATGATCCGGAACGCCGACCTTCTCTATAGCCCCAATCCGGCAGCCCACGGCGTGGACGTCGCCGGCCCAGCAACCGCCGCAGTAATGGAGGCGATAGCGACCCGGGCTGGGCATATCAGTCAGAGCGAGGAGGTTGTGCAGTTCGTCCGTGACCAAATCCAGAGTAGGCTCGACGGCTGGCAGGGACGCGTGGCCAGGCTCGAGGCCACTCGCCTTGCATATCAGACAGGCGGCGATTTTGAGGGTCTGCTTCGCGAGGCCGGCATTGGTCCCTGGGATGTCTGGACGGTGGCGAACTCGCTTCGCGAGGCAGAGGCCGACATCAATCTGACCCTGCCCCGCGGTTCAGTTGCCGACCAATCATTAGCCATCCAACCCGCATGGGATTACGGTGGCGCGGCCTCACCTGACGATCCCGATCTTGATCCGGAGGCGGCGCCTAGCGATTCCGGCGAGCCGGTCGCCGGGGCGCGGTCAGAGAGTTGAGCGCCGCCGCGCCGGAACGCGAGAAGTACTTCCGGCGCGTCGGCACGGCGCGTACCAGTCATCTGCTGTACGCCGCTGGTGTTGGGGCGGTGGTCGACCTCCCGGGCATGTCCGTTGTCGTGCAAGGCCTGGACAGCTGGGATTACTCGGCCGTCGTCATCAATTCGATCACCGAGCAACGCCTGCTGCGCGGCGTGCGCGGGGTCCTCGGCCAGCAGGTTGAGCAGTTACGCACGCCGCCGTGGTTGCCCAATGAGCCTGGCGATCCAGCGGGTCCGGCGTCGCGCGTGGGCGTTCCCGTGCTGCCATTTCCGCAATGGCTGCGTTGCACCGCATGTGAGCGCCTCGGCCCCATTCAAGAAGAGGGCCAGATCTGGCGGTTCGAGAATCGGAATCCACGTCGTTCGGACCTGGCCCGATTCGTCCATGCGCAGTGCACGAAACGAAATGAGCCGGTCGCAGTACCCGCACGGTTCGTGATCGCCTGTCCCGAAGGTCATCTGGATGAGTTTCCATGGGTGCAGTTCGTGCACCGTGGCAGGGCCTGCACGGTAGGTCCGGGACGGCTCACCATGCAGGACTTGGTCAGCAACGTGGGGCCAAACGTGATGGTCCGATGCGAATGTGGGGAAAGGCGGAACATGCTCCAGGCCGTTGGCCTCCAGTCGCGCGGGCGACTGCCGCGATGCCGTGGTCGCCATCCTCACCTGGGCACCTTCTCAGAGTGCAAACGCGCGGATGACGTGCGAACGCTGATCCTTGGGGCGAGCAATCAATGGTTCCCGGTCGCCTTGTCGGCACTCCATCTTCCAGGGCGGACAGCCGGCGTCACCGCGGCGGTCGAGGCGCGCTGGTCAATCCTTCGGGAGATCGACGGCTTGGGAACGCTCAACTTCGCGCTGAAGATGCAACCGGAACTCATAGAGCTGCGAGCTTTCGCACCGGAAGACGTGTGGAATGCGATCGGGGAGTTGCGGAAGGCCGAGGACGGTGGCCCGCAGCTGAGTGAGGAACCCGTGGACCTCCGTGCACCCGAGTACGAGCTCTTGTGCAATCCGGGTGGTATCGGCGACCAGGACTTCAGTTGGCGAGAGCAAGGCGTGCCGGCGAGCCTCAGCGGCTTGCTACACCAGATCGTCCTCGTCGATCGGCTCCGGGAGGTAAAAGCATTCGTAGGCTTCACTCGATTGGACGCTCCCGAGTGGACTGGCGGTGCGCCACCGGGCCTCGCACCCCTGAATCTCGACGGCCATCCGAAATGGGTGCCGGCAGCTGAGATGCGTGGAGAGGGGATTTTCATCCGACTCCGCGAAGACGTCGTCGCCCAATGGGAGGACCGCGTGGCAGATCACGAACACATCGCCGCGCTCCGCGCTGCCTATGTGCGCTTCCGTCGAAACCGTGGCCAGGATGCGAGCGGCTGGCCCCCCGCCCGATACTGGCTCCTGCACACGCTGTCTCACCTACTGATCCGTCAGCTCTCCCTTGACTGCGGGTATAGCTCGGCAAGTTTGACTGAGCGCATCTACGCCGGGACGGACGACCAGCCAGCCAGTGGCATCCTCATTTACACGGCTGCCTCAGACAGCGAGGGGACCCTTGGTGGCCTTGTTGCCCAGGGCGAACCCGATCGACTGGAGGCATTGTTTGAGCACGCGTTCCAAGGCGCGCGGTGGTGCTCCTCCGATCCGCTCTGCTCCGAGCGCCAGCCAGCCGAACCTGAAGAGTTTGTCTACGGCGCTGCATGCCACGCCTGCCTCTTCCTTTCGGAGACCACCTGCGAACGCGGGAACCGCCTCCTCGATCGCTCCCTCGTAGTTCCCGTGGGTACGGACCCGTCACTAGCCGTCCTCTCGGAATGAGCCAAGCGGAGCTCGAGGCTGCCGTGCTTCGCATGGTGGATTCGTTACCTCGGAGCAGCATCGAAGCGGCGGCCACCGGCGCCGAACGCGCCTCGGCAAACGACGCCGGAGCAGTCGTTGGCGCTATCGCCCATCCGGACTACCAACGAGCGGCCGCAAGCCTGGTAACCGCGTGGCGGACCGCTCCCGAGGTGCCTGGCAACATGCTGGCTTCGCTGCTACGGGTTGCCGCCGCCGTCCGTGCGCACGCCTTGAGCCAGGAGCAGATCGACGTCGTATGGACAGGACCCGGCACTCACGAGGTGCCGTCCCGGTCAACGGAGGCCGTAGTCCTCGAAGTCATCGAGGCAGCCGAGGAGCGGCTGCTGCTCGTCACTTACGCCGCCTTCCCCCATGAACCGCTGTTGGCGGCTCTGCGGGCCGCGGTCGCGCGAGGGGTCCGCACGGAGGTGCTGGTCGAGACGCGCGCGGCCGCGGGATCATTCCTTAGCGCCGAACCGTCCCGCGCTTTCGATGGTGTCAGCCCACTACAGATGCTCGAGTGGCCTGTGTCGAGGCGCCCCGCCACCTCCGGTGCGGTACGCGCTCGGATGCATGCGAAGCTGGCAGTGGCCGATCGGCGCTTGGCGTTCGTAACGTCGGCGAATCTGACGGGGAGTGGCATTACACAGAACCTGGAATGCGGGCTGCTTGTACGTGGCGGGAGAGTGCCGGGCCGATTGGCCGATCACGTCGCCACCCTCGTGACCGCGGGCGTCTTTCAGTCGTTAACAGCTACCGTTGTGGATCGACCCGGTGCGCCGTAGGCTTGGTCGGGCGGCTGATGGCGAATTGCTCTCCATGGGTCTCGGACCCGAGGGCCTGCGTGACCTTAGCTTAGTCATGGACGCGCAAGCCAGGGAGATTAGCCGCAGCATCTAAGGCCGGGTGGAAGCGCTCATTTCACGTGTCCGCACTCGAGGAGGCTCCCGATGCCGGTCGCAATCATGAGATGTAGTGTCGCCCCGCGCTTCGGCGTCGCCAACATGGTGTCGGAGGTCAGGCAGATGCGCCAGGCCGGCTATTTTCGCGAAGCCATCCCTCCTTCAGCTTCCCGATGCGCCAGTCGAAGTACTTGCGAAGGTAGACGTCGGCCGTGACGCGGCCGGCAACCATCTCCTGATTAGTCACTGGCTCCGCGCCGGAGTGCCCAACCTTGGTATTTCGCAGGCGCCAGAGTTCCTTGCCAGCGGTCTTCTGACCATCATCAAGACCGATCTCGATTCCAGCGCGAGCCATCCGTTGGCCCAGCGTCTCGATGTCAATCTTCTGAATTGCCTCGCGAGCATTGCGGATGGCTGCCTTGCCTGCCCTGAGGCTGACTTCACCCTCGAGTGACCGATGAAGGTCAGCGAATACCTGTTTCGTCTGCGCTTCCGCGGCCTGGTCGACTTCGAGATCGCCGAATACTGCCTGGGCAACAGCTTCCATTACGCGAGCGTATCCCAAGATCGTCTCGCTACGATCGACGTCATCAAACGACAGGAAATAACTGCGCTCAGCGGTAATCCACATGTCCAACAGCGGACCGGCCGCGCCATCTTCCGCGTTAACGTGTTCGACCGCATCGAGAATCGTTAGGAATTCGTCGCTGGCATCCTCGATCACCAAGTCGCCCTTCCTCGCGGTCATTTGGACCTTTTGAGGCTCGGCCTCGGTGGACAAGTCCTTGGTCGTCTCCACGCTGACGATGGGCCCGGCCTCTGTCAAGCCGCCCGCCAATGCGATCGCTGCGGCTGACCTCTGGAATCGCCCGAACCCGTTCCTTGCGGCTTCCTGAGCATCCACAGCCTCGACCTCAACGGTCAAGGAGTGGTATGCGCGAAAGGCAGTCGCCGGAGGGATGCCCACTACGCTCGTCGCGCGCATACCGTCCTCGGCTTCCACACCTACGCCGATCTCATAGCCTGAGGTCCACGTTGGGCCGTCACCGATTGGCCGAATGTGGACACCGAAGAGATCCCGCTCGCCCGAAGGAAGGTGCCGAGCCGCAATCAGCCCCTGAACCAGCCACATGACCGCATCGTATCCAACCCGTGCTGACGGCCGGCGCTACAAAGGGGGGCCGAAATGGCATGGCTAGGTCGCCTGCTGAAAGAGGTGCTCCATTTGAGTGGCCACTTCCCTGTGTAGAGCCGGCGCCACATGGCTATACGTGTCCAGCGTGAGTGCGATCGTGCTGTGTCCAAGCATCTCCTGAACGACCTTCGGATGCACGCCTCGGGTTAGGAGGAGCGTCGCGGCCGTGTGGCGAAGATCGTGAACCCGAATGCGAGGAAGCCCGGCCGCTCCAAGTGCCTTGTGGAAGCGCCAGCTGACCTGGCCGCCCTCGAGTGGCCGTCCAATCCCCGTGCAGAAGACAAGAGTGCTCTCTTGCCAGGCCGGGCCGTTGAGCAATCGCTCCTCTCGCTGGCGTTGCCGATGATCTGACAGAACCCTAACCGTGCCAGCAGCGAGATAAACCGTACGCCGGCTCTTGCCCGTCTTCGGCTCCACGAAGACAAGCCCGTTTCCGCGCTGCCGCTGCAATGCCCGCCGGACTGCCAGGCGGCCGGACTGTGAATCCAGATCATCCCACCTGAGTCCCAGCGCCTCACCGAGGCGGAGCCCCGTGGTTACAAGCACCACCCAGAGCGCATGCATGCGATCGTCCGCCGTCGCCTCGAAGAGCCGCCTGACCTCGTCCTCGTTCAACGTCTTCATCTCGGTCGCGACGGGCCGAGGGCGTGAGGCGGCGTCGGTAGCGTTGCGCGGGATCATGTTCCAAAGCACCGCCTGCTTCAACGCCTTGTGGAGCACCGCGTGGGCATGATGAACCGATCTGGCCGACAGGCCGCGACGCAGCAGAGCCCCATAGGCACTCTGGACGTGGGCTGGCGAGAGGCTGCCGAGTCGAACGGAGCCGATCAGAGGCTGCAGCCGGCGAACGTTCAGCTCGTAGGAGTCGTAGGTCTTCGGCCGCACGCTGTTGCGGACAGTGTCCTCCAGCCATCGAGCCAGAAAATCACCGGTGAGCTGATCGGCGCTGGCGACCAGCAGGCCCTGCTCCCGTTGGCGCGCGAGGTCCTTGAGGCGCTCCTGCACCTCGCGACGGTTCCGGCCATAGAAGGTCTTTCGCCGCCCGTCGTCCAGCGTGACGGTGGCGCCCCAGCGACCGTCACTCCTGCGGTAGAGCGTCCCTTCTCCGTTGCCTCGTCGTCTCATATCAAATCTTGTCCGATCGCCACTGAAGCCATCGGCGTCGACATCCTACCGTCGACGTTCGCAGATCTCCAGCTGTCGTTTTCGAAGCCCGATTCCCTTCAGCGCGGGTACCGAAATGTGTGCTGGTTGGCGTGCTCGCGAAGGTGTGCCACATAGCGCTCGAGATCGACTAGCGCGATGCGCCGGCAGCGTCCGACCCGAACCGACGGCAACGTGCCTCGACGGACCTGTTGGTAGATCAGGGTGCGGCCGACGCAGAGTCGGCGGGCCGCTTCTTCCATCGTGATCAGGAGCGGTTCTGGGGCCGGCGTCGACTCTGACTCCAGCACCATCACTCCCCCCGCGGCATCGAGACGAAGCCGATCCGCTCGAGTGAGTGGATGAATTCCTCGTCGCTATGGACATTGATCGAGGCCGGCCCATCGCGGTCCGACACCTCGAGCTTGCGGCCGTCCACATTGGCGAGGAGGACGAGGTCGTCGGCCATCCGAAGGCGCTGCTCCAGTCGCTTTTTGAGACTCGCGGTTTCGTAGTCGGGGTCGTCGAGGACGGCCGCGACCAGGCCCCGGTAGGAGTCGGCCTCGCAGACCCTGTGGAACAGGCCGGAGTCCGCCGGTTGGAAGAGCATCCGCAGTGGCAGCTCCTGCGGGATGTCTGGGCGGATGAAGCGATACATCAGCCACGCTCCGGGTGGGCTCGCCGTCGCAGGTACTCGCCGAAGAGCGGGACCGCGAAGGCGACGACGCCTCGCTCAGGTCGGTAGACGAGTCCCTTGTCCGCAAGGCGGTAGATCAGTCGCTGGGTGGCACCATTCGACATCCGCAGGGCGCCGATGACTTGCTTCAGCGGTGCAGTCTCGCCGCAGCTCGCGATCGTTTGCAGCAGCCGCCGCTCCACGGCTGAGGTCCTGGCGAGCCGGGCGTCGAAGAAGGCCCGGTCCAGGGCGGCGAGCATTGCGGGCCGGGAATGGTGGTAGTCACTTTCGGTCAGCGGCGAGGGCCAAGCTGAGGATTCCCAGAGAAGCGCACCGAAGAACTGGATGAAGAACGGATAGCCCCGTGAGTCGGCCGCCATGGCCTTGGCAAGTGCGGGGTCGTGGCGGCGGCCTGCCGTTTGGAGAGGCAGCGTGAAGGCGTGAACGTCCTCCGGCGATCGCAGCCGGTCGAGCTCCTCGGCCTGGAACATGCGCTCGGAGTAGCTCTTGGCCCGAGCCAGGTTCTCGGTTAGGGTGGGAAGGCCGCAGACGACCAGCATTAGCGGGACGCCTTCCCGCTGGAGCCTGGCGGTGACGGCCAGCAGGGTGCTCAGTGGAAGCTGGAGAGTGGCCACTGAATCGCGGACGATATGGGCCTCGTCGTAGCAGAGGACGATCCCGCTGCCGCCGGCGGCGGTCACGCCGCGGCAGGCCGAGACCACAGCGTCGAAGAGCTGGTCCTCGAGGGCCGGCGTTGGTTCCCGTTGGTGCGATGGCGACCGCAGGGCAACGGTGATGCCCGCTAGAGAGACGCTGAGGCTGCCGAGGAGATCCAGCGCACGATCGATCGCTGAGGCGGCGGCTGCTTTCAGTCGCCGCGTGCGGGCGGTCTGCTCGGCTGCCTGGCGGCAGTCTGCGACAAGCGCCAGCGCGAAGGCCCGCTCGTCGCGAAGGTGCTCGCTCCATTCCCGGCTGACCACCACCCAGCCGCGCTCCATGGCGGTGCCGGCATACCGCTGGAGGAGGACGGTCTTGCCCACGCCACGAAGACCGGTCAGACGCACGTTGCGCGGAAAATCCGGGAGGCCGTCGAGGAAGCGCCCGAATCGCTCCAGCTGGTCACAGCGATCGGCCAGATAGGGTGGCTCCAACCCCATCCCCGGCCGGAAGGGATTCCGCGGCACCGAATGAATACGAATCCCTGTATTCATTTGTCGTCAATCCCGCATGGGCGAGAGAGGGGATGCACTACACCGCCTCCTCGAATGGGGGCGGCTCGGCGTGCCCGCAGCGCTCTTTGATCAGTTCGACGTAGTCCCCATTGAGCTCGATCCCGACCGCATGCCGGCCGAGTCGCTTGGCGACGGCGAGCGTGGTTCCCGAACCGGCGAAGGGGTCGAGGACGATGGCGGGATTGGCGACTGTCCCCTCGCAGCTGCACGTCGGCTTCCAGCCGATCGTTCTCGCACGGCGCTCGAGTCGGACCGCAAAGCCGGCCGTCTCGCTGCGGCGCTCGACCGAGCGAGGGCCGTTGGTCGACCGGTTGCCGGGGTTGCTGTAGGCGACCTCCACCATCCGCTGCCAGGGCGCTCCGCACCGAGAGCAGCAGCCACCGCCGCTGCTGCCGGCGAGGATGCAGGGCTCCACCAGGCGCTCCGGGAAGGTTGCGAAGTGAGCCTTTCGGTAGGGCTGGGTGGCGATCGTCCAGACCGACCGTCGGTTGCGACCTGAGGGGTCACCGACCGAACGCTTCTGGCCGATGTTGGTTCGGGCGCTCGCCTTCGAGAGCGGGTCCAGGAGTTCCTTGTGCTTGCCACCGATGCGCGGCAGCTGCTCTTGCATCTTGCGAACGTCGGAGGGGCCGCTCGCGCACGGTTCGCGGATTGCCTCGGCGTCATAGAAGTAACGCGGGTGCGTAGAGAGCAAGAAGACGTACTCGTGGGAGCGGGTCGGTCGGTCGGTCACCGATTCTGGCATCGGATTCGGCTTGGCCCAGATCAGGTCGGCCCGCAGGTACCAGCCGTCAGCCTGAAGGGCGAGGGCGACCCGCCAGGGGATACCGACCAGGTCCTTGGGCTTGAGCTCGGGCGCCTTCACCCGCCGGTCGCCCATCGAGCCGCCCGCCCGCCAATAGCCGACACGATCGAGCGAGGGGCGGCGCGGAGCCGTGGTGCCGGCGTTGTAGCAGTCGCCCAGGTTGAGCCAGAGTGTGCCGCTCGGCTTCAGCACCCGTCGCACTTCGCGCAGGACTTCGACCATGTGCTGGACGAATAGATCAGGCGAGGGCTCCAGCCCGAGATGACCGAGCCAGGCGTCACAGCGACGGCAAGTTGTAGCCGAGGTGCGCGACTTCTCCGGGTAGGTCGTGTTCGATTGCCACTTGGTCTGAGGTACCTGGGGCCGGTTGCCGCGGTGGGCGCAGGAAGACTCTCGATCTCCCCAGCGGTGCTGGCAGCCGGGATCGCCACCCCAGACCTGGGGCGGGATGCCGTAGTCGCGCAGTCCCCAGTAGGGAGGCGAGGTCACGCAACAGTCGACGCTGGCGTCAGGCAGCGAGGCCAGCACCGCGCGTACGTCGCCGGCGTAGACCGTCACGGCCTGGTCGCGATAGGCGGGAAGGCGATCGGCCATCAGGCGGCTACTCCGCGACCCTGCTGCCAGGCGCTGTGCTCGTAGAGCCAGTAGAGCTTGAGCTTGTCCTTGGGCCGGACGAAGACCATGTCGGCGAACCGACGCAGGAGGCCATCGTTTTGATCCGATTCGGGCGAACTGTGATGGGTGCCGAGGCGGACCCGCTCGTGTGGGATCGCGGAGTCAGGCACTTCCGAAGCCCGCTTGGTGACCCAGCAGGCGAGCTTGATGTTGGCCTGCAAGCGAGCCGGATCCAGGCTCGAGTCGAAGTAGCGGTACTCGATCGTCCGCCGCTGTTCGAGGATGTTGCCGTAGTTGAGCCCGACGCCGTGGCTGGCCCCTACCCGGTAGGCGAGGTCGCTCAGGTCCTGGGCGTTCTCGAACTGACCGGATCCCATCGGCCCGCACCAGCGGTAGCCGTTCCCTGCGCCGCGGTGCTGGCGGCCGCCGCGACCGGTTCCAGCCGCCAGGCGATACATCAGGTCCTCCGCCCAGGCGCAGACGTTGGCCACCCGCCGGAAGCGGTTGACGTCGTGATCCATGTTGGCCGAGTCGGCTCCCACATGGACATGACCGCCTGTGCGAGCGGTGGTCCGTGCGCCGTGGGCGCGCAGGATCTGGCAGACGCGCTCCAGCTGCTCCCAGGTCTCAGGAGTGTCCCGCAGCACCGGGCTCACGATCTCACCGGTGACCGTGCTGTCGCGCTCGACCACCCACTTGCCGGCGACTCGGCCGCCGGAGTGGTAGGCCTCCAGGTTCGGAGTTGCCGCCAGACCGGCCGCATGGAAGGCGCGTGCAACCGCGTGGGGGTCGGCTCCGTCGAACTCGATCTCGACGCCGAAGGTTTGGTTGGGATCGCCGATCACGTTCTCCCTCTCGTACTCCGCCGCGGCAGAGGTGCGCGCGAGGCGCTGGAGCTGGCGGTGCAGGTCGTCGTTGGCGAGAAGCGAGCGATCACCTTCGGGGACCTCTTCGCCCTGGACTCGGAGGAACTCCTCCCA
>DHWR01000057.1 GCA_002413265.1 Chloroflexi bacterium UBA5177
GAGAAATTTCGACTGCTGTCCGTCCTTCCTCTCAGTCACATGTTCGAGCAGTGCCTGGGCTTGATTCTGGCACTCACGCGCGGCGCGAGCATTCACTACCCACCCAGCAGGCAGTCCACCATCCTGTTTAGATGCTTTCAAGAACAAAAGATCACGACGGTGCTGGCTGTGCCGCAGGCGCTCCAGCTTTTTATGGACGCGATCGAGCGAGAAGCGCGCACGCAGGGGAAAGAGCAGTCATTTAAACGACTGCAGGCTATCGCGCGTCGCTTGCCGATCGACCAGCGACGCAAGGTATTCCGGAAGCTCCATCAACGCCTGGGCGGCGAATTTCTCTTCTTCGTCTCGGGTGGCGCGCCCATCGATCCGGATCTCGTTCGACGTTGGGAGACGGTGGGCATCCGAGTCATCCAGGGTTACGGGGCCACGGAGACATCACCGGTGATGACGGCAACCACCTGGGAAAACACTGATCCGGCCACCGTAGGGCGTCCGATTCCCGAAATGGACATTCGCATTGCCGACGACGGCGAGGTGCTCGCCCGGGGCCCGAGCGTGACCCGAGGCTACTGGCAACATCAGGACGCTACCCAGGCCGCCTTCCAAGATGGCTGGTACCTGACGGGTGACCTCGGGGAGCTACGCGAAGGCAACCTCTACCTGCGGGGCCGCAAGAAGAACATGATCGTCCTGTCAAATGGTCAGAACGTGTTTCCGGAAGACGTGGAGCTTGCCCTGCATCGTACCGGGAAAGTCCTCGACGCGGTCGTCATAGGTCTGCCGACTCCGGACGGCAGTCAGGTGCACGCGGTGTTGCTGCCGAACGGATCCGAGGCAGAACCTATCGACATAATCCGCGACGCGAATACCACGCTCTCCGCACACCAGCAGATTCACAGCCACACGGTGTGGGAGGAACAGGACTTCCCGAGAACTCACACACTCAAAGTGAAGCGGCAAGAGGTCGCCGATGCCGTGGCCGCGAAGGGAGCCGGCCGGCAAAAGGCGAGCTCCCCATCCGCTTCGATGCCGCCTTCGGAAGGGACCCCGTTGCAGCATGTCATCGCAGAGGCGGCCCGAGTTGGAGTGAATGAGATCAGGCCGGAGGCGCGGCTCGGAGAGGATCTGGGTCTGGACTCACTGGGCCGCGTCGAACTGCTCGCGGCTATAGAGTCGGAGCTGGGAGTCTACCTCGAAGAGTCGAAGGTAGAACCGACGACAACCGTGGCGGAGGTGGAAGCACTAATCGGTGCGCAGGAGCGAGGTTCGAGACCCAGCTACCACGACTGGCCATTGAATCCGGTAACCGGTGTGGCCCGACGAGCTCTGCAAGTACCTGCCTTCGCTTTGCTCGATGCGTTCGCACCGGCGACCGTCATCGGGCTCGACTGCCTTCGGGACCTCACGCTCCCGGCACTCTTCGTCTCGAACCACGTGAGCAACGCCGACGCGCCGGCACTCATTCACGCCCTGCCGCCGCGAGTACGGGGGCGGCTTGCGGTTGCGGCGGCCGACGACTATTTCTATCAGCACTCGTGGATCGGAGCGGGTGTTTCCCTGGTCCTCAACGCCTTCCCGTTCTCGCGCACGACCAACATCCGCCCAACTCTCGAGAGGAGTGCCCGGCTACTCGACGAAGGGTGGTCCATCCTCATCTTTCCGGAGGGCACGCGCACGGACACCGGGGAGCTTGGCGCTTTCAAAGGAGGCGTGGGGCTCCTGTCCGTGGAGATGGGAGTGCCGGTGGTGCCCGCTTATCTAGCCGGCATCGAAAATGTTCTTCCCAAACACGGCTACGTTCCGCATCGGGCCAAGGTAGAGATCCGTTTTGGCCGGCCTCTGCACTTCGCCATAGGCACTCCATACGACGACGCAACCGCGGCGGTTGAAGATGCCGTGCGCGGCCTCTCGACCTGATTTATGCCGCGTCGCAGTCGTGGACCGAGCGAAGGCGCTCGGCTTACGATAAAAGTAAGCGGCGCGATGTTGTCGGTCAACGCGTACAGGCAAGGGAAGGTCCAGGGGCGCCGCGAGTAGCAGGGAGAGAGACCGTGCCAGCGACAAAAGATCGGGTCAAGCCACAAGACGAGCAAATCGTTCGGGAAACTCGGCCCAGCGAAGACTCATTCGTTTATTGCAAGGGCTGTGGCACGCAGCTCGAGAGCCGAAGCAAGCTGCAGAAGCCGCGAGCGGTGGTTGAATACATGATGTGCGAGCCGTGTCGCGAGAGGCATGGACACGCGTTGATGCCATCTCCCGGTTCTCCAACCTACTGCTTCAGATGTGGAAGAAAGGAAGAAATTTTCGTTGAGCCAAGCATATCCCCGATAACGCACCACCTGTGCGTGCATTGCCTCCCGAGCGAGCAGAGCGGTATCGATTCGGCGACTTCGCGCCGCCACCGAAAGAGCCCGTCGAGGTTGAGTCCCAAGCCAAGACGGCAGTGCGGTAAATGGCCGGACTGAGTCACGAAGAATTCGAGGTTGTCGCGCGGGAGATCCAGGCTGCCTGGGAGGGCGCCGCAACGCGGGACGCCGGCTTCACCGTCGTAGTCGAGTACGGGCGCAAATACGGGTACAAGAACGTCATCGCGGCGATTCAAAAGCGGACTCCCAAGAGGTTCGAGTCAGGCCAATCCGTGGATGATTGGATCGAAGAGCGGCACAAAGAGGAGTCGAGCGGGTAGACTTGAATGGTTTTTGGCGATTTACCGCCAAAAATTGTGGTTTAGAGAGGGCCCCTTCGCTATGATGGGCTGTGGACGACCACGCGAGAAGGAGGGATCGTATGACGATAGGGAAGTCGGAGCTCCAGCAGTCGGTTGCAGAGAAGGCGGGGCTGAATAAGGCCCAGGCCGGCCGCGCAGTTGACGCGGTCCTCGATGCAATCACGGAAGCCTTGTCCAGCGGCGAGGAAGTTCGACTCACCGGTTTCGGGAATTTCCGCGTGACTCAGACCGCGGCTCGTACGGGGCGAAACCCGCGAACGGGAGAAACCCTGAATATTCCTGCCGGAAAGCGGCCGACCTTTACCGCAGGCTCGCGCCTGAAGGGTTCGGTCGGAGGCAAGTAGCACAACCCAGCGAACCAAGCTGTTTAGAGGGAGGGATGAGGCGACTCGTCCCTCCCTCTCAGCTTGCTGGGAACCGCTCCCGCAGATATTCCAGAGCGACCCGATCTATCTGGGGACCCTCTCGCCAGCGATTCTCAAGGTTCTCTTGGCCAAACAGAGCCCGGAACGCTTCTCGTGTGCCGTCGTCATAGCCGCCGCTAGACGCCGGTCGCCCCGAGCGGCGCAGGATCGCTTGGATTTCTCTGGTCAGATCCTCGTCGATTGGAAGAACATCCTCGGCCCGTGTGTCGAAGAAATACAGCCTATGGATTTCGAGCAATCGCGCCAGTTCTTCGATTGGTCTGGAGTGGTCATCCACCCGAAGATCGATGGCCCGGTCGTTATGTCCGCCGTAGCCTCCGTGCTCGCGCACGACCAGAAGCGCGGCGGATTGCTGTCCACGGCTGTCGCCTCCAGCCTGCTGGCCCGCGGACAAAGCGAGCAGCAAGCGATCGGCAAGGATGCCGGAGCTGGCTTCGAAGGACTCGGCGAGACTATCCACGACCTCTGGACCGGTGAGTATATTGCCCTGTGCCGCGTACCGCAGGCCGGACCGACCGCCTGACCAGTCGGGACAATTGCTTCCGGTGAACGTTGCACTTTCGCCGGATGAATCGATAACGCCAACTTGCCGTTCGTCCCGCCCCTCGTCGGCGGCGAGGATGCCGTTTAGAGCACTCCGGGCGCCGCATCCCTCGACCATGAAAGCGAGTGCCACGGGGCCAAAGGTTGTGTTTGCGTAGGCCTGCGTGGCAACTGCTCCGACGCCCGCCGTGGCGAAGGGAACGACCGCTCCGACTGAAAGGAACTTCGAGGCGACCGCGATCCCCAGTTCGGCCGCCTCCGGATCGCACGCGACGATCGAGAACGTCGAAACCCTTTGCGTCTTCGCCATTGGGACCTCCCTGCCGGGCAGCATTACCTTGATAGAATGTGCGGCTTGGGCGCCGGGACCTATTCAGGTATCCAGAAGCGGATATCTCGTCATGACGCGCCCCTTACCAGCCTTTCGGGGACATACGTCGGGCGCCCCTCGCAGGAGACCAATGTGATCGATCTCGAGCTGACGCCAGATCAGCAGCTGCTGGTCAATACCGTTCGCGAGTACATGGCAAAAGAGTTCGCGCCGTCCATTCAAGAGAACGACATCAAACATTATTACGACCCGGCGACCTTCAGCAAGCTCGCCGCGATTGGCCTGACGGGTGTCTGCTTTCCTGAGCGATATGGCGGAGCGGGCATGGATTACGTATCGCTCGGACTGGTCTCCGAAGAGCTCGAGTACGTGGATCATGCATACCGGACCATCATGTCCGTCCACGTCGGGCTTTGCGGGTGCGGAATATACGTGTGGGGGAGCGAAGAGCAGAAGCAGAGGCTCCTCAAGCCACTCGCCTCGGGGGAGAGGTTCGGAGCCTTCGGGCTGACCGAGCCAAATGCCGGTTCCGACGTGGCAGCACTCAAGGCGACGGCTCGGCGTGACGGCGGCTCGTACATCCTCAATGGCGAGAAGACCTGGGTATCGTACGCCGACTATGCCGACACCTTCCTGATCTTCGCCAAGACCGATCCGGAGGCGGGACACCGAGGCATTTCCGCATTCGTGGTCAATCGAGACGAGTCGGATGGGCTCGAAACCGCGCCGATAAAACACAAGGCGGGCATCCACGCGGGCGACACGGGGAGCATTTTCATGCACGACGTGAGAGTGCCCGAGGCCAATAGATTGGGTGAAGAGGGAGAAGGATTCGTCATCGCCATGACGTCTCTCGAGAACGGCCGGTACACGGTGGGAGCAGGGGCGTGCGGGACCATTCGGGCCTGCCTGGACTACAGCGTCAAGTACGCGAACGATCGACAAGCCTTCGGACAGGCCATCGGTAGGTTTCAGCTGGTGCAGCAGATGATCGCCAAGATGTATCAGCGATATGAGGCAGGAAGGCTTCTCTACCTCAAGGCGGGCTGGCTCAAGAATCGGGGCGAACCTTCGAATCGAGCGGTGTCGCTGGCCAAGTGGTATGCCTGTGACGCTGCCTTCGAGTCGGCTTCAGACGCGGTAGAGGTTCATGGCGCGTATGGGTACTCGGACGAGTATCCGGTGTTTCGGTATCTCCGCAATTCGAAGGCGCCGGTCATCTATGAAGGCACGCGCGAGATCCATACGATGATGCAAGGGGAGTACGCGCTCGGCTACCGGGAGGATCGGCGTCCTCGCCGCACTCTACCGGCATATCAGCCCGAGCGCGAGACAGCACTGGCGTAAGCACAGGAGGGGAGGAAGCGGCTATGGCTCATCGCGTGACACTGATCCCGGGAGACGGCATTGGTCCTGAAGTATCGGGAGCCGCACGACGCGTTCTGGACGCCTCCGGTGTGAAGATCGACTGGGAAATCCAGGAAGCGGGTAGCGACGTGATGGAGAAGTATGGAACGCCGCTGCCGGATCAGGTAATCGAATCAATTCGTCGCAACAAGGTGGCATTGAAAGGTCCAATTACCACCCCCATTGGCACTGGATTTCGCAGCGTCAACGTGGCCTTGCGGGCAGCGCTCGATCTCTACACCAATCTCCGTCCGGCCAAGTACTATCCAGGCGTCCGCTCTCGCTACAAGGATGTCGATCTAGTGGTCGTGCGCGAGAACACGGAGGACCTGTACGCGGGCATCGAGTTTGAGGAGGGCAACTCGCAGACGCAGGAGCTCATCGGCATCTTGAACCAGATGAGCGGCAAGACCATTCGAGCGGATTCCGGGATCTCTATCAAGCCGATCTCAATCACGGGCACGGAGCGGATCGTTCGGTTCGCCTTCGAATATGCAAAAGCCAACAATCGCCGAAAAGTGTCGGCCGTGACCAAAGCGAACATCATGAAGTACACGGACGGACTCTTCTTGCACACGGCGCGCACCGTAGCTGGGCGCTATCCAGGGATCGAGTTTCAGGAAGTGCTCGTCGACAACATGTGCATGCAACTGGTCCAGAAGCCGGAGGAGTATGACGTTCTGGTGCTTCCCAATCTCTACGGCGACATAGTGTCGGATCTCTGTGCGGGGCTGGTCGGCGGTCTTGGGGTGGCTCCGGGGGCGAACATCGGAACTGACACTGCACTATTCGAGCCCGTGCACGGCAGCGCCCCGAAATATGCCGGACAGAACAGGACCAATCCGACCGCGACGTTGCTCTCGGGCGTCCTGATGCTTCGTCACATCGGAGAGAGCGAGGCGGCCGATCGAGTTGAGACGGCCCTGGCACGCGTGATCGCCGAGAACAAGAACGTCACGTATGATCTAAAGCCGGATCGAACCGGTGGTGTCAGCACGTCGAAGATGGCACAGGCAGTTATCGAAGAGATGGGCTGATACTGGCGCCTCCCCGAAGGCCGTCTCGAACATTCTGGACCTAGAAGTTCCTCGCCGATAACTACGCACTATGGTTGCCACATTGAGTCGTTTGCCCGGCAGAGATCTGGCCGACATTCGTGATCGCGCGCAGCTAGTTGCGACCCGGCAAGACCAGGTCTATCGATTACTTCGGCGCGGGTTCGGTGACGCTCCACATCGGCTGACTCATATGCCGTTTGGCCATGCCAGCATCACTTTTGCAGCATCGCTCGGTGGCCGCGATGTCATCGCACGTACCAACGCCGACCTGACAGCCTACGACTCGACCTTACTAGCCTAGCCGCCTGCCCGTCAGCCGCTCCTCGAGGTGCTCCAGAGCTCTGATCAGATCCTGCCGTTCATCTCGAAGCTGTTGCAGCTCGTTTTCGAGCTCGCTCCGATTGCCCACGATCTCCAGCCAGCGCTTGATAGCAGGAAACTCGACGACCGAAGAATCGTCTTTCAGTAGCTGTTCTGCAATCCCCGAGAACTCGAGCGTTTCGTTCATCTCGGAGATGTCCTGCTCGATCTCATGCAATGATTCGGTCAGGTCGAGGCGCATGAGAATCAGCGCATCGCGCGCCGTGTAGCCTTCCACGTATACCCCTAGAGCCGCGGTGGCGTGGATGGTAGGGTTGGAAGCGGCTGCCTCAGGCTTTCTCTGCCGTGGCCTTCTGCCGACGCTCGAAGGCAGCGTTGAGAATCGCCTCGATCTCATCCAGGCCAAGTCGGACCAGCCGCTTGTTCCAGGTTGTCGCCTCTTCGTCGGTCGGGAACGTGTAGGTCAGAACGAGACCGTCTTCAAGTTCATCGAGGACGATGTTGCTGGCCTTCGCCTGATCGAGCTCGTACCCGAGAGCGCGGAAAAAATCGGCGTGCCCATTGGGGAAGTTCGCCCAGATGCCCTGATGGTGTGCTTGCTTGGTCGGTTTGCGACTAGCGAAAAGCCGTTCCAGCTGCTCTTCCAGGGTTTCACGCTTGAAATGCTCAACCTGCGGCTCCATTTTGTGAAGGGCTCGCTGGATGCGCACGATAAATCCATCAGAAACCTCGGCGAGACTGATGCGGCAGCTTGGCTCCTCGTCGAGATACGAGCCGACAGCTCGCAACAGCCACTGGTAGGTTTCGTATCGATTCGCAGGAAGCGTGGACATCGGTTTACCCCATCCATTCTGCGGCGGTATACGTCAGATGTGCCGCCATTGTACCCGAATGTTCGATAGAGCGCGTTCGAGGCGTTTAAGCTAGCATCCTACGACACCGAGGCTGAAACGTCAAGCACTGGGGCGTCCAAATCACTCATCGGTTTTCGACCGCCAGCTTCGCAAAAGGAAGCCGTCAGCCCGAGGCGGAACCGGCTTCCAGGCGTTCCCGCTGACGCCTTCGCAGCGCGAAGATCACCACGGTGATAGCGAGGGTGATGGCGGCGCCCCAGATCAGCGGGGCGGGCGCGCCCCAGCGCTGGGCGATCACGCCGGAAAGGAAGGAGCCAAAAGGAGTCATGCCCAAAAACATCAGGGAGTAGACGCTCATGACTCGCCCTTGAAGGTGGTTTGGAGTGAGAGAAAGTACCCGCGTGTTGGCAGTTGTGGTGAAAATAGTTTGCGAAATCCCGACGATGACCAGGAGCGCGCACGACAGCAAATAGTTCCTCGAGAGCGCGAAGACGATCTCGGCGACGCAGAGAGACACCGCCCCGACGTAGATAAACACGCGAGCCTGGTCTCTGCGGTTGAAAAAGGCGATGGCAATCGAGCCCGCCAGGGATCCCAACCCAGAGGCGGCCATGAGAAAACCAAAACCACTCGACCCGGAATGCAAGACATATCGTGCAAAGAGGGGGAGAATGGTCGTGAAGTTGAGAGCAAAGAGGCTCGACGTCCCCACCAGAGCGAGAATTGTGTACACAACCGGCGTCTCGCGAATGTACGTCAGCCCCTCCTTGACGTTGGCCCAGATGTTTTCTTGGCTCCGCGCAATGCGCCGTGCGGGATGTATCAGCAGCAGGGTCGCTATCACGGCTACGTAGCTGGCGGCGTTCAGGTAGAAGTTGAGCGAAAGGCCAACGGTAGCGACGAGAATGCCGCCTACCGCGGGCCCGATTACTCTTGCTCCATTGAAAATCGCGGAGTTCAGAGCTACGGCATTGAGCAGGGCGCCTTCGTTCACAATCTCAGGCACGAATGCTTGGCGCGCCGGCACGTAAAAGGCGTTCACTGTACCGAGGGCGCCGGCGAAGACGAGGACCTGCCAGTACTGCACCTGACCGGTGACCACCAGGGTTCCGAGACCGGCAGCGAGCAAAGCGGATACAACCTGGGTGGCCAACAGCAGATCACGCTTTGGGAGCCGGTCGGCAATGGCACCTCCGACCAAAGCCAGCAGCAGAAGAGGAGTGAATTGAATTGTCGTGACCAGGCCCAGCTTGAATGCTGAGCCGGTCAACTTGAGGACCAGCCACTGTTGGGCGACACTTTGAACCCAGGTGCCTGTGAGCGACACCATCTGGCCGAACCAAAAGAGGCGAAACTCGCGCGACTGCAGCGCGGGGAGAGCGCCGGTGACTCTGCCCGCAGGGTTCAGAAAGAGACTGAACCACGACCCCGAGCTGAGCGGTTCTTCCTCTGGTGGCTCCGGCGGAATCGGAGTGAGATGAGCCACGCTTCACCGCCTTGGAAGGTGATTCCATCGTAGCGGTCGCGAAGCCTCGCAGCGTCTGCCTGCATCCGTGGCGCATAATGCTGTCATGAACAGGCTCCGCTCCCCCGACTGACGCTCCTTCCGACATCGCGCGTCGTATCTGGTCGCCGTCCTCCTCGGCATCGAGCTTCTCGACGAGTTGGTATTCGGCGTACGTGAAGCTGCCTGGCCGCTGATCAGGCAGGACCTGCATCTCGCTTACTTTGCAATCGGCGTGCTGCTGGCTCTCCCGAATATCGCGGCAGTCGTCATCGAGCCGTTGCTCGGGTTGCTCGCCGATGCCGGTTATCGGCGGCTCCTCATCGTTGGCGGCGGCGTCGTATTCAGTCTCGCTCTCGCCATGATCGGGTTCGCGTGGAGCTTCGCCGTCCTACTTCTGGCCTTTGTTGCGCTTTACCCTGCTTGTGGAGCCTTCGTCAGTCTCTCCCAGGCCACGCTGATGGACGTGGATACGTCGCGCCGCGAGGCCAACATGGCGCGCTGGGTCCTGGCGGGATCTTTCGGTGTGGTGTTGGGTCCCTTGCTGCTCACCTTGGCCTTGGTCGGTGGGTACGGCTGGCGACCAATCTTCGTCTGTCTGGCCGTACTCTCATTGGCGCTGGTAGGGGCCGCGCTCGCAGCATTGCGCTCCGGGAAAGTGCAGCAGCTGCTTGTCATGTTGGAAGCAGGCGACCTGATGGGCGACCTGTTGACCGGCTACCTGGCCCTCTATTTTGTAGATGTCGCTGGGACAAGCCCGATCGAAGCCGGGCTCGCCGTGTTCTCGCTTACGATTGCCGGTCTTGCCGGGGACGCCTTGCTGCTTCCGCTCCTCAGGCATGTCTCGGGGATGAGCTATCTACGGGCCAGTTCACTGGCCGCTGTGATTGCGTATCCTGTTTTCCTTCTCGCGCAGGGTCTTGGAGCCAAGCTGATTCCGTTGGCGTTGCTGGGCGTCCTTCGCGCCGGATGGTACGCAGTTCCACAGGCGAGACTTTATCAGCTAATACCCGAGGCCAGCGGTTCGATCCTGGTTCTCAGTAATGCGGGAGCGCTGGTGTCCGCAGTAATCCCCTTGGGGTTCGGATTTGCGGCAGAGCGCGTAGGCTTCGGCCCGGCCATGTGGTTCCTGATGCTGGGCCCGTTGATCATGCTGTTCGTCAGTCGCATGGCGACTGACGAAGCTGCTCCAGCGGGTCCGCCGCAGCCCGCTGGCAGTTCGCGTTCGTAAGGGACGACTCGCCTTCGCCCTGCTTCAACCCCAATCGAAATGCCGGCACCTGATGTTGTATTCGTCGCAGGGCGGACTTGCACCGGGAACGCGATTGGATCTGGTCGATGTCTAAATTTCGGGACTCGATCGTTATTACCTTCGAAGTGCGATATTCGCAAACCTAATGCAGGGGCTCATGTCTTGCAAGATACATCCGCGTTGGCGATAACGAGATGCGATTGGCCCGAACCTCGCCCGGCGGACGAGCGCGAACTGGTCTTGGCCGCGCAATCTGACCCCGAGGCATTCGGGCCCTCTATGAACGTTATTTTGAGCGCATGTATCGCTACATTCGAACCCGGACAGCAAGTGACGAGGAGGCCTTGGACCTAACTCAACAGGTATTCGTGAAGGCTCTGAGCGGACTGCAGTCATATCGGAACCGGGGCCTTCCTTTCGGCGCGTGGCTGTTTCGGATTGCGAGGAACGTCGTGATCGACGCGCGGCGCAGGCGACGTCCCAGCGTCGAGTGGGACCTCGTTCCTGACCTTTTGCAACCTAGCTACGAATGGGGTACGGAAGAAGTAATCGTTAAGCAGGAAGCACTGGAGCGACTCCGCGAGCTGATGCTGACGCTTCGCCCCGACCAAAGAGAGCTAATCGTTTTGCGCTTCGAGGCCCAGCTCCCCGTAGCTCAAATAGCCAAGGTCCTTGGAAAAAGCTATGCCGCAACTCACAAGCAGCTCATGAGGACCCTTGACCTCCTGAAGGAGGCCTTCCGTGCCCAACAGTAGAAATCCGCACGAGGCCTATCGAGACATCATCGACGCTGACACCAGCTGTGAGATCGTCCGCGTTATCGAAGCTCTCGACCGGTTTGCTCGCCGCGGCGATCGCCTGGATCCGGGGGCCGCATCAGCCGGGTGGCACCGTCTTCGTGAGATGGCGCGCCTCGGGTCGGGGAAAACGTACGCACGACCCGTCTTTCGCGGCGTGCCGCGAAATCCTACGGGGAAGGTTGTAGCCATAGCTGCTTTCATCGCGGCTGCCGCCACTTGTGCCTCGCTCTCTGGTGCCCTAGCCCGCGTTCTCGGCACAAGCTCGGCTGTTTTGAGGAGCCCCGTCTTAAGGATCAGTGGGCCGCGCTACGCTCCATCATGCCCATATCCTTACGCCCGATTGTGGGGTCTGGGAAGTGGCATCGGTTCGAACTTTGTCGAATTGAACGTCCAAAACACCGGAAAGGACATTCCACACTTTGTGCTCCAGATCAATAGCTTCGGGTCTTGGGAGTACAAGGGTCTGACCGTGAGCATTCAGCAGAGCAGGTCTTCACCGGAGACCTCGGTCACTCCCCGTCTCCTGTCGTCTAGGGGCAGCCTCCATGTCTGGGACTTCGGACGCCTGCCCACATGCGCCATTTTGTACGCGCACGTTGATACACGAGTCTCAGGGGCCGGCGGCATGCGAGACATGATCAAGGTGTACTCGAATCTCGCCGCTCACGGGCAAGTAGATCCGGGGAGCGCGATTATGACCGGTGCTGACAATCTTCGGTGACTACCTGCATGCGCGCTTATCTGTTTTCAACAGCATGCCCTGGCCTTCACGGGCATGGCGACAGAGACCCTGCTGCGGTGAGGTTCCATCGCGCCACGGAAGATCCACAATGGCTAGCAGGGGAGCGCACTTCGCCGCTACTAAGGCGTGCCGTGCGGGAGGAGAGAATGATGATCCACCGGCTGAGGAAAAGCGTGCCGCCTGGTGCCACAAAAAACTCGGCGTTAGGCGATCTGTGCCTGCGGCTGGGACGCGAGCGACCGCAACTCGCCCCTACGAGGGTGGGAGGACGATTGCGGTCCTGGCGATGCGATTGGTGCTGGAGCAGGGCACGGTACAGATGGAAAATCCAAGGAGGATCACCCGGGGGATCGCAGCTCGCCTAAGAGGTCCTGCAGAGCGAGAGAAGGATGGGGAACGGTGCCTACTGGGGCCGCGTGGAGCTGAAGGTCGCGATCAAGAGCTTTGAATCTGACTTGTAGTCCGCGACCAGGTCGCCAGATGCCTGCTTCATGCCAAAGTGCGCGAGCGCCGCCGTGATCGCCTGCGGCTTTACCCATCCCATCTGGTACGCATAGGCTCCAACAACTGAACCATCGTCCTTCTTCACTTCTATGAAGTAGAGGTCCTGGTTTTTCGTATCCGCGAGCACCGAGTACTTGGTAGCAAGGAAGCGTTTCTGAAGGACAGTCGAAATTGGTCGACCCTTTTGATTCCTGCACACATTGAGCGTCGAAACGACGTACACGGCCGTATCACGCTGGTTCCAATTTGCATTGTTGCTAAGGTTGGCCCGAGACCCGGCTGCAAACGAAGGCGCGCTGAAAGCCACCACGGACAAGAGACCGAGCGCGCACGCCACTAAGAGTCGATACACAAATGTCCTCCCGAACAAGTCTTCCGGGACATAGTCTACGGGAAAAATTTCATTCCGTAAACCCCCAAATGGGGTATTTCGAGACCGAGTTTCACGCCCTCGCGTACTCCAAAAGGAGAACGTGGAAGACCGCGATACCGGGACCTTAGGTGACTGAGCGACGCGTACGTCCGGCAGTACTCTGAATGTCCGCAAAGCTAAAGCAAGATCGGGTACACATCTTGCGTTACCAAGCATACGGAAACGTCAGGGGGCGGCGAGATGACCCAGGCCACAATGGAGCACTGTCCGAACTGCGGGCGGGGCCTCCGCCCGTTCCGTCACGACCGGCAGCAAGCAGGAAATAGGGAAGTTTCTCTCCACTGGATGATCTGCGGCAGCTGCGGGCACGTGGCGCTGCACAGATGGGGCTTCGTGGAGAGATCTGGCGAAGAGGGTGAGTTGATCAGGGAAACGCGACCGCGTCCCTCGGGAGTGCGCCGGGGCAAGGTCTAAGGGATTATCGCTGTCCATCTCTGTGGTAGCGTGAGGCTCGAACGACTGGACTGGGGACGGGTAATTGGAGAGAGGGGCGCGAAGTTCTGGTGAGCGCGCCGATGACTACCGCCGACCATCGCGACCCGAGGAGGATGTTCGCCGGGAATGGGAAGCGCGACTAAAAAGGAACAAGCTTCTCGCTCTGATCTTCGTCCTGGTGGCTATCTTCGGTTCAATCGGCTGGGCGCTATACCACGCCGCGGGCGATATCAACTCGAGCGTCGCATCCGAGCTTGGCCCGACCACTGGTGACGCGCCAGCGCAAGCCCTTGGAAGCTTTCACCTGATCAATTCCAGATTGAGTGAAGGCGGGAAGGCCGAGCTTCTCATGATCAGCGCCCTTGGTTGTGACGGTTGCGCCGCGGAGCGCTGGGCGCTGATCAAGGCACTTGGACGCTTCGGCACATTCAAGCAGCTGGCGTCGGACGCCAACGGATCGTCGGTTCCAGCCTTCGACCTGCTGAATGCGCAGTACAGCAGCTATTTCGTGTCATTCGCAAACAAAGAGATCAGGGACGTGAACGGGAACGCTCTCCAAAGGCTGACCGTCCGCGAGCACTCGATTTTCAAGCGCTATGACCCGAACGGCCGGCTGCCGTTTGTGGTCGTCGGAAACTATGCCATGGCCGGCCATGGCGTATCTCCGGACGCACTTGCGGGGCTCAAATTCAGGGATGTCCAGTCTGCCCTTATTGCAAACAAACATGCTCTGTTCTCACGGGAGATAAATGCTGAAGCGAACCTGATCACCGCTTTTCTGTGCCGGGCTGACGGTGGTCAACCTTCGGTTTTCTGTGGCCGGGCGCCCATCAGGCGCATCGCCGCGCGACTATGATTAGAGCGGCGTCGGAGCGGCGGGACGCGACAGTGCTGGACTTGAGGGCCTCTGGATGACCAGCCGCGTTCTTTCTCAACGGCAGCTCAATCGCGCCACTCTGGCTCGGCAGCTTCTCCTCGATCGGGCTTCGCTGTCGGCATGGAACGCCGTTGAGTGGCTGGGAGGGATGCAGGCCGAACAGGTGGCCGCACCGTACATCGGGCTCTGGAGCCGAATCAGCGGCTTTCAGCGCGAGGACCTCTCCTTCGCGATTGAAGAGCGCCGCGTTGTTGGCGCGCAGCTGATGAGGAATGTCGTGCACCTGGTGACGGCATCCGACTATCGTCTGTGGCGTCGAGCATTGCAGCCTGCTCTTGAGGGAGCGTATCGCCGGCGCTGCGGTGACATGGACGAGAGCACTGCAACAAATGTTCTCGAAGCGGCCAAAGCTTTCATCGCAGAGGAACCGCGAACGCTTTCGGAGATCCAGGCGCATCTCTCCCGGCTAGAACCTGAAGCAGATCCGTCATGCCTGGTCGGGACAGTGATGACCTTCCTCGCGCTGGTCCAGGTGCCACCAGCTGGCTTGTGGAAGGTCTTCGACAGCCCTGCATATGCACTCGCGGACGACTGGCTCGGGCTATCAATCGCGTCGGCCGCCGAAGGGCTGCGTCATCTCGTGGTTCGATATCTCGGCGCCTTGGGGCCAGCCACCCACTCAGACTTGGAGACTTGGCTGGGTATGCGAGTTAGCGAATCTGTGTTCGACGATCTTTTGCCGGGACTCGAGAAGCTGCTCAACGAAGCGGGCGAGACGCTCTACGACTTGCCGGATGCGCCGCGACCGGATGAGGCCACGCCGGCGCCTCCCAGATTCATCCCAGCCGGAGACAATCTGATGTTCTCGGGAGGCCCTGATGCGCGGTTTGTGCCCGAGGAGCATAGAGAAACACTCGCCCGAATCGGAGGACAGGCTGGTCCAACATTTTTGATCGATGGACTCATTGAAGGGACATGGCGCATCGAGCGAACCGGTGAGCGGTCGACGCTGGTCATCATTCCCTTCCGACCACTCGATTCTGTGGACGCTAGAGAACTGGTGCGCGAAGGAGAGGATTTGGTGTCTTTCGTCGAAGACGACACGGAGGATTTCGAGGTTCGGCTGGAGGCGGCGTCTTAGGGAATGATGTACCGGAGGCCTAGCGAACTTGAACTACTCCTTACGGCCCTTTATTGGCCCCAAAAATACGTCATTCGGCCCCATTGCATTTTTTCATTCTTGGTTGCATACTATCGATGCGTGCTGCGCCACCCCCACCTCCCCGCCTCCCTTTTGTCACTCAACGATGAGTGGCAAGCGCGCAGGGACCGTGCGGACGTGGAAGTGGTAGGCGCAGTAAAGACCATCCGACTGCTTGCCTGGGAAAAATGGATACTCGCTGGGACATTCGACTCGACCACGACCACCTAAAAGGTCGCTCGTTCCTGCTGGGTAACAAGCGGGCATTCTCGCTCTGCCTGCCTGCTGTCGCGGGCAGCTCGGACGCGACCCTTCATCCTCATAAATGGTTCGGCGCCTACCTCTACGGACGCAAGTTTCTCGAAGGCCACCTGGTACGGCTCGCGGACCAGGAGCTACCGCTTGGCTTGCGGGCGCAGAGCGGCTTCCTCATGGGCCTGACTCGGGCCCGGAGAGAATACGAGTTTGATGAAAAGCCGATCACCGAAGAGTACTTCGTGGCCGATGGTGTCAACGGCTTCACCTGCGCCTTAGCCGGAGACGTCGAGCTGGTAGTTGAGCCGGAATTCGATCTCCGCTTCTACCGCGCTCTCAACGATTCTGCCGACGGATACGACATGGAGCCGATCGATAACGGCTGCATCGTTTCAAAGGTTTTGGCTTCCGGCAAATACGACGACCGGACGGAGACTTTTACTCCAGATGGGTCCGAGCAAGCCGCATCTCTCGTGGCCGCGGTGCAAATCGTCGGAGACAACGTGTGGTCTGAGCCCGTGCCTGCCAAGAAGCGTGAACGGCGGAAGATCTTCTCGGACGATCGGCGGCGTCGAACCTTCGTCGAGCGTCGGACGCAAGACGAAGATGCAGGAGATCACGCCCCTCTTTGGCTGCACAGCTCCAGCGCCGCGTATGCGCCCATCTCTTTGCACATGCGAGGTGACGCTCAAGTCGTCTACGGCTTTGGGTCAACTCGAGACGAAGCCCTCGAGCAGCTGTCGACTTTGCGAGACAACCTGATCGCCTTCCAGGCACAGAAATCCCAGTCGATGCAGGAGATCCTCGAGCGATCAAACTTTGAGACGGGTAACTCCGCGGTCGATTCGGCCTACATGCAAGTACTCGGCCGTCTGATGAACGTGCTGGTATCGAAGAATGCAGTCGCGGAGGACACGGTACTCGAGCGGCCCTCGGCGACCATTCTTGCCGGCAACGGCTACTTCCACGATTCCTGGAAGCGAGATGAAAACATCGCGTTGGGTTTCTTGCTGTCTCTCGGCTTCTACGATCTTGCAAGGGAAATAATTCGCGACACGTGGCAGCTCCAGGATGATCGGACTGGGCGGCTCCCCCAACGCATACGCGCCGGAGAAGACCTTCCATATCACTCGAGTGACGGGACGCTTTGGGCTCTCTGGCGCCTTCACGAGTACTGGCGGTGCACCGGAGACGACGCGCTTCTGTACGAGAAGCTACCGATGGTGCGGCGCTTTTTCGAGCGAAGCCTGGAGCGCTCCGTTGGCGGACTGCTGCCTTCGGGACGAACCAACGATCCTGAATATCTGTGGGAAACGTGGATGGACACCCCCCACACTCCGCGTCACGGTTTCCCGATCGAGATTCAAATGCTATGGCTTGCGTCTCTGAGAGTTTTTCGACCGATTCTGAGAGAAGAGTCACGGGAGCTCGAGGCGGCGATGCACTGGGCCGAGACTCGCGCCTGGAATGGACTTCAGCGATTCTTGGTTCGCGGGATGCCCGCCGACAGTCTTGACGAGGACGGACAGGTTCGCGATCTCATCACCCCCAATCCGTACTTCTGCTTTGAGGTGGGTCTCGATCTTGGACCCGAGGTCGAATGGACGATGCGGCGGATGGGCCGAACTCAGCTAGCGGGCAGCCAGGGGATTCTCACGTTGGCGCCTCAGGATTGGGATCGCGTCTTCTCCTACGAATTCCTGCACGATCGCCGAAACGTGCGGGGGCGGCGGATGCGCAGCGTCGGCAAGTTCAACTACCACCGAGGCGTTGAATGGAATTGGCTCGCTCAATTCTTTGTGCAAGCCGAGCTCAAGTACGGCGAGGCGGATATTGCGTTTCGCAAGTATCTGAGAGCGCAGGTCGACGCCGTGCTTAACAGAGGAGGAATCGGCGGCATCAGTGAGCTTTTCGACCTCTCAGGGGCACGCGGTGTGGAGTTTCAGGCCTGGAGCATGTCAGGGTTCCTGGAGGGACTTCAGGCTTTTGCCGGAGTTCGAATCGACGTCACGACAAAGCGAATCACAATTGAGCCTCAGCTCCCCGCTGACTGGCCCCGGCTCAGTGTTCGAAAGTGGTACGGCAATGTTCCCTTCGATCTGAAAATCGAGGGGACCCCTGAGGAGCGCAGAGTCGACATCCAATTTCCCTGGGGCCAGCCTGACGGAGTGGAATTGGAGATCAAGCTCGTCTTGCCACACCGCACTCGGGCCCGCGAGTTAGAGATAGTTGTCGATGGGTTGCCCGCCGAGACCGAATGGGCGGAGCAGGCAATACCGGGAACGGATCGCTCACGTGTCCATCTGCTCGTGCCGGCTTGCGGCCGAGTGGAGCTCGACCTCCGCGCCGAACGGATTCCAAGTCGCCGCGTCCATTTCGCCTGACCCTTGTTGCCGGCTCGAGCACGCCGGTTTCAGCTCAGCTGATCGGCAATCACTCGGCGAAACTCCTCGGCGTATCCCATTCCCTGTGCTGCGCCGACGCTTGCCGCACGTTCTCGCTGTTCCTCGATGAGGACCTCGCCATTCTCCAGCCACAGCTGTATCTGGCTGGCATGGCACCGCAGCGCAGTGAATCTCGTTTCTAAAGTCTCGCTCACGTCCACCCAGTAATTCGGGCTCTCCGTCGCGCTGAGGAGGAGCTCCGGGCACTTGTGGACTTCGAGACCACGCGCCAGCTGCTCCGGGAAGTACGCAGCGTTGCTTGCTTCGGGGTAGAGAGCGTCGAGGAAGGCCATCCCAAGAATCCGGTGGTCGCGGTGGTTTACATACGAGTTTCTGTGGATGACGGTTAGTGGATCCATGGCGATGGCTACCTCAGGCCGGAATCTCCGGATCTGCTCCACGAGCAGAGCGCGAAGCTCCGGGATATCCTCAACTTCTCCGTCTCTGAGGCCCAGGAAGACGACGTCCTCAAACCCTATGATCTCGGCGGCTTCCATCTGCTCGTTCCGGCGGATCCGGGCTGTTTCCCGCGGATCGGAGTCTACATCCTTGCCACCCCTGGAGCC
Source organism: Chloroflexi bacterium UBA5177 (assembly GCA_002413265.1). Taxonomy (GTDB): domain Bacteria; phylum Chloroflexota; class UBA5177; order UBA5177; family UBA5177; genus UBA5177. Next base: position 18,681 of record DHWR01000057.1, read on the forward strand.
GTCTGTTGCCACGACCAGAATTGCCGTGTCTCCGTCACGAACCCAACGTGCGATTGAGGCTCCGCATGTCAGCTCGACATCGTCTGGGTGCGTGCCCAGGGCAAGGATTCTGCGTCCGGCCATAGTCTCCATCTTATCCCCCTATGATTGGGGCGATGAACGCTCTGGTGATTGTGGTTATCCTGGTTTTCCTGGCGCTCGCGGTTGGGCTTTCGGCTGTGGCACTGCGTCGGGAAAAGCCGCCTCCGCAGCTCCCAGAGGTCGAACGCGAAGGTGACAATCTGGAGCGACAGGCACGCCACAACGTCCTGGATGAGCGCGGCTCAGAGCTCTTGAAGCGCAGAGTGGATCTCGACATGCGCCGCGGAACCTTGGGCGGCAACACTGAGGTGTACGAGGCTTTTGAGCAGCTGGAGTCGAACCTCCGGGCGGGGAAGATATCGGAGGCCGAATTCGAGCGAGAGAAGATCCGCTTGCTCGG
>DHWR01000039.1:0-189 GCA_002413265.1 Chloroflexi bacterium UBA5177
GATCGGCCTGGCCGCCGATGAGTTGAATCAACTGTTTCTCAGGGGATCGTTCGAGTAGGGCTTAGGAACTTAGACGTTTCCCTATTGCAGCAGCCTAAGGGCTCTGTCGTTGCGTAGATAGCGCGTCGTTTGTGACGGCCCTTAAAGTTCTAGACGGGGGTTCCGTTAGAGGCTGCCCGCCCCCCCCCG
>DHWR01000039.1:341-4181 GCA_002413265.1 Chloroflexi bacterium UBA5177
GCCCCCCCCCCCCCCGCCGTTATGCTGACCTCTGCCGAACGGCGGAGCAGCGGGTCGCCTTGTTAAGCCGGTCGGCAGGGTGGTGGCGTGAACAAAGCACGAAGACGTGACGGCCGACCAGGTGGTCAAGCGCCTGCTACGGTGGGCGGGAGCAAGGTGCACGTGCGCCGCCCTGCTATTGTCGGCCGCTGGCTCGGCCGGATCGCCGACGGTACTCCGCCCTGGATCTTTGCCCCGACAGCGCAAGCAGTCGAGGCAAGCCCCGGGATGCCAGTTGCCGACCGTTTCCTGGAGTCTGTCGCCGCAGTCGAACCGCATCTCTCATGGTCCGAGTGGCACTTCAGCAGGAGGAGTGTTACGGATGTCGCCGACCTGGCTGCCAAGGCTGTGACAGTCCTCTTTCTCGGTATGCCATCGGTAGCCGCCGAGCTCGTCGGTCACCCCGGCGTAGAAATGGTCGACATCAACGCGCTCAATCGTCGCCGGTATCCAAAGCTCGCTGAGCTGGCTGACGCCCACTACTGTGACGTCGCGAGCCGGATCACCGGGCCGCAGGTCGAGCTGACGTTAATGGACCCGCCCTGGCACGTTGATGAGGCTCTGCGTTGGCTCCAAGTCGCGGCGACCCGAACGGCTCCTCGAGGTCGGATCGTGACAACCCTCTTCCACCCTGGCCTTACGCTAGAGGCGCCCAGGGAGCGCGCTCAGCTCTTGGCGGCTTTCAGATCCCTCGGGCGAACTCGGATCCTGGATCTAGACGTCAGGTACAGCACGCCGCTCTTCGAGTCGCGCACGATGCATGCTCTCGGGTTGGTTGACCCGGGCGACTGGCGAGTTGGACAGTTGGTGGAAATCCAGCTCGGGCACCTTTACACCGCGCCGCCACCAGTGCCCTCGGTCGACCCTTACCGAGCTTGGGAGACCTACCTGATCGGATCCCAAGTTGTGCGTCTGCGGCCTCATCACCGCCGCCAGCTCCCTGGGTTTCATGCGCCAGTCACGGGCTTTCCCGACTACCAGCTCAGATCCGTCTCCCGTTCCCAGCTTCGGGCGCTGGACTTCGACATCTGGACATCGCGGAACAGGGTCGCGCTCATTAAGGACACTACTGCGGCCGCCGGTGTCTTGGCCCAACTGCGGGAATCGGTCGCACCTCGGTGGCAGTTCGGTTGGGAATCGCCTCTCGACGATCTGCTCGAGCTCTGACTGCGAGTTGCGCGCCGATGCGAAGACCTCGATTCAGCCAACTACGGCCGCAGGTTGGCTCGAACCGGTACGTCTGGCGTAGGGCAGGCTGAGCAAATGCCGAGTACTGATCTAGATCAGGCGCACCTTGTCCTTCGCTATGGAGACAAGCTCGTCCCCGACACCATCCAGGCTCATCGCGAGATTATGAATCGCTCAGACAACGCCAGACACGACGTCTGGTGGGCCTGGTGGCGGCGCGTGGACGAGGCCCACGAGGATTATCAGATCGATCTGCTTCGTTCCATGCAGCATAGGTGCCGACGCGGGGAGCCAATCGCGGTAGCCCTAATCAACGCGAAGCAGCGAAGATACTGGCGCGCAGAGTGCGCCGAGATCCGAATGGCACGCCCTGGTCACCGGATGATGGCACCAGATGGAGGCAGCAAGACGCCGGTCTACTACCGCAACCAGCCATTCGCGGCGTGGCTGCGGCTCACCAGCGTCGACCGCCTGCGTCCAGACGCCTATTTGAGCCAGTTCAGCCCAGAATTCCCGGACTGCGACGAAACCCTGTACGGAATCAGCGCCGAGAACCGCTCGCTCTTTCCCCAGCCCAGCGACGACCTGACGCCGATAGAGGTCCCGCACGGGGGCTACATCCTGCACATCTCGGACTTGCACTTCGGGTCGAGCCAGCAATACGGTCAGCGATTCAACAGGCTCTTGGACCGGATTCACGAGGTCCGGGAGCACTGTAAGCCTGGAGTGAGTTTGCTGGTCGTCAGTGGGGACCTAATCACCGGCCAACCGCCGACCAAGCAACGGGAGCGGTTCGAGGCGGCCCGCCAGTTCCTAGAAAGCCTGGTGTCCGATCTTGGGCTTCGCAACGAACACGTCGTCATGGTCCCCGGCAATCACGACATCCTTCTTGGGCCGGCGCAGAGCGGCGAAGTTGCAAAAGTGGCGTTCGACTACGGGCCGACCGCGTCCATAAAGGAGTTCATGCGCAAGTTCTACGATGTTGAGCGGCCGAACCTTGACTGGACCCGCCGGTTCAGATTTCCTGATATCGACGTCATTTTCGTTGGGCTGAACTCCGTCCGCCTGCCTGAACGCGGGAGCCATCAGTTCGGTTACGGGGATCGCGGCATCTACCTTCCAAAGCTCCGCCGAGTGCTCGACACCCTGCAGTCGGAGCGAATCCAGGGATTCGACCGCCCGACCGCCCTCTGCCTTGTACTGCATCACCACCTACTCCCCGTCAGCCACACCATCGATATCGATCAGGAGCGGCAGCCTAGCCTGACAGTAGATGCCAGGCAGATTCTCGAGGACTGCCAAGAGTTTGGGGTCGACCTCATCCTGCACGGCCACCAACACCAGCCCTTCGTCGGGACCTACCGTTTAGCCTCGCCGACAGACACGGGAGGTTTCACGTGGCCCAGCGCGGCGTTCCTTCAGGGGCCGCTCATCGTAGGGATGGGTTCAGCATCTGTTCAGGTCTCGCCTTGGAACACATGCGGGCTGTATCGGATCACCCGGGAGTCGATAGAGGTCAAGCTGATTGGGTATACGCCCGAACATCAACCACTCGAGATCGCCAAGGACATTTCATGGCCGGTTCGCGACAAAACTCCTGTCCTACAGGCGAATTTTCAGAGCGTCGAGCAACTGCTGCTCCTGTAGCCCGCCGCAGCATCGTCACCCCCCAACCAGCTACAAGCCGGCGGTGCCGGACAATTGGCCCCTTCTGGACTGAGCTCTTGCACCGACCTCGCCCTAGCACGACCCTCGGGACCAAACCGCCAGGTGGGTTGCGGGTCAAGGTTGCGATCTCTTCGTGTTACCGAATATAGGCTGGCCGACCTTCGCGCCAACGTGACAGTCGCGTCGTCCCAGCAATTGCGAAGTCCCAGCGGCAGAGATCGCCTAGAGAGAGTAGACCTGGTTTGAATATCGAGGCTGGCGTTTGCGCGCTGCGGGAGGACCCGTTGTGGCACGACAGGGCTCGTAGTGTGGACACGGCGGCCTTGAAATGCTCAACTTACCGCGGATATGCCCGCAACTTGGCGTCGCAACGCGCCAGTCTCGAAGGTCCGACAGGCGGAATTGGAGCACCTTCATCAGAGCCGCAATGAAAAGAAGGGAACATCCGGTTTCGAGGCAGTCAAGCTGACGCGTGCTGACGTGGAGTGGCTGCTGGAGAGCTACGATAACGGTCGGGGTCCGATTCTCGATGTGAGCTCGGACAAGCGAAGAGGCCTATCTCTCGCTGGAGTTGTGTTCGAAGGAGACGAGCTCTCCGATCTACCATTGAGTCGGGCCGACCTTAGAGGCGCGGTGTTTACGAAGGCCAACCTCAGGCGTACGCAACTGTCAGAAGCGAACCTGCAAGGAGCCTCGTTTTATGGATGCGATCTCAAAGGCGCAGATTTGTCGAGGGCCACACTACAAGACGCTGCCTTTGTCTTCCGGACCGTACTCGAGGGTGCAAGGCTTGTTGACACAGACTTGCGCCACGTAACGCTTGACGAAGTCAACCTCAAGTACGCCGTTCTCGACTACGCGAATCTCCAGGATGTTCAGCTTCCCGGCGCATTACTACATGGAGCATCTCTAAGGCACGCACGCCTCGAGGGCGCAAACTTGGAG
>DHWR01000151.1 GCA_002413265.1 Chloroflexi bacterium UBA5177
CCTCTATCGCGTTCCTTATCGACGCCGGCGGCCTGGGCCAGCTGCTCTTCGACGGCATCAACAATTCGCTCTTCAACACCTCGGAGCTCCAGGTAGGCGCGATCGCCGTTTCGCTTCTAGCGCTCTGCGCCGATCTTCTGCTTCGCATCGTGGAATGGACGCTGCCGGCTTCACGCGCCAGGGCTGCTGCTGCGCGCCAATAGCCGGCGCTGGTATCCTCGTCCATGACAATGCTGGTGCAGAAATATGGCGGTAGCTCGCTCAAAAACACGGCTCGAATTGTCGCCGTCGCCGACCGAGTGGCAGTCGCCGCGAAGTCGGGCCCACTGGTGGTCGTGGTGTCGGCAATGGGCGATACCACCGATCATCTGATCGATCTCGCCCGCAGCGTGGCGGACCGGCCGGACAAGCGCGAGATAGACATGCTGCTGGCAACCGGAGAGCAGGTGTCGGCCTCGCTGCTGGCGATGTCTCTGCACCAGCGAGGCGTCTCCGCAATATCCCTCGCGGGCTGGCAGGCGGGTATACGGACCGACAGTGTGTTCAGCACTGCTCGCATTCGCAGCGTCGACACGGAGCGCATCCGCCACGAGCTCACTGCCGGAAAGGTGGTGATCGTGACGGGCTTCCAGGGCGTCGGCGACGAGACCGGCTGGGGAGAGGTGACGACGCTGGGCAGAGGTGGCTCGGACGCCACGGCGGTCGCACTCGCCGCCGGACTGGGCGACTGCCGGTGCGAGATCTACAGCGACGTGACCGGTATATTCTCTGCCGACCCTCGGATTGTCCCGGAGGCCAGGAAGCTCTCAGAGATCACCTATGAAGAGATGCTCGAGCTGGCCCAGTACGGGGCTCAGGTGATGATGCCCCGGTCCATCGAGCTTGCTCAATTGTGGAGCGTGCCCCTCGAGGTGCGCTCGAGCTATGCGGCCGAGTCAGGTACGCGCATAGGAGGAACCATGGAATACGGGAATCGCGTGGCGGGCGTGGCCCATCAGACGGACGTGGCAAAGGTGACCTTCGTCGGCCTAGCAGATAGGCCCGGCATTGCTCACACCATTTTTAGCGCCCTGGCGAAGAGGCGCATCCACGCAGATCTCATCGTCCAGAACATCGGTCAACATGGTCGAACCGACCTCTCTTTCACGGTCGCGGAGGGCGACCTAGAGGCTGCGATGGAGGTCGCCGAAGAGATTCGAGGCGACGTCGACGCGCAAGCCGTTACCTCCAAGGGGGGCATGGCCAAGGTCTCCGTGGTCGGCGCCGGGCTGTCGTCGAGCGCCGAATACGCGTCCACGATGTTTGGAGCGTTGGCGGAAACCGGGGTCAACATCGACATGATCTCGACCTCCGGCATTCGTTTGACCTGCGTGATCGACGGCAATCGAGCCGAGGAGACCGTTCGCAGCCTGCACGCCGCATTTCACCTTGGAGAGGACGCATCGTGGCAGGCTTCCGCGTAGCCGTAGCAGGCGCTACCGGGCTGGTCGGCAGGACGATCCTCCAGATACTGGAAGAGCGTGCCTTCCCCGTTGCCGAGCTCGTGCCGCTGGCATCCCCACGCTCTGCCGGCAAGAAACTTTCCTTCGGCGGGGAAGCCCTTCAGGTGTCCACACTCTCTGGCGATTCCTTCGACCGATGCGACCTCGCCTTCTTCTCCGCAGGAGCATCGGTAAGTCGAGAATATTCACCAATTGCCGCTCGACACTGTGTCTACGTCATCGACAACAGCTCGGCGTTCCGTATGGATCCGGACGTGCCACTCGTGGTTCCGGAGGTAAATGCACACGAGCTGAACGGCTATCGCGGCATCGTCGCCAACCCAAACTGCTCGACTGCTCAAATGGTGGTCGCGCTGCAGCCGCTTCACGAGGCGTTCGGCCTGCAGAGCGTTGTGGTCTCCACCTACCAGTCCGTCTCGGGCACCGGTGAAAAGGGTATTCGAGCCCTCGACCATGAGGTCGATACTGGGTCCCGGAGTACGGAATCGCCGTATCAACATCCCATCGCGTTCAATGCCCTGCCGCAGGTCGGCGACTTCGACACGGATGGTTGGGCCGAGGAAGAAAAGAAGATGATCGACGAAACGCGAAAAATCATGAATCTCCCAGATCTTCACGTCGTTCCGACGACGGTTCGCGTCCCCGTGCGGGTCGGCCACTCCGAGTCTGTATATCTTCGGTTCCATCGTGAGGTGGATGCGGCGCAGGCTCGCCGGACACTATCGGGTGCACCGGGAATCGTCGTCTTTGACGAGCCGGCAACTGCCAAATATCCAACCGCGTTGCAGTGTGACGGCAGAGACGAAGTATTCGTCGGCAGAGTGCGAGCAGATCCCGCGGACAATCATGCTCTGGCGTTGTGGATCGTCGCGGACAATCTGCGCAAGGGAGCAGCCACCAATGCCGTTCAGATTGCAGAAGCAGTCACCGGCACGCTCGCACGAAGGGAACGACAGGAGCACTATGCCTGACTGGGGCCTCACCACTCGAGCTATTCATGTCGGTCAGGACCCAGATCCGACAACCGGCGCCGTGATCACACCGATCTACCAGACCTCGACCTACGCACAGGAGGACATCGGAGTCCACAAGGGCTACGAATACTCGCGCACGGACAATCCCACGCGGACCGTCTTACAAGAGGTGGTCGCGTCGCTCGAGGACGCGCGATTTGGGCTGGCTTTCGCCTCCGGCATGGCAGCCGAGCTGACGGTCACGCAGCTTCTGAAAGCCGGCGACCACGTCATCGCCGGAGATGACCTCTACGGAGGTACGTACCGGCTCTTCAGCGAAGTGCTTCAGCAGTACGGAGTCAGGTTCAGCTACGTGAATCCGTCGGAACCGCAGCAGGTGGCGGATGCGATCCGCCCGGAGACACGAATGGTGTGGATCGAGTCTCCCACCAATCCGCTCCTGAGAATCGTCGATATCCATGCCGTCGCCGACGTGGTCCGTAGAGGCGAGGCGCTGCTCGTCGTCGACAGTACCTTCGCGACTCCCTGCATTCAGCAGCCACTTACCCTGGGCGCCGACATCGTGGTGCACAGCGCGACGAAGTACCTGGGCGGACACAGCGATCTCATCCTCGGAATGGTCGTCCTCAACGACGAAGCCGTGTACGAACGGCTCAAATTCCTCCAGAATGCTTCAGGAGGGGTTCCAGGGCCATTCGATTCCTGGCTTCTTCTGCGAGGACTGAAGACGCTTGAGCTGCGGATGCAGCGGCATTCCACCAACGCGCAGGCAGTGGCATGTTTTCTGGAGGGGAAGCCGGGTATCCGGCGCGTCATTTATCCGGGTCTCCCGTCGCACCCGCAGCACGAGCTGGCGGCCCGTCAGATGCGTGCCTTTGGAGGAATTGTCACCGTCGAATTCGAGGACGAAGCGACGGCTCGCCGGTTCCTCAGACGATCGCAGCTCTTTGTGACGGCGGAGAGCCTCGGTGGAGTCGAGTCGCTTGCCGACCATCCCGGCATCATGACGCACTCCTCGGTGCCCGATCACCTGCGTGAAGCGCTCGGCATCTCCGGCGGGCTGATACGGCTCTCCGTCGGGATTGAGGACGAGCAGGATTTGCTGGCAGATCTGGAACAGGCCGTCCGCTAGCAAATCCCTATACTTGGACGCGCTTGCCCCCGTAGCTCAGCAGGATAGAGCAACCGCCTTCTAAGCGGTTGGCCGTGGGTTCGAGTCCCGCCGGGGGCACCACCTTGACTTGCGCGTAGCCGGCATCCTCACGTGCCGCCTGTTACGTACTCGAACCATGCCGGATCGAAGCGCTGCATGAGCATCCTGGCCTCGTCCTCGAGAACGCCTCCTACATAAGTGCGGAGGTGGCGACGCACATAGGGCACGGTTTCGACGATCTCACGGCAGCCGGCAACGGCGTCGTGCGAGGCAAAAACAATGTGGGGCACATCCGCCATCACCGCTGCCCCCAGACACATCGGGCACGGTTCCACGGTGGTGAAGAGGACAGCGCGGTCGTGGTGCTTCCAGAGAGCCTCACCGCCTCCCAGCAGCGCTTGCATCAGCGTGCATCAGCTGACTCCGACTCTGCTGATGGCCGGCACGGCCTCGGGACACGATCTGGCCA
>DHWR01000220.1:0-460 GCA_002413265.1 Chloroflexi bacterium UBA5177
CTCCGGCCGTTTGGTGCACTCATTTGCGATGATCGGGCTCTTCCTCGTCGTCGATGCAGCTCTTGGCCGCCTCTGGAACCAGTGGCTGGATTCCCGGCCCTCGTTGGTGGTTCTTCACGGTGGTCGAAGAGGATAGCCCGAATCGGCCTTTAGGCTACCTTGGATATTGTTATTCGACCGGCAGAACGCGGTATCCGACCCCCGGGTCGGTCACTATGTGTCTCGGGTGTGCCGGATCCTCCTCGATCTTGCGCCGCAGCCGGTTCACGAACACCCGCAGATACTGCGCCTCCTGCTTATATTCAGGCCCCCAGACCGCGGCGAGCAGCATGCGGTGCGTCACCACTTTGCCCGCATTACGCATCAAATACAGAAGAACGTCGTACTCACGCGCGGTCAACTCCATCGCCTGGCCGTTCCGGGTGGCCTCCCGCGTGCCCAGATCGATGGCCAACGAGCC
>DHWR01000220.1:675-2496 GCA_002413265.1 Chloroflexi bacterium UBA5177
GGCTTGGTGACGTAGTCGTCAGCGCCGAGGTCGAGCGCCCGGACCTTGGCACGCTCCTCGCCTCGGGCCGAGAGGATCAGAATTGGGAACGACCACTCGCGGCGAATGGCTTCGCACACCTCGAGGCCGGACATCCCGGGAAGCATGAGGTCGAGCACCAGAAGATCCGGCGGCGCTTCCTCGACCTGCGCCAGCGCTTCCTCACCGGTCTCCACGCCACTGACGTTGTAGCCACGGGCCCTCAGGTTCGTTGTCAGAGCACGCAGAATCGCGGGCTCGTCGTCTACCACCAGGATTTTGGTACCGGAGCTCAAGGAGCAGCCTCTTCTTCCACCTGTTGTTCCGTGACGACCTCCTGATCCAGCGTGGGTAACGAGAAGACGAATCTGGCGCCGCCCTCCTCGCCGGCCTCGATCCACACGTGCCCTCCGTGGGCCTCGACCAGCCCTTTGACTATGGCAAGCCCGAGACCGGTGCCGCCCTGCCTGCTTCCTGATCCCGGCAGGCGGTGAAATTTGTCAAAAACCTGCGACCGATCTCGTTCCGGCACGCCTGGCCCGCGGTCGGACACTGAAACGCGGACTTCCCGTTTCCCCTCCAGGTCAACCAGCTCGGCTGAAACCTCGATTGGCGTGCCCGACGGGGCATATTTCCCGGCGTTGTCCAACAGATTTACCAGCACCTGTTCAACTTGAACTACGTCCATCGGTACCAGTGGCAGGCCCTGCTGTACGTGGATTTCCACCAGGCGGCCCCCAAGGCGGGGCTGCACGCGATCGACGGTTCGGACTATCAATTCCTCGATATCCTCGTTCTGCTTGACGGGTTTCAATACGCCCGCCTCGATGCGCGAGAGGTCCAGTAGATCCGACACCAGCCGCGTGAGCCGGTCTGCCTCTCGATCGATATCCGTGGCGAACGCCAGTCGGTCCTCCTCGCTCCATTGAATGTCCTGCTGGAGCAGGGAGCTTGCCGCGGCCTTGATTCCCGCTAGCGGGGTGCGCAGATCGTGCGAGACGGATGACAGGAGCGCGCTCTTGAGCTCGTCGCTCTCGCGTGCAATGGCCGCTGCACGCTCCTCCTGCGCCAGTCTCGCCTGCTCGACCACGAGCGCGGCGCTGTTGGCGAACGTGGATATCAGTCTCTCGCGCTCCTCGTCCAGGCCGGCTTCCGACCGGAACACGATCTCCAGCACGCCAACTGCTCGATCTCTTGCCTGCAGAGGCAGAAACCGGGCTCGTGCCGCCGGCAGACCAGAGGCCTGGTTGTTGGCAGCCACCCAGGAGGCCACCGAGCATGCCGCGCGGTTTTTCTCGACCGTCAGCTCTGGAGGCAGATTTCCGGACGCAGCGGCGGTGGCCCAGGTGTTCCCGGAGGGCAGAAGAACGGCGCACGCGCGCAGGCGGAACACAGAGTACAAGGATGCGGTGAGCGAACGGAGAACCTCTTGCACATCGTGCGAGCCGATGAGCGCTGTGCTCAGGTCGTACAGTGCTTGCGCCACCGCCGCGCGGCGAAGGGCATCTTCAGCCCGCTGCCGTGCGGAGTCCGCAAGCTGGCCGGTTAGTAAAGCGACGCCGACAAAGATGACGAGCGCCAGCACATCGCGCGAGTAGTTGACCGTGACCGTATAGAACGGCGGAATGAAGAACCAGTCCCAGGCGGCAACTGCGACTACCGCGACCACCGCTCCGGATACGCGCCCCCCAACCGTCGAGGCAATCAGCACCGGCGCCAGAAACAGCAGCGGCACGCTGGGACCGATAGTTCCAGCGGAGCCGCCGAGTAGTTTGAGGACGGGCACCAGCAGCACTACCAGCC
>DHWR01000220.1:2647-6527 GCA_002413265.1 Chloroflexi bacterium UBA5177
GATAGCTTCAGTACGGGGACTAGCAGCACGACCAGCCCGATGCCGCCGATAACGGCAAGTGGGCCGGCTGCGGTACTCAATCGCTGAGAAAGCAGTTTCACAGGCTATATTGTCGCCGCAAGCCTATGATCTGTGTGATCAGAGCGTTGCCTCAAGGAGCGTGTCATCGCAAAGCTACGGGACGTGATCGTTAGGTTCGCGCCGACACTCTACGCCGGCTACTCCTCCTGGCGCTCGTTCCAAACCGCGAAGCCTGCCCTCCGTAGAAATCACGCCCTCTTGGCAGTAAGCCGGCTGTGGTTTCTGATACTGAGGAGAGTGGGCGTGCTGCCCTTAGATTTCCTGCCTGCACCCCCGCTGACCTTCACCAAGAGAGCACAGATGGCCGCCAATGCGATTATTCATGTGTGGTTAGGGGCGCTCGCCCTCCGGTCCATGGCGCTAACTCGGGACGTCAGGCGCGAGCGTCAGAGAGCCGAAGAGGAGGCTCTGAAGACAGTCATTAGCAAATGGAGGCGTAGTGGAGGGCTTCGTAGGATGCGTTTGCTTTGGCTGCTTCGATCGCCGAGCCAGCCGGTAAGGCTGAAACGCGGCAGCTATGCGTTGTACATGTTCCTGGCCGCCGCTCCCTTGGTGCCAAACCTTCTTTGGCCAGCGGAGAGAAAAACTTCGCGACCAAGTGGTCGCTTCGTTATCTTTTCGATCCTTGGCGGACTTCCCTTTCTAGCCGCGGCGTTTGTCGGCTCTCCGGGTTACAGGTTCTTGGTCCCGGGACGGCTACGGTGTCTGGCGACCGGATTCTTCTGGTTCGCAATGCTTATGCCCGCATTCGTTCTGCTGGCTCCCCTCATGGTGGTGCACCAGTCCGTCCGCGGTCTGCTGGAATCTGATGAAGAGTACGCTCGCAGGTACCGGTACTCACGGCCAGGAGGATGGCGGCAAGCACGAGATTCGTCCGACGAGTAGGCGCTCTCGCTGTTTCATCGACCGGTCGTTTATTCAGATTGAAGCACTCTCAGCTCCTGTTCGACCCTGCTTGGCTTCGATAAAAAAGGGCCCGGGCGTAAGCTCGGGCCCTCTTCAAGTTCCTAGTCTCAGTTTAGTAATCCGGCATCGGCGGTGCCGCCGCTGGTGGATTCTTCTCCGGGAGATCGCTGATGAGCGTCTCTGTGGTCAGCAGCATCGAGGCGATGCTCGCCGCGTTCTGTAGCGCCGACCGCGTCACCTTGACCGGATCCGGAACCACGCCGATGAGATTCTCGAACCGCCGGTTGAGGCGTTGAAGCCTCTCAAGGTTGCGGCACTTGACCTCGGTGACAATAACGCCGATATGGTGCCCGAAGCAGCGAGCACATGGAGGAGACGGCCCGACTCGTCGCTCGATTAGGTGATCCCTGATCGGGTCGGCTCCCCCCACCGTTTTTCACGAGGAAGGAAACTCGAACGAGCTGCGATCGAGAAGAACTCCTGGCTCAGCCCTTCGACATCGACCTCGGCAACTCCGGCCGCTCGAGCCAGGAATTCCTCGACCGGCCAGTAGACAGTGCGGTCTTGGCGGACGAGGTGGTAGCCGAGACGCTTCACCTTTCGCCGATCACCCACGACCAGCGTGTACAGGAGCAGCTGATCAAGCCATAGCCGGTCCAGGTGCGGCCGCATGGCGGTTTTCAGGTCGAGGAGGCAATCATCGACCAGGACGTCAGGGCTTGCTCCGATGTTGGCGACCCACACGTGGGGATCGAAGGTGACTGAGCGTGAGAGCCACTCCCGGCCAGTTGTCTTCTGGAAGCGCCGTGAGAGCCGGCGAATGTCAATCACCGCCTCCCTTGGGATTAGGCCAAACAGGTCATCCAGAGTAGATCCTAGGTGGCAGGGCCCGAAGGGGGTGCTCACCGCTGCGGAGGCTCCTGACGTGTTTTACATCCACGAGCGCCAGGGCGGCGCAATACCGGCACAACCATGCTTCGTCGTCATCGTGCAGTTCGTGCCTGGCTGGCCGGACGCGGCGCAGGAAGTCGCGCAGCGATTTGAAGAGTTCCGCCGAGACCTTCGGCATGTAGGCTGTTCTCCTACCTTCCAGACCGAACACGAACGGCACTCGCTCCGCCAGAGCGGTGTCTCTGGCGGCGCCGCTCCACTCTGCTGAGCGGAACGCGGCGAGCCGTGTCACCGGCAGCTTCTCGAACACGAAGCGTAACCGGTAGTCGATAGCTGTACCTACTAGCGCCCAGGGGTAGTCCGGCCCGGGGGTCTTTGGTGCGAGTGTCTCCGCGCGCTCGATCTTAATGAATGAAGTCGTCAGCGAGAGGGTCCAGCACCGGAAACTTGTCCCGTAGATAGCGAGCGATCAGGCTGTCCGGGTGACGAATCTCGTCCGTCGCCGATATCAGGTACGACATGGCTACACGATACTTGGCCGTTTTTTGAGCAATCGGTTTGAGACTGCTCCGCCTACGCCAAGAGCGGCAGGCACGAAGGGAAGCTGAAGCCAATCCCACAGGGTCTGCCGTAGGTTCCATGGAGGTAAGACGACTTGTAGGGATCGATGCCGACCCACTTCCAGCCCCATCGGTGCTCGCCAACAATTGCGACGGCAATGGCGACGACAGTCAGAACGAGTGCGACTCAAGGAACCTGCGGCGATAGGCTCGTGCAACGGCTTCGCGACGACTTGAGCCGTACATTAGGCCGGTCGTGGCCCTTTGAGTCGCCCCCTTAAGATCACACGGTCTTCCTTACAGAAAAAGGCGGGGGCAACTGCCCCCGCCCTGTAATCACTTGTGTCTGTTTAGTAATCAGGCATCGGCGGTGCCGCCTGTGCTTGATTCTTCTCCGGAAGATCGCTGATGAGCGTCTCCGTGGTCAGCAGCATCGAGGCGATGCTTGCCGCGTTCTGCAGCGCTGAGCGCGTCACTTTGACCGGATCCGGGACCACGTTGATCAGGTTCTCGTACTCGCCGGTTGACGCGTTGAAACCTTCGCCGGCCTTGCGTCGCTCGACTTCGGAGACGATGACGCCGCCGTCGTACCCGGCGTTCTCCGCGATCTGGCGAATTGGCTCCTCGAGCGCGCGGTAGACGATGTCGACTCCGACCTGCTCGTCACCCGTGAGGTTCAATTTCTTCAGCGCTTTTCGAGCCTGAATGAAGGCACTGCCGCCGCCGGCGATGATGCCTTCCTCAACCGCTGCGCGAGTCGCCGACAGGGCGTCCTCCACGCGATGCTTCTTCTCTTTCAGCTCGACCTCTGTCGCCGCCCCCACCTTGATGATGGCGACGCCACCGGCCAGCTTCGCGAGCCGCTCCTGCAGCTTCTCCTTATCGAAGTCGCTGGTCGTGTCCTCGATCTGGGCTCGGATCTGATCCATCCGATCCTGGATGTCCTTCTGAGATCCCTTGCCCTCGACGATCGTCGTGTTGTCCTTGTTGGCGGTGACCCGTCGCGCCTGGCCAAGCATGTCGACGGTGACACTGTCGAGTCGCAGGCCGGCTTCCTCGGTGATCACCTGACCACCGGTGAGGACTGCGATGTCCTGCAGCATGGCCTTGCGTCGATCGCCAAAGCCGGGGGCCTTGACCGCCAGCACGTTCAACATGCCGCGCAGCTTGTTCACGACGAGCGTGGCAAGCGCCTCGCCCTCCACGTCCTCGGCGATGATCACGATATTCTTCGTGACGTTAACGACCTTCTCGAGCATCGGGAGGATGTCGGCGATCGCACTGATCTTCTTGTCCGTGATCAGGATGTACGGAGCGTCCAGCGCCGCTTCCATGTGAGCTGTGTCGGTCACCATGTACGGCGAGATGTAGCCGCGGTCGATCTGCATGCCGTCCACGAACTCTTGCTCGAGGCTCAGGCCCTGCGACTCCTCGACCGTGAT
>DHWR01000226.1:0-1844 GCA_002413265.1 Chloroflexi bacterium UBA5177
TCGGTCGCAGGATCGGCCGTGTAAAGTCCGGGGGTGTCGCTGACGAGCACGAGGACATCCGCATCGATGAGATTAGCGACGAGCGCGGACAGCGTATCGTTGTCGCCTAGCTTGAGCTCGTCGGATGCCACCACGTCATTTTCATTAACTATCGGCACCACGCCGCGCTCGCAGAGACCGAGAAGCGTGGTTCGCGCGTTAAGGTAGCCGCCTCGTTCGGCGAGATCTTGCCGCGTGACGAGCACCTGAGCGGTGGTGATGCCGTGGAATTCAAAGAACTGGTCGTAGAGGTGCATCAGGCGGCTCTGTCCCACGGCCGCCAAGACCTGCTTGACGGTTACGTCTTTACGATCCCCGCCTACGTTGAGCCTCTGACGGCCGGCCGCCACCGCCCCGGAGGACACGACAACGGGCTGAAGTCCGGCGGCGCGGAGGGCCGCCACCTGCTCAACGAGATCAGCCAGTTTGGCAAGACTGAGGACTTCAGTCCCGCCGGTCAGGGTGCTGGTGCCGAGCTTGAGTACGGGCCTATGCCAGAGAAACGGATTCGCCACAGTGGGAGCATTATACGGTCAAGTTAGAGGCTTGACCTGCACGCCGAGATGGCGGACCGAGGTCACCGCTGCGCTTCCCGGCCAGCCCTGCTGTCCCGCCGACCGTTCCATGGCAGCCCCAAACTCCTCAGCTCTCTCGGGCGGTCCAAACGCGATCACGGAGGGGCCGCCTCCCGACAGAGCCGCTCCGTATGCGCCATTTGCCCTCGCGGCTTTAATGAGCTCCGGCAGCGCGGGAATGAGCTTCGCTCTGTAGGGTTGATGGAGGCGATCTTCCATCGCAATGCCCACGTCCTCCCATCTGCCCCACATCAGACACGCGAGCAAGTAGGCTGCGCGCGCAACATTAAAGGCGGCGTCGTGGTGAGGCACCGTCCCGGGAAGCGCTGAGCGCGCGTGGGTGGTGCGGAGCCCCTCGAGCGGAATGAAGAGAGCAATGCCGAAGCTGAAATGGTTGGCCGCGTTTATGGCCCGCACCTCCGCACCATCGGTCAGAGCGACCGTCAGACCGCCCAGCAGGGCAGCCGTCGTGTTGTCTGCGTGGCCTTCGAGCCGGCCGGCTAACCGAAGCATGCGCGCGAGCCCGTCCTTCTCATCGGCGACGTACCTGGCCGCAGCCAGGCCGGCAACGATGGAAGCGGCGCTGCTGCCGAGACCCTTTCCGATGGGGATCCGGCTCTCGAGCTGGAACCGGGCAGCCGGCAGAGTCGTACCGGCGTCCTTGGCCCAGGCGTTGTAGGCGCGACAAATGAGATTTCGGCGCCGGTCGATGCCGAGATCTTCTGCCCCGTGCAGGTAGCTCTCCACCGCATCTGGAGCCGGCTCGATCGTCACCGTGTCCACGATGTTCAGCGCCAGGCCCAAACAGTCAAAGCCCGGTCCCAGGTTGGCACTGGTAGCCGGCACCTCAATTTGGGCTCGCTTCATGCCGGAGCGGCGATGGAAGTGCCAAGGACGTTTTCAAGGGTGGGAGCGACAGGCGTCATCTCCTCGAAGAGGGAGAGCGCCGTAGCCGGATCTTTCAGGCCGTGGCCGGTGAGGACGGCCACAACGGTAAGATCCCGGAGCGAGGCTCCTGACCGAGCGCGCTTGAGGAGTCCCGCGATGCCGGCGGCCGAAGCCGGTTCGCACATGAGTCCCGTCAGGGTTGCCACCAGACGGTATGCCTCCACGATCTCTGCGTCGGTTACCGCCTCGATCACGCCACCGGAGTTCGACACCGCGGCAAGTGCTTCATCACCACGAGCGGGATTGCCGATCCGAATTGCCGTGGCGATTGTGTGCGGCTCG
>DHWR01000226.1:2073-4705 GCA_002413265.1 Chloroflexi bacterium UBA5177
CTGTAGCGTGTCGCAGATCTCGAAGGCAGCCGTCTTCTGGCCTTCGATTCGATGCGGATTTAGAGAATTGACGAGCTCCGCTCCGGAAGCCTCGACCGCCTCTCGAACGAGCTCGAGCGCCCGGTCGAAGGTTCCGTCGATTGCCACGACCCGCGCGCCGTACACCAGAGCTTGCGCCAGCTTTCCCGGCGCAACATAGCCTGCAGGCAGGATTACAGAGCACGTTATCCCTGCGGCTGCCGCGTAGGCGGCGGCGGAGGCGGCCGTGTTGCCGGTCGAGGCGCAGATGACGGACGACGCTCCGCGTTCGAGTGCCTTGGTCACGGCGAGCACCATCCCCCGGTCTTTGAAGGACCCCGTGGGGTTAGCCCCCTCGAACTTGAGATACAGGTTGGCGCAGCCGACTTCTTCGCCAAGCCGCCGAGCATGAATCAAAGGCGTCGCGCCCTCCCCGAGAGAGAGCGTCGCGCCTGTGGGAGCTAGGGGGAGAAACTCTCGGTATCGCTGCAGCAGTGTTGGCATGAGTGGTGAGCCGACTGGGAGTCTGCGTTCTGGGGCTCCAGCGGTCGCATCATCCTACACAAAGGAAGAAGCCGGGGAGCCTCAGCTCCCCGGCTTCTGTTAGGAAACCGCCAAGTGGTACCTAGTGGTCTACTTGTTCTTCCACTCGAACGAGTTCCAGGTGGCTACACCGACCGCCGTGTTCTTGAAGTTCTTTACCTTCGAGTCGCTCGTCGCGATCTGAGGGCGGTAGTACAGCGGGTACAGGTAGGCCATCTTGTTGATCTGTACCTGGACGAAGTAGTAGTTCTTCTTCCGAACGGAGCTGTTGAACGTGTACGCCGCCACGTTGAAAGCCTTGTCGATGCCCTTGTCCTTTGTGCCCGCGCTGTTCGCGTTGATCGGGTTATGCGTGGTCTGCAGGCGATCGATGTACTGGCTTTGCAGGTTGTACTTGCTTGCGTCCGGATCGACGGTGGTGTCCACGAAGGCCCACATGCCGATCTGGAAGTCGCCGTGCTGCGTGGTTCCGTTGTCCTCCCAGATGGTGTCGAAGAACGTGCCGGCCGGGACGAACGTCGGGTTCAGCTTGATGTTCAGGTTCGCCTGCAGGTTGTTGGCGATGACTGCTTCCTGAGCTGCGCGCACCGGGTTCGCGGACGTCGTCTTGAAGTCGAGGTTGAATCCGGCCTTGTACGTCGTCTGAGAAAGGAGCTTCTTGGCATCCTTCACAGCGGCGGCCGTGCCCGGCTCGACGTACTTCTTGGCAATCGGATCCCACTGGCCGGTGATCGCCTTGTCGGCGAAGGGCTGAGTGATGCCGGGAGCATTGATGAAGAAGGTGTTCGCTTCTTTGCCTTTGGCGTCCGCCTTGCTCACGCCGAGAGCGCTTCGGATCATGCCCTGCTTGTCGATTGCCAAAGCGACTGCCTGGCGCACCTTGAGCACGGACATCGGGTTCGGCGCGCCATGGTAGGTCTTGTCCTGCAGGAACTCCAGATGCTCGATCTGCAGGGCAGGATCGTTGTGCAAGGTGAACGCGCTGGTGTGCTTGCGGAGCTCCGCCAGGTCGAACAGGGTGTAGTCCTGCGTGATGTCGGTCTCCTTGCTCGCGGCAGCCGCGATCATGCCAGGCTTATTCGCGTAGAAAGCGAAGATGAGGTTTTTGACATAACCACCACAGGTGAGGATGTCGTAGTACTTCATCGGCTTGTACGTGATGCGATCGTCCTTGGAGAAGGAAGCGACCTGATACGGGCCGCTGGTCGGGTAGGTGTCGTTCTCGTAGTTGTACGTCGGCGTCTGAGAAATGAGAGTTGCGGCCGCCGTGACGTTCCCTTTGCTCCAACTGCCGCTCGAGGACTTCCAGACGACCGGAAAGATCGGCGGAAGGCCGTTCGGAATCGCCGGTGCGTAGGACTTCTTGAGATGCATGATCGCCAGGTACTTGTTTGGCGTGTCGATTCTGGTGACAACGTCACATGAACCCTGGCAGGCGGGTCCGGTTAGCTTGTTCTTCCCGATTGCCAGGCCGAACTTAACGTCGGCCGAAATCATCTCCTGGCCGTTGGACCACAGCAAGTGCTTCTTCAGCTTCAGCGTGATCGTCTTTCCGTCCTTTGAGATCAACTTGTTCTTGATCGTCGGGACGACCGTGAGCATGTCAGGATGGAGCTTTGCGCTCTGGTCGTAGTACGTCAGCCCGTCGAACAGCACGCTCTCGTTGAGCAGAGCGACGGCCTCGCTGTTCTGGTAGCCATTGAGGTTCGACGGAAACTGCCAGTCGGAAAACACGATTCTCCCGCTGGCCTTGTTTTGTGTCTTGCAGCGGGACACAACCTTGCTGGTGTGTGCCTTGTGCGCGCTCGCGGCATGAACGGTGGTGGCAACGCTCGTAATCGCCATCGACCCAATAGTCGCGGCGCTTACGAGCACGCCAAACCACTTGGAACTTGTAGTCATTCACTCCTCCAAAAAAGCAAAATCACTAAGCATTAGCGACGGGAATTGCCGCGTCGCACGGTCCGTTACCCACTCTCTCCAGATACCTACCTGCACCTCCCTTGCCGGAACACGCTGGTGCGCGGCCGGATGCTTCATCCTTCGTAACGAATTTCCGCACGCTCCCACG
>DHWR01000163.1:0-243 GCA_002413265.1 Chloroflexi bacterium UBA5177
GTCTTCATCCCTAATCACCTTTCCCGGAGAGAGAACGCGGCGACTACTGTCCTGCGTCAGTGTACGCCATGAGCTGAGGTAGCTACCCGCCGTATCTGCCGAGTCTCACTGGTATTCTGGAATAACTCTGGAGGTGCACCATGGGATCTGTTGACCTGTCAACCCTCGTCACACGGCCCTCCACGACGGGACATGCGGCAGCGGCTCGAGTACAACTCTGATGCTTCTTGAGGCATGCACAAG
>DHWR01000163.1:475-847 GCA_002413265.1 Chloroflexi bacterium UBA5177
CGGCCGCGGAGAACGGGGCCTTGCGTCTGCGTCGCTTCGCGCCTGAGACCGGCTGTTTGACTGCTTCACTGTCCCGTAGCAGGACGTGCCTGTGGGCGTGATGCAAGAGGGGAATGTGCTCAGCAGCATCGAGAGCATCCAGCAGGCATTGGCTACGGAGCACTACATCGCCGATCGCGAGCTTGCCACGATCATCCTGCTCGCTCGGGCCTTGCAGAAGCCCTTGCTGCTTGAGGGCGAACCGGGAGTGGGAAAGACCGAAGTGGCACGAGCACTGGCCGCCGTGCTGAGCACTCGGCTGATTCGACTGCAGTGCTACGAAGGGCTCGACGCCACCCACGCACTGTATGAATGGAACTATCCGCGGCAGCT
>DHWR01000163.1:1033-3511 GCA_002413265.1 Chloroflexi bacterium UBA5177
CGCGGCAGCTCCTCCACATTCGCGCTATGGAAGGTCGTTTGGCGGATGTCGACGAGGTCGAGCGCTCGATCTTTTCAGAGACCTACCTGATCAAGCGCCCGTTGCTCGACGCCATTGCCAGCCCGTCGGACGTGCCACCGGTCCTTCTTATCGACGAAGTCGACCGAGCGGATGAGCCGTTCGAAGCATTTCTTCTGGAGGTACTATCGGACTTTCAGGTGAGTATTCCCGAGCTTGGCACCATCCACGCTCGTCATCGCCCGCTCGTCATCCTGACGTCCAATCGGACGCGTGAGATTCACGACGCTCTGAAGCGCCGATGTCTGTACATATGGCTGTCGTATCCGTCATTCGAGCGAGAGATGGAGATTCTCAAGGCTCGCGTGCCGGAAATCGAGGACCTGTTGGCAGCGCAGCTCTGTCGCTTCATGGTTCGCCTGCGCGCGATGGACTTGAATAAGAGGCCGGGCGTAGCCGAGACCATTGATTGGGCGGAGGCTCTTCTGTATCTCGAGAAGCGCGAACTTGACGTTTCGGCCGTGTTCGGGACTGTCGGCGTGATCTTAAAGACCCGCGAGGATCTAGCTCGATTCGATCGAGATGGCATCAACGAGTTGCTCCGCGACGTACATGCGACCCCAACCGGACATGGATGAGCTGGGGATCGACAGAGTAACCGAGTGGGCATGGGGCGCGTCCGACGTGGTGGTGGCCAGGGTATTGCAATTTGCGCAGCTCGTACGGTCGCATGGGATCAGCACAACGAGTGGACGCGTCATAGACGCGCAACGCAGTCTCGGTCACATCGACATCGGCCGCCGGGATGACTTCTACCATGCCCTGCGAGCGAACCTGATCAGCAGGCCTGAAGACTTTCCGCGTTTCGATGAGCTCTTTAACAGCTTCTGGCGGCCTGATAGCCCTCCTGGCCCCCAGACGCAGGAGGGCGATGCGGAAGACGAAGCGGGCTCGGAGGGCTCTCGGGAGGCGGACAGGGCAACAGGGCCACGCCAGATGCGCGAGGGCATGCAAGGGGATCTCCCAGAGGAGGTAGAGGGCGAAGAACACTTGAGCTACAGCGCGATCGAAGTGCTGGTGAGCAAGGACTTCAGCACTCTGGATGCGACTGAGCTGCAGCAGATCCAGGAGATCATGGCCCGCATGGCGCCGAAGCTGCTGACCGTGCGCAGCCGGCGCTTCCAGCCCGGGATAACGAGAAGCCAGCTCGACTTCAGGCGAACCCTACGACAGTCGTTGCGCACGGGAGGTGACGTGATCGACCTCGCGTGGCGAAAGCGACGCTTTGATACGGCGCGACTCGTCCTCCTCTGTGATGTCAGCCATTCGATGGAGAAGTACAGCCGCTTTCTCATTCAGTTCATGTACGCGTTTCAGAACTCGCTTCCGAGCACCGAAACCTTCGTCTTCAGCACGCGTTTGACCCGTCTCACCACCGCACTGCGTGGACGGCGTCTTGCCGATGCGCTCGATCTCGCAACAAGCGCTTCGGCAGGATGGTCGAGCGGCACGAAAATCGGGGAGTGCCTTGAGCAGTTCAACAGCCGCGACGGGCAGCACATGCTGGACAGGCGCACCGTCGCGGTGATCCTCAGCGATGGGTGGGATCAGGGAGATCCTCGGCTGCTGGGTGAGCAGATTGCCGCTATCAAACGCCGCAGTCGGCTGGTCGTCTGGCTGAATCCACTCCTCGGTGATCCGCGCTACCGCCCACTGGTCTCGGGGATGCGTGCCGCAATGCCGCACATCGACCTCTTCCTCCCGTGCCACAACCTCGCGAGCCTGCAAGCCTTTGCTGCAGAGCTAGGCAAGCTGTAGCGTCCAGGCCCCGTTACCCTCCTTCATAACGCATCCGTGTCTTGCGGTCGGGAGAACTGTATTCCCGCCCGGTCTCGGGGCACGGACCTAGCCTAGGAAGACCTCGATTCCCAGCGCCTTCAATGCCGTCATCTCGAGCGCTTCCATTTCTTCGGCCTCGACGTCCGTCTCGTGCGCGAAGCCCACGAGCTGCAGAGTGCCATGAATCGTCAGCCAAGCAAGCTCGGTAGAAATCGAGTGCCCAAGCTCCTCCGCTTGACGCACGCAGTGCTCATACGACAGGAACACCTCTCCGAGCTGCACCCGTGAATCGGCGGCAACCATCCGCCGTGCCGCCTGCTCGTCCTCCACGAAGGAGAATGAGAGGACATCTGTGGGCCGGTCTATACCCCGATACTTACGATTCAGCTCTCGCATCTGGAGGTTGTCGGTGACTCTCAGGCTCACTTCAAAGGAAAGACCGGTCCCCAAAAGCCACGACGGTCCTTTGCCCATGGCCATATCGAGCGCGGAGCTGACTGCCTCCGAGAGCAGCGACTCGTCGATGGACGCAGGTACATCGGGTGCCCGGTCGATGCGCGTGATTACCTCGAGACGAGTCATACCTCAGACGCCAGACTGCGTCCTCGGGGCAGCTCCGGC
>DHWR01000163.1:3739-19562 GCA_002413265.1 Chloroflexi bacterium UBA5177
CCGAGGTCACAACCTCTTGAACGATCTCGGTGTCGATCGGTTCGGGGTACTCGATACGAGGGTGATAGAGGCTATTTAAGACCGAGCAAAATGCCTCCTTTGCCCGCTCTAGGTCCTTCAACGTGAGCGGACATTCATCCAGCTGCCCCTGATCTATCCGTTCCCTCGTGATCTTCTGCACGATCTCGCTCACCTTCGCCGGAGAATGGTCGTTGGATGCCCGTGCGGCGGCTTCGCATCCATCGGCCAGCATGATCAGCGCGGTTTCCTTGCTCTGTGGCTTGGGCCCCGGATACATAAAGATTTCCTCGTCGATTGGTTCCGCCGCCTCCTCGCGGGCCTTCTGCAAGAAAAAGGAGATCTGCATGGTCCCGTGGTGCTCGGTTATGGCATCGAGCACCAGGCGCGGGAGGCGATTGTGACGCGCCAGGCGCAGGCCCTGTTGCACGTGCCCGCGAATCACGCGTGCGCTCTCTTCGGGCCGCAGATCGTCATGAATGTTGCTCATCCCAAGCTGGTTCTCGACGAAGGCATGTGGATTGATGGTCTTGCCAGCGTCGTGATAGAGGGCTCCAAGTTTCGCCGCGAGCGAATCGGCTCCTATGTCCTCCGCGGCACGCTCCACCATCGTGGCCAGGATCAGGCTGTGGTTATATGTCCCGGGCGCCTTGACCATCAGTCGCCGCAGGAGTGGCTGACTAGGCTGACCCAGCTCGAGAAGCTGAATGGTCGTGGTCACGCCAAAAAAACCGGCTAGGGCGGCGAACGCGCCTAGAGCGAAGGCCGAGGACACGAAGCCATTAAAAGCTGCCGCCGCCACATAGTCCTGCAGTGCGTTGAAGTCATAGACGCGATCCAAGAGTCCAAAAGCCAGCTGCGTGACCAGTGCCGTAGAGGCGATATAGACGCCCGCGTAGATGAATTGCTTGAGCTCACGGATCTGCCGGACCGCCAGTGCGCCCGCTGCTGCAGTCACGAAGTAATAGATAACGATCTCGAACGAGCTATTCACAACCCAGCCGGCCAGAAGAGCGACCGCGAGGGCGAGCGCCACGCAGGCCTCTGGCGAGATCAGCGCAGCTGCAAAGGTGGTAGCGGCAGCAACCGGCAGAAAGTAAGGCAGCAGCACGTGATTCGCGGAGAGGAGTCGCGCGCCAAGTACGGCAAGAACGATGCACGAGTCGACCAGGAGCAAGATCCGGTCGTTTGCAAGGATTCCGGGCTCAAAGGCGTAGAAATACCAGAAAAGCATCACAACGATCAGCACGGCGAACAGCGCTCCTCCGAGTACGTCCTGCCAGCCTGTCTGCTTGGTCTGCAACCCGAGCGCCTTGAGCTGCTCGGCAATGAGTGCCGTGATCAGATCGCCGCGGCGCACGACAACCTGATCCGGATATACGGTGTTCACCACGGCGGGGACAGCCTTCCCGGCCGCAGCTCGCTGCTTATCCGTCGCCTGCAAATCGATGATCTGAGTCGGCGCCATGAACATTCCGAGCACGGCGCCTACCGCAGTTCGGACGCGCGGGGTAACTCCGGACGGAAGCGCACCGAGCAGACCGAGCTCCGTTGCCGTTTCCTGATTTTGGTCGAATCTGGATGCCTCGGCTTGAGCGAGCAGCTCCTGGCTGCGCGACTGCACGGCGGATAGCTCGCCTGGCGTCAGACCCACGAGCTGTTGGAGCTGTCCCGCCACCACGCCTGGCGGCACGAGTGATCGGAGCATCTGAAGCTTCTTGCTAGCCGCCGACGTGGAAGTCAGCACCGTGCCGACTCGCGTTAGGAAGGCGTTTGCTTGGCGAGCGCGCTCCCTCGCAAGATCGTTGTCGGTAATGAAGGTGGCCGGGACGGTAGCCTCGACCTGGTTCCTCCGCGCGGTCGTGGCAACTCGATCCACGTAGCTGACACGATGGGAGGCCACGACAGTTTCGCTCGCAACCTGCCCGACCCGGAGTGAAGGACTCGAGAACTGAGCCGCGAAGAGAAAAGTTAGAACCGCCACGAGGGCCACGCCGTTGCCGATGCTCGTGACGCGCATGGAACGCGAGGAACTTCGCGCAGGGATCAACCGGGCAGATCGGATCGCGCTGTCCACGGTCTTTGACCTATCCGGGTTGACCGGACAACATTTCCCGAGCCACGGAATTCACTGTAGCTCCGTCGGCTTTTCCTTTGAGTAGACGCATAGAGCCGCTCATCACCTTGCCGATGTCGCCCGGTCCGGAAGCAGCTGTTTCTGCGATGACGCCCCTCACGACCTCTCTCACAGCTTCGACATCCATTTGCGCCGGCAGGTAGGCCTGCAGAACCGCCATTTCGGCTCGTTCCTGCTCGGCTCGATCACTATACCCTGCCTTTTCGTACTCGGTCGCCGCGTCCCGCCTCATTTTCACTTGATGTCGGATGACATCACCATACTCTTCTTCCGATAGTTGGCTTCGTTTGGCAATCTCCGCGTTCTTCGCGGCCGCTTTCAGAAGTCGTAGCGTTTGCAGGGTCGTCTGGTCCCTGCCCTTAAGAGCACGGACCAGGTCTGACTCGACGCGGGCCACCAGCGGGGTAGGGGTAGGGGTATTGGTCTCGGTCATTGGCGGTAGTGTCTCACGCTCACCGATGCTGCACCAAATGCCGCCTCCGATAGGATGAAACAGGGGGTGTGGACAGTGCTTCAGATCGGGCTCATGATCGAGGGGCAGAACGGCTTGAACTGGCAGCGATGGCAGAAACTGCTGGCTCTTGCGGAGGAGCTAGGCTTCGCTTTCGTCTTCCGGTCGGATCATTTCACCAATGCCGCGCCTCCCGATCAAGACTCCCTGGAGCTCTGGACATCGCTGACCTATGCCGCGAGCCACACTCAACGCATTGAGTTCGGCTCGCTGGTCACGCCGGTAACTTTTCGGCACCCGTCCATCACCGCACGCGCGGCTGCCGCAGTTGACGATCTGAGCAACGGACGGCTGGTCCTGGGTATCGGGGCCGGCTGGCAGGATCGCGAGCATCACAACTTCGGCATACCATTCCCGCCCAAAGCCGTCCGCTTCGAAATGCTGAGAGAGTACCTCGAGATCGTAACGCGACTACTTCGCAACAATGAGCCGGTCAAGTATCAGGGCAAGCACTACGCGCTGGATGACGCAATACTCCTGCCGAGGCCTCGCCGCCCGGGAGGGCCATCAATCCTCGTTGGCGGCAACGGCAAGCAGCGCACGCTGCCGCTGGCGGCCCTGTACGCGGATGAGTGGAACGCAGTGTTCGCCGGGCCGGAAAAGCTTGAACAGCTGGAAAAGCATCTGGATCGTCTTCTCCACGAGGCCGGTCGAGCTCGCGAGGCGGTACGCCGATCCGTGATGATCGGCACCTTCCTGGCACGAAGTTCTAGAGCGCTTGAGGAGCGCCTCGAATCAAAGCAGACAACGGCGGAGCAATCTCTCGAGTCGGGAGTCCTCATCGGAACTGCCGATTCCTGGGCGGAGCAGCTGCAGCGATATGCATCGGTCGGGGTGCAGCGAATCATGCTTCAGTGGCTCGACCTGGACGATCTCGAAGGACTTCGTCTGGTGGGGCAGGAAGTACTCCCGGCCTTCGAAGCCGGGTAATTTTCGCGGCCCATCTGCACATTTCCCGGCGGTCGCCGGGTATACTTACGTGATCGTGCTAAGCGGGGAGCTAGCGGTGCCCTGTACCCGCAATCCGCTACAGCGGGGTTGAATTCCACGCTCGAGGCTCGTGCCATACGCATCTGCCGGAGCGCTCGACGTCGAAGGTCGAGTTCTACGCGGCGGAGCCCTGTGAACCTCGTCAGGTCCGGAAGGAAGCAGCGATAAGCGGTAAGCTCCGGGTGACGTAGAGTGGCTCTACCGGAGCCGGGCGTTCTCGGTAAGGCGAGTGGTTTCGTTGTCGACAGTGTGGTGCACGATCACCCTTGACGATTCCGGTGGCTGGGCGCAAGCCCAGCCACCTCTTCGTCATTACGGTACGATTCTCCGACAACACAAGCCTGGTCTCTGGGGCAAAAATCTCTGCTGACGCCCAGACTATGAAAGAGACCCCTCCGAAGAGGGGTCTCTCAGCCTAAGCCGGTGTCGAGCTAGGCTACGGCGCTCTTGCTGTGGCCGATCGCGTTTCCCGAAGCCTCGTCGAAGATGTGCAGATTGTCGGGGTCAAACACCACATCGGTGTGCTTCAACGGCTCGGCGTCGAAGTCTGCCGGGAATTCGGCGGTCAATGTGGCGCCATTCTTCGACAGATAGACATACTGATGGCTACCCATGTTTTCCACGACTTCGATTTCGGTGTCGATCTTGTTTGGCGCGGCACTTCCGTCTGCCAGTACAGCCGGGATGATGTGTTCCGGCCGAATACCGAGCACCACTTTTTCAGCATTCTGGCCTCGAGCCACTGAACTCAGGTTCTCCGGCAAGGTTACGGTCCAGCCGTCACCCTGCACGTTCATCGATCCGTTCGATTGCTGCAGGGTTCCGGGCAGGAGGTTCATGGATGGGCTGCCGATGAAGCCGGCGACGAAGGTGTTGGCCGGATAGTCGTACAGCGTGGTCGGCTTATCGGTTTGCTGCAGGAACCCGTCTTTCATCACGGCGATGCGATTACCCATGGTCATGGCTTCGGTCTGATCGTGAGTGACGTAGATCATGGTCGTCTTGAGTCGAAGGTGCAGCTTGCTGATCTCGGCTCGAGTCTGAACGCGCAGTTTGGCGTCGAGGTTGGAGAGTGGCTCGTCCATCAGGAAGACCGCGGGGTTGCGGACGATCGCCCGTCCGAGAGCAACGCGCTGACGCTGCCCGCCGGAGAGCGCCTTCGGCTTGCGATCGAGGAGCGGGGTAATACCCAGGATCTCGCCGGCCTCGGTCACGCGGCGTCGAATCTCTTGCTTTGGCGTCTTGCGAAGCTTCAAGCCGAACGCCATGTTGTCGTAGACGTTCATGTGCGGGTACAACGCGTAGCTCTGGAACACCATGGCGATGTCTCGGTCTTTGGGCGAGAGATCGTTGACCACTCGCTCTCCGATACTTATGGTGCCCTCTGAAATGTCGTCGAGGCCCGCTACCATTCGAAGCGTTGTCGACTTGCCGCAACCCGATGGACCGACCAGCACGAGGAATTCCTCGTCCTTGGCCTCCAGGCTTACATCATGTACCGCGACAACGTCTCCATAGCGCTTCCAGATGTGCTCCAGGGTAACTTTCGCCATTTCTCACCCTCTCCTTCGCACGTGGCGTGAGCAAGCGGCGCTGGTGCTCTCAATGAACGCCGGCAACCGTTGGTACCCATTATGGTGGCACGCAATCTGCATGGCAAGGGGTAGCACCCGTTGGATCGGATGCGGAAGGACGATTGGACATGAACGACATTGCCGGACTCAACCAGGGATTGACCGAAACGATGACCATCGAGAGCTCCAAGAAGCTCAAGCCAGAGCGCATTGAGGCGTCGCTGACGGCTCTTGACGGCGTACGCAGCGTCGACGTCGAGGGCACAACCGTAACGGTCAGCTACGATCCGACGATTGTGGATCAGAACGCGATCCGGGCAGCCATTGAGAAGGATGGCGCGGCTATCGTGACCAGCGGCTAGTCGCCGACCGGACACGACAACCCGCTCTTCTCGAACTGAGCGGCTTTCGGGCCAACTGCCGGGCAACCGCAGCTAGCTCTTCAGACCTCCAGCTGTCTGGGAAAGTCGGTTAGGTCCTGAAATCCCTCGTCTGTCACGACGACCAGATCCTCTAGCCGGATTCCACCGACCTCAGAGTCGTATAGTCCGGGTTCGACGGTGACGACGTCGCCTGGCCTGAGCTCCACCTGCCGGGTGCCGATGCTCGGACTCTCGTGAATCTCGAGTCCGATGCCATGCCCCGTGCCGTGGATGAAGCGGGCACCCGGCCCCTCACCCTCGAACCCGGCCTCCGCGAAGACCTCGCGAACTGCCCCGTGTACCTCGCTGCCGTCGACGCCGGGACCAATTACGGCTAGTGCGGCATCCAACGCGCGCGCCGTCGCTTTGAACATCGCCTTAAGAGGTTCCGGCGCTGGCCCCTTCACCACCGTTCGCGTCATGTCGGCAAAGTAGCGCGTTCGCTTACTCCGTGGGAAGATGTCGATTACGATCGCCTCGCCAGCTCGAAGCGGGCCACTTCCCAACCAGTGAGGATCGGCGGCGCCCGTGCCGCCCGCGACGATCGGGCCCTGGGACGTGTCCATTCCCTCCCACAGCAGCAGGGCTTCGATCTCTCCCTGGATCCGCTCGCTGGTGAGTGGAATGCCGTCGATATGAAGCATGCCGCCTTTTTCCTCGCTGCTGGAGATGAGCTCGATCGCGCGGGCCATTGCTTTCTGGGTTGCCGCTTGAGCCTGCTCGATTGCCGCGATCTCTGATGCGCTCTTGCGCCGCCGGTCTCCTACAAGCAAGTACGGATCGATGCACAGCGCATGACCCTCCGCTCTCAGACCGTCGGCATAAAGCACCGGAAGCTGCCCTTCGACCACCACTCCGTCCGCGGATAGAGCCTCCAGGACCCGGCTGAGTAAGATCGTGAACGCTTTGTTTCGATCGTTCGTCTCTCTCACCAGGTCGCGGTAGCCGAACTCGGCAAAAGAGCGAACGTCATCGACGCTGGACTCTTTTTCGGCCCGGCCCTTTTCCATATCGTTGACGACCAGCATCGTTCGGCCGTCCCGCTCTGCGAACGCGAACGTGTCCTCTGCAAGAAATTTGGTCTTGTAGAACAGGTTGGCGTTCGACGCGCTGTCACCAACCAGAAGCAATACCTGGCTCACGAATCCCCCTGAAATCCGCTGTAGTATACTCGCGCCGAAACGGAGAACCATGGACGTTTTCATCAGCGCGGATGTCGAAGGCGTCGCCGGCATCGCAAGCTGGAGCCAGATCACTCCGGGCTCGGATGACTATGCAGTGGGCCGGTCGCTGATGGTCGGCGAAGTCAACGCGGCGATCGAAGGCGCCTTTGACGCGGGCGCCGATCGCGTGGTCGTAAATGACTCGCACTCGCGAATGACCAACCTACCGCCAGAGCAGGTGGATGCTCGGGCGCGCCTCATATCGGGCCACTACAAGCCCATGTACATGCTGCAAGGCATCGACGACAGCTTTGACGCGGCCTTTTTCATCGGCTACCACGGAGCCATTGGCGAACCCGAAGCCATCCTTTCGCATACTTACAACCCTCGGGCCATCTGGGAAGCCAAGATCGACGGCCGTGCCGTCGGCGAGATCGGCATAAATCTCCTGGTCTGCGAGTACTTTGGTGTCCCGGTGCTCCTCGTCACCGGTGACCAGACGACGGCCCTGGAGGCCCGAGAGCTCATTCCAGGCATTCACGTAGCCGAGGTGAAGCGCTCCTTTGGCCGCTACAGTGCCGAGAGCTTAAGTCCATCAGAGGCGAGAAAGATCATTCGCCGGGCAGCCGAGGAGAGTTTGCAGGGGCTTCCCAAGCCGCCCCTGCTTAGGCGAGCCGTAACTATGGAGGTCACCTTCTTGGTTGCCGACATGGCATCTATGTCGGAGTGGGTTCGAGGGGTGGAGCGTTCCGGACCGCGAACCGTATCGTTCCGGGCCGCTGACGGTCTGGAGGCATATCAAACCTTCTATGCGCTGTTGACACTGACGCGAAGCCTCGTCGAGTGAAGGCGCTGGGCATCGATCCCGGCCTTGTGGTCACCGGTTACGCGGTGCTGGAGCAGGAGTCGGGAAGCATACGACTGATCGAGGCCGGCACCATCGATGCCGGAAAAGCCAAGGATCCACTGCCCATTCGACTCCGCCGCCTGCACGAAGGCATCAACGGTCTCCTGGACGATCACCAGCCCGAGGCTATGGCGCTCGAAACGCTTTTCTCTCACTACGACCACCCGCGCACCGCGATTCTGATGGGGCACGCGCGTGGTGTCATTTGTCTCGCGGCCGGCCTCCATGACGTTGCGCTGCATAATTACACCGCCACGCAGGTGAAAAGCGCGCTAACGGGCAATGGCCGTGCGAGTAAGGAACAGATCCAAAAAATGGTGAGGCGAACCTTCGCTCTCGTCGAGACTCCACGGCCACCGGACGTCGCGGACGCTGTTGCGATCTCTCTCTGCCACCTCTACCACCACGGCACTCGCTCGAACCAGGACTATCTCAGGCTGATCAAGTAGCGATGGCAAAGTCTGCCGAAGATCTGATTCGCGAGCTCGAAGCCGGAGGCGTGCTAGACCGGGGTTCCGCGCCCGCAAGAGCCGCCCCGCGTGCCATGCGGAGCTCGGGCGCAAGCACGCCAGGGACGAAGCCGTCGGCTCTTCTCTTCGTCGTTCTTGCGGCGGTTGTCATCGCCGTTCTGGGTTCCTTGCCGCTCGTATCCACTGGGCTGTACCCTTTCAGTCTCTTCGTCACGCTGGTTCATGAGACGTGCCATGCCGTGGCCGCCGCCCTCACCGGAGGACGGGTAGACAGTCTCAAGGTGTCGGGCGATCTCTCGGGCGTGACCATGATCGCCGGCGGGGCCCGGGCTTTGGTGGACTCTGCCGGCTACCTTGGGGCCGCCCTTGTCGGCGCCGCGCTATTGATTACGCCGCTTCGCTACGCCCGTTGGGCGATCGCCGCCCTCGCTGCCATCCCCTTCGCCGACCTGCTGCTTTTTCATCCGGCGACCCTTTTCACGGCCGTCTGGTGTGTCGTATTCCTGGCTGGGCTCGGGCTGGCTGCCTGGAAACTCCCCCTGCGGTTCATGCGCTTCCTGCAGATATTTCTTGGTGTTTCCTGCGGACTGAATGCATTTCGGGACCTCATGACACTGTTCTTTATCTCATCGAGTGGCGCCCACATCCATACCGACGCCGTAGCCATGTCCAACGTTGTTCCGT
Source organism: Chloroflexi bacterium UBA5177 (assembly GCA_002413265.1). GTDB lineage: Bacteria > Chloroflexota > UBA5177 > UBA5177 > UBA5177 > UBA5177. The sequence goes on from DHWR01000163.1 coordinate 12,616, forward strand.
TGCCGGCTACCGTCTGGGCCGTGCTGTGGACTCTGCTGTCTCTGTTGCTGCTGGGTGGCGCCCTCTTCGGCATGGCGAAGCGCGATCTGAAGAACTGGCGCGGTGCCGCTTAGCCGCGATCAGGCGGGTATATCGACTGAACATAACGATCGGGTACACATGGTGATACGTTAGGCTGATGTTCGATCTGGTCCAGCAGCGCTTACCCGACCTGATTACCGTTTTCCTTGGCATCTTCCTCGAGGCCACTCCCTTCCTGCTCGTTGGTGTTCTGGTCTCGAGCGTGCTCGAGATAGTTGTCTCAGAAGACCGACTCTTACGGTGGCTGCCGCGAAATGCCCTCGTGGGGCTGCTCGGCGGGGTAGCCGTAGGTGCGGCCGCGCCTCTCTGTGAATGTGGAACGGTGCCCATCGCCAGGAGCTGCGTATCAAAGGGCCTTCCGCTCCCGGCCGCAGTCGGTTTTCTCCTGGCCGCGCCGGTTATCAATCCGGTGACCGTCACCGCCACCTACACGGCCTTCCACAGCAATCTTCAGATCCTCGTTCTTCGCGTCACTCTTGGGATCGCGATCGCCCTGGCGGTTGGGGGCCTCTTCCTTCTATGGCCTCGGGACGAACCTGCACTGAGGGTCAGCCGAACCGGCGATCCGGCGGACTCGCATCACCGCCACGAGCACGACCATGGCTGCGACCAGAGTCGGGCGAAGCGCGTCTCGCTGCTTGCGAGACTCCTCGACCTACTTCACCACTCGGCTTCGGAGCTTTCGTCCCTGGCCGTCTACCTGATCGGCGCCTGCCTCGTCGCGTCGCTCTTGCAGGTCTTCCTGCCGCGCACTCAGCTCCTCTCGATTGGGCAGGGGCCGCTGCTTTCGGTGCTGATCATGATGGCCGTCGCGGTGATACTTTCCACCTGCTCGTCGGTCGACGCGTTCGTGGCCCTGGCGTTTTCGACAACGTTTGCTCCTGGCGCTATTCTGGCCTTCTTGCTCATCAGTCCAGTCCTCAACCTCAAGAGCGGGGCGCTCGTCCTGGGCCTGTTCAGACCGGGAGTGGCCATGCCGCTTCTGGCCACCTCAACTGCCGCGGTTCTGCTGGCCGCTCTTTCCATCAACTACCACCTGCTTTGAACACGACGCTTTTTCGCCGGATCTGCACTGCCTCTCCTCCGCTGCTCTTTGCCGTGCTGGTGCTGAAACTTTGGCTCACCGGAACCATCGGTTATTACGTGAACGGAAGGACCATCTGGATAGTCCTGCTTGGTGGCTCTTTGGCAGCGACGATCGGTCTTGGCGCCCTGTGGCGATCTTCCGAAGAGAACGTTAACGCCTCATCCCTGTGGAAGCCTCTGATATTCGCCGTGCCGCTGGCGGTTGGACTGCTGGTTCCGGCCAGGCCACTCTCTGCAAGCAGCGGGCAGTCGTCCTCTCTTGGATCGCTTCAGCTTGCCTCGCACGTTGCGAGCGGTGGTGGGGGCGACCTGTTCGGATACTGGATGAATGCGCTGTCTGACCACCCGGAGCCTGGCTGGTGGACCGGCCGGCACGTTACCCTGGTCGGTTTCGTCGCCCACCAGACCGGCCTTCCTCCCCGCAGCTTCATCCTCGGGCGTTATCTGGTCACCTGCTGCGTGGTCGACGCCTCGCTGCTTGGGTTTCCGGTTCAGCTCGACAGGACTGTCCGCGCTCCCGATGAAGGTGCCTGGATACAGGTCAGCGGCGTGTTTGGCACCCGGTATTGGACTGATCCCAGTGGCCAGCACTATCCGCTCATCAATCACGCGACGATTTCAGGCGTGAGCATTCCATCGACCCCCTACCTTTCGCCATGAACGCGAAGATCCGAAGCTTCAGACTCGGGGTCGCCGGATTTCTCACGCTCTGTCTGGCCGCTTCGGCCGTCATCGTGTTACGAGGAGACGGACCCCATCCCCGCGTGGTCGGGGTACTTCCGGCGAATGGCGCACAGCACTTTCCCGGAGGGCCAATGCAGATCACCTTCAGTCAGCCGATGGACACGTCGAGCGTGGAGCGCAGCCTGCAGGTGACTCCTGGCGCCGAAGGGCAAGGCGCATGGTACGGCAACACGCTGAACGTCCAGCCCCTGGGTGACTGGCGACCGAACGTTCTGTACCACGTGGCTCTCACCGGAAAGGTCACCGACAATGAAGGCCGTCCGCTTCACACGCCGGTTCTTTTCTCCTTCAGGGTTCATCACATCACCCGTCTCAAGGCCTGCTTGGTGTCTGGAGTCCGCAACATCTGCGACGTCAGCCCCGGATATCACGCGCCCCTCACTCGCAGCCGGCTCCCGGTAGGCGACTTTGCCATGTCGACAGATGGAACCGAGATCGCCTACACCGAGTCCGAGGGGCGCAGGTCGATCTACCATCTCCATCTTGTCGACGTCACGACAGGGAAGACCGTGCAGCTCACTCGCGGAAACCGCTTCTCCGACGCCAAGCCGTATTGGGTCAAGGACGTCGACACCTTCTTCTCGTACCAGCGGCAGCCGATCGGGCGGATCAACGGAAAGCCGCACCTTGGCAATCCCCAGGTCTGGACCATCGCAACCACTGGGGCAATGAACACTCCGTCTGGCTAGGACGGGTATGGGCATGAGAGTGACTTAGAAACAAGCCCCGGCGTCTACTTCGCTTGCGGTCGGCACGGGCTCTGGTGGCTGCGTCTTCCTCGTAGGGGCGAGCTGCGGTCGCGCGCGGTGGCAGCCGGGGATGCTCACCGAGTTCCAAATGCGCCCTCACAGATTTCGATCAAGAGCGTTACCCGCTCTCAGACGGCAACGGCGTCGCCGACGGAACGTTCACCGGGGCACCGAACTGTTTGAGGTACGGGCCCCACGCCACGGCGAAGAGTTTGACGGCACGCCGACGGTCGTTTCCGTGAACATACGAGAAACCGACCAGCATTCGATTTTCTAGGCTGCGGACGCCAGCGGGGACGAGCTTTTTTCCGAAGACCTCGATGCAGTCGTAGCCGCTCGGCGGGAATTCATAGGTGATTTCGAGGTCGACGGCGTTCGAGCCGGTAAATGGCTGCTGATACACGGTCGTGCCATCGACGCCCCACGTCGGATATCGGCCTGTGATGGCGACAAGGGCCGGAAGGTTCTTCTCCGTCGTGGACACGTACGCCGAAATCGAGTTCACGAAGACGTTATGCGACCCCGCAGGCGCGAGCACGGCGGGAGAGACGCGAACACAATACTGGAGCCCGCGTCCACCTGGAATGTGGGAAACCCTCGCTGCGCCCAACGACAGGGTAGGTCCCGTCGAGATTGGCGCCTTGGATCCCGAGCAACCCATCACGGCCATACCGAACAACGCTGCAGTTCCCGGCATGAATTTCATCAGGGCACGTAGCTCAGTCGTTCTCCGACTTGCTCCCTACTGAGCTTCCGGCTCCAAAGCCCGAGTCGTCTGGGAGCCAGCTGGACGTGATGTTGAGAGCCTCACGCCACGAACGCACGGCATCCGGCTCGAGATCTTTCGTCGATCGGTAGTCGTACGACTTTGCGAGCTCGTCGAGACGCCGCGCGAGGTCGCGGAGCGCCTTCTCCTCCGCAGCCACGACAATCGTCCAGCCTGGCGACTCCCGGTGGTGCCGAGCCGCCAGGCGGAAGTGTGGGATGCACAGGCCGCTGGAACGTTCGAACCGCTCTTTGAAGTCGACGTTCACTAACGCTTGGCAGAGGGTGTGGACGGCCAGCTCCTCGAGCTCCTTCTCTTTGAGGCAGATTACGCAGACGGGCGTATAAACGTCGTTGCGCCGATCGTCAAATAACCGCAGGAGTGGGTTTGAGCTCGTTTCGGCGACGAACTTGCCTTTCTCGATGCCACGAACCACCTGCTTGATAAGGTCTTCCAGGATGATTGCCGAGCCGAGAGCGTCCGCATGGTTCGATATCGCCTGCGCATGGAAGCGGCAGAAGCCGCCAGACTTTCGCAGCTCTGCTCGTGTCCCCACGTCGTTGACGCGCTCATAGAAAAGGGATTCGACATAGCGCAGAAGCGCTGCATGCGCGAAAAGACAGACGGAACAGAGAGGTTGTCCTTGTTGCAGGATTCGCTTCAGCTCATCCGCAGTTCGGCCGAGGCTTGACTTGGCTCCAGGTCGCTCGTTCATGCTCCACCCTAAACCACTGCTCCGTCCGCCGTTCGCTTCAGACAATAATCTTCCCGGTCGTTGAACCGTTGCGGGAAACCTGACAGACGAGGTGAGGCGCGAGCAGGCGCGCAGTCGCGAAAACTGAGGCAAGTTGATTGGAATTCCTGGAGGACTTTCTTGGTCAGAGTTCGCCCCATACGCCGCCGCGACGGTGGCCTGCGAGCATCACCAGTCCGATGACCGTGAGGCCGATCCAGGCGAACGCGAAGAAGCCAAGCACCAGGCCCTGCACCCGGTTAATCACATCATCATTCTCCCCCCCGTTTCGAGAGAACCCGTGCCCAGTAACTCCGATCAGAACAAGGGCATGTCATGGCTCGTCGGCGAAGCCGGTGCCATGCTGATATCCAGTCCCAGACCGGGCCGTTGCAGTCACGGTTCGGGGCTGGATGTGGAGACAATAGACGGTCCCGCATCACTCCTTGATCCTGACCATGACCTTTGGTGTCGTGCTGTTTACGATCCTCATTCAAGGGATCTCGGTCGAGCCCTTGGATGAGGATCGGCGTCTTGCGGTCGACGGTGGCGACGCCCGCGCCGGTCCCCACAAACGGGAGCAGCGCCTAACGGCGAATCGCACCCGTAAAAACAACCAGTGAGGGTGGCATCTAACCCCACCAGAAAGAAGCGGCGATCATGATGTAAAGCCCGATGAGCGCGGCCCCCTCCAGCCAAGTCGATTCCCCGTCGAAGACGATGAAAGCGCTGATCACGGCCGCCAGGCCGAGTGCCGCTACCAGCAGCGGTGGGAGCACGAGAGTGAAGTGCACCCCACCTATGAAAAAGCTGAGCAGAACAAGCACAGGTGTTAGCCCGAGCGCCACCTGCAGTGAGCTGTTGAGGATCACGCTGATCGCGTAGTCCGGCTTGTTGCGGGCGGCGAATCGGACTCCAACAAAGTTCTCCACTGCATTGCCTGCGATAGCCACGATCACCAGCCCCGTGAAGGCTTGCGACAGGTGCAGCACAGAGATAGCCGGCTTGAGTGCTCCGACGAACCAGTCAGAGACGAAAACCGATCCGAAACCCGCCGTGGCAAGCACGGATACGGCCAGCCAAAGTGGCCAGGCAGCGGCGCGTAGCTCCTCGTTCTCCGCGGGAATGGCTGGGGGCCCTCCACTGAGAGACGAGGGAATGCTGAGCGCGAAGATGACCAGCAACACGACTGCGCAAGCCACGCTGAGCGCATCCGTATGGGCCCCGGCAGGCGTGTGCAGCCCATGGGCCAGGGTCGGCACGGCGAGCGCTGCAACCGCCAAAAGAGTCAGCGTGGCAATGGTCCGCGGTGCTTCGGGGGAAAAGCGCTGGGTGCCATGGCGATGTCCGCCAACGAGAAACGCGAGCCCAAGAACGAGGAGACTATTTCCCAGGACAGACCCGACGATGGTGGCCTGGACAACGGTGATCAGCCCGGCGCGGAGCGCAAAGATACCGACAAACAGTTCGGGCAGATTTCCCAGGGCCGACTGCAGTACTCCGGTGGTGCCGGGCCCCACCCGCTGCCCCAGTTGCTCCGTCGCCTGCCCGACTATCGCTGCCCATGCGGCAAGCGCCAATCCTGAAGCCAGAAACGCCGGCACAGCACCGGCATGAGTAACCGTCAGGCTCGCGGATAGGGCGGTGAGCAAGGCAGCTGCAAGAAGCCCAAGACGTTGGCCGTTGCCTAGGGAGGAGAGCGGGCTCCTGTCACCCTCAGGGTGGACTGTCGTCATTCTTGCTGGTTCGGCCCCCTTCTGTGTTAGCGACGACGTGGACATCGATTCCCGGCATCTTCCGAAGGATGTGACTCGTTAGCGAACCGTGCAGAAATTCTTCCAATCGACTGTGGGTCGGGTGACCGATTACGAGCTGAGATACATGGTTTTCGCCAGCATACGCGATCAACTCCTCGGACACCTTGCCTCGCAGACGCACTACCCTCGCCCCCATCTCGTCAGCGAGTTGGAGGTTTGCGCGAAGCTGACGCTCCTCTTCGACACTCTGGGCCCGACGCCGTCCCTCTTGAGGGTCGACGTGGACGACCAAAAGCTCTCCCTTGAGTGCCGCGGCGATGCGCCAGCCGCGTCGAATGAGCGTTTTTCCGATGGGCCGATGGTCCACACCCACCATGACGCGTTCCCCGACTGACGCAGATCTCCCGACCCTCCCGCCAACCATGAAGGCATCGAGCTTCTGTTCCACTTCCCTAGCGGTTGCTCGCAACGCCAAATCCCTCAGTGCCGTCAAGTTGCTCACCGTAAAGAAGTTTTCCAGAGCTCGTTGGCTCTGTTCGGGTGGGTAGATATTTCCATGCTTCATGCGCTGGATCAGAGCCTCCGGCGCCATGTCGATCAGCTCGACCTGCTCTGCTTCGTCAACTACCCAGTCCGGAATCGTCTCATGAACCTCGACCCCCGTCATCTGTTCGATGTAGTCGTTGAGACTCTCGAGATGTTGAATATTGAGAGTCGAGATGACGGTGATGCCCCCGTCCAGCAATTCTTGAACATCTTGATAGCGCTTTTCGTGTTTGGAGCCCGGCGCATTGCTGTGTGCAAGCTCGTCGACGAGAGCCACCTGGGGATGGCGAGCGAGCACTGCTTCTGTGTCCATTTCGCGCAGCACCACACCTTTGTAAAGGACTTCACGCGGTGGAATGACCTCGAGGTTTGCGATCAGTTCGGCAGTGCGGGCACGGTCGTGAGTCTCAACGAAGCCAACGACGACGTCGGTTCCGCGAGACTTCCTCCGATGAGCCTCCTGGAGCATGGCGAAGGTCTTGCCT
>DHWR01000163.1:19705-21356 GCA_002413265.1 Chloroflexi bacterium UBA5177
TGGCGAAGGTCTTGCCCACGCCGGGAGCCGCGCCGAGCCAGAGGCGGAGCCCTCCCCGTTTCGGCTCCTGCGCGTGGATTAGCGCGAGTAGTGCGTCCGGATCTGGGCGCTGGTACTCTTCAGGCATCTTGACGCAGTGCTCTGTCGGCCGTGCGGACCTCGGTTACCGGCTGGCCTGCATCGACCGCACGGCACGTGGGCGACATTCGAGTCTGCGCTCGAGAGCTCTTCCGGTCGCACCCGCACGCAGCCCGAGCATGACTAGCCATGATCCATTGCATGGCTATCTGCGACTAGCGTCCAGGGCCAAGTTCACCTGTAGAACGTTCACACGTGGCTCGCCAAGCACGCCGAGCGTGCGACCGGAGGTGTACTTCTTCACCAGCGCCAGGACCTTGGCCTGGCTGATGCCTCGAGCGCCGGCCACACGCGGCACCTGCAAATCGGCGTAGGCCGGGCTGATGTTCGGATCGAGACCGCTGGCTGAAGTCGATACCGCATCCGCCGGCAGCGGATAATTGGCGGGCAAGTGGTCCTCCTTGCGGATGAGGTTTGCTTGAGTAATGGTGTTCTTCATTAGGGTCTTGTTGGTTGGACCGAGGTTCGTGCCGCCGGAGGAGCTAGCGTCGTAGCCTTTGCCCGCGGCTGAGAGCCTGGGATGGAAGTACTTGGGCTTTGTGAAGTTCTGCCCGATCAGGCTGGACCCGACGACCTGGCCCTGCGCGTTCTTGACGAGCGAGCCGTTGGACTGATCGTGGAAGAAGACCTGGGCTAGACCCGCCATGGCAAGAGGATAGATGATGCCGGTTCCCACCATCAGGACTACCGTCATAAGGACCGACGTGACGAGGAGTCCTCGTATGGACGTGCGGCTGGTTGCTGGTGCGGGTTGTGGCTCTGCCTGAGCGCTCATAAAGAATCCTTAAGCAGTGAGATGAGAGATGGTGAGGACGATGTCGATGATCTTGATGCCGGCGAAGGGTACGATGATGCCGCCTAGACCGTAGATCAGTAGATTGCGACGGAGAACGGCGGCTGCGCCCACCGGCCGATACTGAACACCACGTAGCGCCAAGGGAATCAGGCCGATGATGATCAGGGCGTTGAAGATCACGGCGGCGAGGACCGCCGAGTGTGGAGTCGAGAGCTTCATGACGTTGAGTGCGCCAAGCTCCGGGAACTGAATGCTGAACATGGCCGGCAGGATGGCGAAGTACTTCGCCACGTCGTTGGAGATGCTGAAGGTGGTCAGCGCCCCGCGCGTGATCAAGAGCTGCTTACCGATCGCAACCACCTCGATCAGCTTGGTCGGGTTGTTGTCGAGGTCGATCATGTTGCCGGCTTCTTTGGCGGCCTGAGTCCCCGAGTTCATCGCCATGCCCACGTCGGCCTGCGCCAGGGCCGGAGCGTCGTTGGTGCCATCACCGGTCATGGCCACCAGCTTCCCCTCCGCCTGCTCGGACCGGATCAGGCCGATCTTGTCTTCAGGTTTGCTCTCGGCCACAAAGTCGTCAACACCGGCCTCGTGCGCGATGGTGGCCGCAGTGAGGCGATTGTCGCCGGTGACCATGACGGTGCGGATGCCCATGCGGCGCAGTTGTTCGAAGCGCTCGCTCATGCCAGGTTTGATCGTGTCCTTGAGGTAGATGAC
>DHWR01000163.1:21494-21760 GCA_002413265.1 Chloroflexi bacterium UBA5177
GTGTCCTTGAGGTAGATGACGCCAATCGCCTCGCCGTTATGGGCTACGGCGAGCGGCGTACCGCCTTCACGCGCAATGCGATCGGCTACCTCGGTCAGCTCCTCAGGCGCGTTGGAGATGATGCGGCGAATGGAGTCTACCGCACCTTTCATGATCTGGTCGCCATTGGCCTTGATGCCGCTCATGCGTGTTTCGGCCGTGAAAGGAACGAGCTCCGCGCCGGCCAATGCTGCGCCGCTGACTCGAAGGCCGCTCTTTTCGGCGAG
>DHWR01000259.1:0-1759 GCA_002413265.1 Chloroflexi bacterium UBA5177
GTCCATTTCATCTTCAATCGACACTGGTGCACCCCAACTATGCGTTTTGACGAATATCCCTACTGCATTGTGCGCTCCACTCGTCAGCGGCCCACAAACGCGATGCGCGCGCGGCATCGGAGCCGAGGAATGCGGCACAAATAGAGCGTGTTGCCGGTTCCAGGACGCCACTCTGTCAGAGCGGACGGGCCTGCGTCTGAAGGGATATGTTAAAACGTGGGCCTCAGACTTGACCCTGGAAGATCACGGCTATCGAGTTACCTCCGACGAGATGGAAATGGTCCGAGGGAAATAACAGCGATGGAATCGGAGCGGCCACCTCTGCCGGTGCAGCAATTGCAAGAGACACTTGCAGCGGCGGGTCTTCGACTGATCGAGGACGGGTACTTTCCGCGTCATTTTGGCAATAGGTTACTGGTTTTCAAAGGAGAGGCAATATGCGTCCGCGTGGTCAAAGATCGTGGTCAGTGGGCGGTTGAGGTCAGCGGGCCAAGCTGTACCGATTACTACGCGCCTGCAGATTGGCGCAGCTATCTGGACGATCAAATCAGTGGGGCTGGTCTCCCGACGCTGGAAGAGGACTGCGCCATCGTTGCTGATCGACTGGGTGACATGCAAGCTTCAGCCGACCAGAATCAGGACCTCGCCCACCAGCTTCGCCAAGTGAGCATCGACCGCTACCGACTGCGGCAAAGACGTCAACCATGAAAGGCGTCCATTTCAACCTCCCGCGTTTGCACGAATTCGCGTGGATCTCCGCCTCGGCCAATGGGTGGAGGCTCGAGAGCAGATTGTGGCGAAGGGGCGATTCGTGCGTGCTCAATCGACACCGACACTGGTAGGGGAGTCCAGCTACAGAGGGCTGAGCTTGAGCGTGAGTACCGCTTACTGACGGAGATCGCCCAACAGGGAAAAGGTCCCGTGTGAGCTTGCAGCGGAATGCGGGGGTGCGGGCACGGCTGCTGGCGTCGTCGCGTCGCTCACACCCTCTCTACAGGTCGCTAATCATTCCAAGGGAACCTCGACCACACCCTCGTAGCAGGTTGCTGGCGCCGCGTGACCCGGTTGTGGTCGAGACTGGGGTGACAGTCCAGCGGAGGACACCCTGGCCCGTCTGACAAGGGGCGCCGCAGATCTCGCGGGAGACACAAGTCCGATCCACTTCCTCGTCATTCGATGTTTAAGCGGCTCCCTCGCGGGCAGGGTCAGACGGATATCTCTACGCGATTGTGCCCTCGGTCAAGGCGCCCTATGAAGTCCGCCTTTGAGATCAACACTCCGCCGGTTCGGTACGGATTTTCTGAGTAGCGTATTTCCTCGATGTCTGTCCCGTTGACTGCGACTCGGTGCGGCGAATACCCCTGTGCGGTGACGTGGTAGGTGTACAGCACAGGCCTTCCCTCGTACTCAAACTCGAAGGTCAGTCCATCTAACTCTCGCGGCAGAACGGGATCCAACAAGACATCGGAGAAGTGCTCGCGCAGGCCAAGCACATTCAAAATTAGCTGCGCGATGTACATTCCTGGCCCGCTCGAGTAGATCCTCCATCCAGCCTTCACTCCAACCTGTGACTCACGCAACCGGTCGAAGTTTTCCGAAGCTTCATAGCGGTCGCTGAACGCGGCGTCGGAGCTGCTGAAATACGCGTTGCTCTGGCGTCGCAAGGCGGATGGAACGACCTCTTCAATTCCGATCGGCATGATCGTCAGCAGCCCACGGAAGGCATCGTCGGCGCGGCCGAGCTTTGTCATGGCCTCCA
>DHWR01000259.1:1976-3515 GCA_002413265.1 Chloroflexi bacterium UBA5177
TCAGGTGCTCGTTGATGATGGCGAGGTGATCCCGCATTTGCTGCTCTGAGAAGATGCCGCTGATGATGCCCCGCGTCATCGGCAACAGCCGGTAATGAACGCCGGTCCTTTGGTCGTTCGGATGAAGCAGATACTCGATGCCTGCGGGGCCGAAATCAACCAAACCCGCTGTCACGCCGTCCTTGACCAGATGCTGATTGAAGTCGTCGCGGATCCTCCGGCAGAAAGCGGTCAGGCGCTCGCACGTGTCACGTTTCCCGTCCCGCGCACAGACCTCCGCGTACCGCCCGAAGGTCTGGTAGATGAGCTCTACCGTCCAGGGACTCACCCAGCGCTGACGGGCCGCCGGGTCCACTGGCTGAAGGTTGTCTTCCCAGTCACCATGGCCGTAGGCGGCCAGCGCCGTGCCGGAAATGCATCTCGCTTCGATCGCCTCGATCTGTAGGAGAGTGTGGGAGAAGAGCGATGCTGTCTGCCCTTCGCCTTCTGTCGCCTCACCGCCGGCGAACGCGATTTCTTCGTCCAGGAAAGCCAGGTCGTTCGTGGCCGCGACATAGTCGCAGATGGCCTTCATCGGCCACACAATAATGTCCGCGTGGCTGTCGGGCGCGTGGATGTCTTGGTACCGATCGAGCATGAACCATTGAGGCCAGTCGCCTCCGTCGCGGAGCTGGTGGGCATAGACTTTCTTCAACAGGCTCTTGACGGAGTCGAAGTTCCTGGTGGTAAGCAAGAACTCTACCGGTCCCTGGCATACGTCTCGCAGGCCCCAGGCGGCCCCACTGTACTGCTCTAGACCGTACGGAGTGCTCAGATGCACCAGGGCGTTTTGCCCGTACCATGCCAGCGTGTCGTTGAGCCTTGATACATGATCGTCTTCGGATGCAGAGCGGAGCGTCGGGTTCTTGAGAAGCTTTCGCCAGAATGCTTCCGAGTCACGCCGCGCGGCGTCCCAATCGTTGGTTGACTTCACGTACTTGTCTGCACGCTCAGCGGCCTGCTTACCACTTAGCAGGTCACCGGTCAGCACCAGGCCGGCCTGTTTTACGGCATAGGACTTAAAGACGACGTATGCCGAGCCGCGATCACGTCCGTCGACGAATAACATCCCATCGCCACCGATGCCGTCGATGGCAAGCGGGTCGGTGGCGGCGATAAAGCATCTGGCCTCCGGATATCTCTCAGCCATGAGAGATCCAGTCGCCGGAACCAGCTCCACGCGCTTGCGCTGCTCGTCGATGCGGACCACACCGCCAGCCTCGTATTCCGTCCCGCCCAACACAACATTGACAGAGATCAGGAACTGCAGGCCCTCAGAGCCCTCCACCTCGATTTCAAGAAAGCACGCCGGCTCGCGCATCGACGTCCACACCTTCACATCGATGGTGGCCGCCGCCGATTTGTAGATCCAGCGCGCGCTGTTCAGGCGCATCTCAAAGGCCGACGGCAGGCCAAGCAGCTCGTACCCGGCAGGCGTTTTCACAAAGATTCGCAGCCCGCTGGACTTTAAAACGTTGAGCGGGCTACGCGAGATCGTCA
>DHWR01000259.1:3850-7722 GCA_002413265.1 Chloroflexi bacterium UBA5177
GTGAGGGACAGGATGTTCTCGTCGGGCAGCAGACGGTCACCGGACCGCAGAATATGTCCGTGCGGGCGCTCACAAAGCAGCTCCTTGTCCGCCAACACGACGTGATACTCAGGACCGTAAAAGAAGGACAGAAGCTTGCCGTTCTGCCGTTCGATGTGTCTGCGCTCAGGGCTGAAGAGTCGGTCCAGATCTCCTGGCGTCAGATCTTGAACGTCGAAAACGAGACCGGCGTCGAAGATGCTGGATGTCTTGGGCTTCGGAGCGGAGGCGGTGTCGAGGCCGGCTTCCTCATGGAGACGCTCAAACTCTCTCCGCGCTGACTGGATCTTGTCCAGATCCGCCTCGCTTGTCGCGTCTGGGTGATCGCCTTCATAGACCGCGAAAAACGTGAGGTCGAGTGCGTCGCCGGATCCTAAACGCGCTGGGGCTGTCTTCAGCGACGGCAGCGCCACCTCGTACTGATACCTCGCATTGGGGAATTCGTCTGCTACCAACGCCGCGGGAACGTTCGTGTTCTTGTAATCCAGTCCCAAGAACTGGAAGCCATCGGTCAGGTAACCGGCGGTACCTTCCAAGCAGCCGTGAAGGATCCAGGGGAAAACGGCGTCCTGCTTCTGGTTCTGTCGCGAACAAACGACGTATCCGTACTCGGCGGTGTTGTAGGTCGTGTGGTCGATGTACTGGCTGGTGTAGAGCTCATTGGCCCGAACCGCGGCCGGATGGGCCAACCCGAGGTCCTGAGCAAGCACCACATCCACGACCTGTTCTTCTGATGAGGTGTTGTGAACGCGGACGGTCCAGAGCCACATTGTCTGCTCGGTAGCCATGCGCAGGCGGCAGCTGTACTCCAGGCCGTTTCGAGCTCCCGCCCAGCCCGCCTCTCGCTCACCGACCGCAAAACGGCTGTCCGACGCTGGACCCAAGAGCGGAAAGTACGATACGCCCTCCGTGCCGCGGTGGCGAATGAATAGGTTTGCGAGCCCACCGTCAAGCGGGCTGCCGAGGACCTGATTGATGAGGATGCCGTTGTGGGTGATGGCGAAGATGGAGCCATTCTCGAGAAATGTGAAGGAAAGACCTCGCGCGTTGCTCAGTTCTCCCTTCACGAGCGACGTCTTATCCTCGATTGTCAGGGCCCTGATGGACTCCATGCGCCTTCGTCTCCCGCTGGTCGGTCTCCGGGACTCGCGTCTATGTCTCACTCCGGGCGGACAGCGTGCTGGTGCGTGCGTCGACTGGGACGATCAGAGGGGCGGCACGAAGCCGCCCCTCTGAGGTTCCACTCACCGATGTGACGCTAGTGGATGGACATCGTCTCCATCGAAAGGTACGTCTGCGCGGCCCACGAAACGGAGTCACGTGCGAAGTACCGTTGTAGCTGGCGGTTGTTGAGCGCGTTGTCGAGCCCCGCCATGATCATTGACTGGTCCAGAACCAGGTAGCGATGGCCCACCTGGCCGGCAGAGACCGAGTAGTTGGTCTGCACGCCGTTCGGGTACTGCGTGTAGGTGTATGCGTTCGGAGCGACGGCGTCGAAGAAGCCGTACGGACCGTAGACATCCGGGTAATTGGTTCGCAGAGCCTGGATGTTGGCGTACGCCTCCTGGGGCAGTACATCGAGCGCGATGAACGAAGCGTGAGGGGTGACCGCGCTTTCCATGTCCGGACCGCTGCACTCGTAACACTGTGAAAGGCCGGTCCTCGGCGTGTTGCTGTACGGCCAGGCGAGCCCGGTTGCGCCGTACGCCTGGTAGTTGCCGGTGTCGTCAGGTGTGCTCGATGGGGACATCCCCCAAACCGGGTAGCCGAGCTTCTGCGTCGCATATTTCACCTGCACCTGCGCCCAGCGAAGGTCGTTCAGCCCGTAGCTGTGGGTGCCCCAGGACGTCTCGGGGACCACCAGGTTGGCCATTTCGCCCTCGAACATGCCTCCGGCCCAGGTGGGAACAAACGTGAGGCTGCTGTCACCTGGGTAGACGTAGTGGCCTTCCCAAACATGGAAGGTCTGGCCGGACTGCGGATCCGTGTAGTCCTGCCAAGAACCCGCCACCGGCCATTGCCCCTGCCACGAGAAATCGGGATCGGTTGCCTGGCAGTTGTCGTACGGAGCCTTTGGCGGCAGGGTCCGCCACGACCGCCACCACACGTTCCCCGGCATCTGGTGCAGCCCCATACCGATGTATTGAGAAATCCGGGGATCACTGTACTGAGCGCCGTTGTGGTAGTAGCGGTTTTCGTTCTGACTTGGCGGGTATCCCACGAAGTACACGCCGTACTCTTGACCGGTCGGCTGGTAGTTGTACGGATCACTGGGATTGCTGGCGTTGTAGTACACGTTGCATGAGGTTTCGGGGCCGTTGTCATAAAAGATACCGAAGTTCATCGGGTTCAGCAGGCCGTCCACTACCCCTCTGAGCTCCGGCAACGCCTGGCGAACGATGATCAATCCCGATGCGTACCAGCCGTTGTCGACCTGTGAGATTTGGATGCACACGTCGCCGAACTGTGGATTCGTGTCGGTCGAGCAATCGACGTTGTTCGGCGGACCCTTGATCACATGCCCGGTCGTGGTGCTGTACCACTGGTACAGGAAACCGTCGAATTTCTGGAGCCCGCTCACTGCGTTCAGCTCGGTGGTGAGGAGGGACCGAGCCTGAGCCCGGCTGATGATCGATAGGTCCATCGCTGAGACGACGGCCCACAGGTAGACGCCGATGTTGGCGGCGGAGGTGTATTGACCTTGAGCAGGCGCACCGTTAAAACCGACGTTATCCAGCGGCAGATTCGTAGGCGTACTCGTGTCAGCCTGATAGAACTTCCACGTATCTTTCGCTATCTGGTAGAGGTTTGCCCGCTGCGCCGCGGTGAAGCCGCCGTTGTAGGTGGCGATTTGATTGCCCGTCCCGCCAGACGCACCCGCGCTGGCGGGCAGCGCTAAAAGTGCAGTGATCGCGAGCAATACCAGAGTGCGGAGTGCCCATCTAGAGCGATGCATACGTCCCGTTTTTGCCATCTGATCATCCTTCCCTTCTCGAGCTCAGCTGACTATCGAGTGCGCCGCCTTGCATTCACCGAGCAAGAACCGTGCCGGGTGCGTACCCTCTCGGGTCGGCGAAACGAGTGGAACGTCACCTTGTCATTGCTACCTCCGCGGACGCTGTGTTATTGGCTCACTCCTCCTAGGCGCCCGGATAGAGATGGCACCGGACCCAGTGATTAGGTTCGATTTCAACGAGCCTTGGCATCCTGCAGTGGCTGGCCTCGACAGCGACGGGGCACCGTGACACGAATCGGCACTCATCCTTTGGATCGATGACGCCCTTCGCCTCGCCAGCAGCTTCGAAGTGTCCCTGCTCGGTGCCCCTCTCGGGGTTGGGGATGGCCGAGAGAAGCAGCCGTGTGTAGGGGTGGGCGGGCGTCTGGATGACAGCGTCCGTCTCGCCCTTCTCGACCACCTGACCTGCATACATCACGAGCATCTCGTCCGCCACGTAGCGCGCACTCGCGATGTCGTGAGTGATGTACAGGAACGCGATGTTCTTCTCGTTTTTCAACTTGAGGATCAAGTTCAGGATGCCCATCCGAATCGAGACATCCAGCATCGATATCGGCTCGTCGGCGAGAATCACGTCTGGTTCGACCGCGAGCCCGCGCGCTATGGAAATGCGCTGGCGCTGCCCGCCCGAAAGCTGATGCGGGTACTTGCGAGCGAACTCTTCCGCGGGCACCAGACCCACCGTCGTCAGCAGCTCGAGTACCCGCTTGTCGATTTGGTCGTGGGGAACGATGTGATGGGCGCGCAGAGGCCGCACCAGGTGATGCTTGACTCGCTTGACGGGATTGAGCGAGCCGAACGGATCCTGGAAGATCAT